>CALVQR010000006.1 GCA_944358265.1 uncultured Bacilli bacterium | reverse complement strand
AGTTTTAACAAGCACACACATTCAACGTGATAAGTTTGAGGAAACATATCAAATGCACTTATCTCTTTTATTTCATATTTATCTTTTAATATATTTATATCTCTTGCAAGTGTTACTGGATTACATGATATATAAATAATTTTTTTAGGATTAATATCAAGTATTGATTTTAATGTTTTTTTATCACTACCTCCTCTTGGAGGATCCATAACAAGAGTATCTATATTTAAATCTTTTAATGTATCTATTTTATTTTCTACTTTATCACATATAAATTCTACATTATCAATACCATTTAAAAGTAAATTGTTTTTAGCATCTATAACTGCATCTTTAACAACTTCTATACCAATTACTTTTCTTGCTTTTTTAGAAAGTAACATTGTAATTGTTCCTGTCCCTGAATAAAGATCTACAATAGTATCAGAATTACTAACAAATTCAAGTACTTTATTATATAAATTTTCAGCAGTAATAGGATTTACTTGAAAAAATGACTTTGGTGATACATCAAATACCAAATTATTTAATTTTTGATTTAAACTAGATACCCCATATATTAATTTATTATCTATATATATACTACTTTCACAACTAAATAGCTCTTTAAATTTATCTTCATATTTATAATTTAATTTGTTAATACTAATCATTATTTCATCATTACATACTCTAATCATTACTTCAGTTATTTTATGATTAATATGTTCTTTTATAAATTCTCTTAGTTTTAACAAAATCTCATTTATTTTTTTATCAGAAATTATACACTCATTTATATCGATTATTTCATATGTCTTTCTTTTATAAAAGCCTATTTTATCTTCTTTTACTTTAAAAACCACTTTATTTCTGTAATTTAAATTATTATAACTGTTAATACTAGAAAGTGTAATATCCATATTACATATTTTTTTAAATATAGATTCTATTTTTTCTTTTTTAAATTTAAGTTGATCATTATAATCCATATGCATTAAATCACAGCCCCCACAATAATCAAAATAAGGGCATATTGGAATTCTTCTATCTATACTTTTTTCTAATATTTCTATAATACTTGCTTTAGCATAATTTTTATAAATTTTATCTATTCGTACTCTTACTATTTCACCCTTTAAAGCACCCTTTACAAATGTCACTATATCATCTATTTTACCTACTCCATCGCCTTCATTATTTAATCTTAAAATCTTAGTTTCATAAATTTCATTTAATTTCATATAATTCTCCTTATTAAATATTATACTATAATTTTTTAAAATTTGGTTAAACTATTAAAAAGGAGTTTTATTATGGATATTAAAGAACTAGAAAACTTAAAAGTATTTAATCCAGATTTAAAAATTAGAAAATTAAAAAACAAAAAAATAATTATTAATGTAATATATTTTGAAACATTATGCGACTCTAATATAGTAAATGATTTTATTTTAAAACCAATAAATAAAAATAAAATAAAATCAATTGAAGACATAAAAAATAAATTGCCAAATGGCAATTTAAAAGAAATAAAAGACATGCAAACTCTATATGATAGTTTATATTCTGGATTTACTATTATATGTATAGATAATAAATTTTTATCTTTTGAAACTAAAGCAAAATTAGATAGTGGAATTATTGAAGCTTCTAATGAAAAAGTAATAAAAGGTCCTAAGGATGCATTTACTGAAAACTATCAAACTAATATAGGATTAATTAGAAAAAGAATAAGAAATAAAAACTTAAGAGTTATTGAACATACAATTGGTACATCTAGTAAAACAAAAATATCTCTTTTATATATGGATAATATAGTAAATAAAGATTTGGTCGATAAAGTCGAAAAAAAATTAAAAAGTATGAATATGGATTATGTTGCAAATAGTAATTATATATTTGAAAATTTAAATAAAAATAATTATATGATGCCTACTAATCAAACAACTGAAAGGCCAGATTTAGTTAGTTTTAATTTAATGGAAGGAAGAGTTGCAATCGTTGTTGAAAATACACCACAAGTAATCATATTGCCCACATTTTTTTCTGATTATATAAAAACAATAGATGATTATTATCAAAATACAAAAAATGTAACTATTACTAGAATTATAAGAATTATCGCACTTATTGTATCAATACTAACTCCAGGATTATATATTGCACTTACAACTTTTAATCAAGAAACACTCCCTACAAGTGTTCTTATTAATTTTTCTATTCAAAGAGAAGGTGTGCCATTTCCATCTATTGTAGAAGCCATAGTTATGTGGATTACATTTGAAATATTAAGAGAATCAGATACAAGAATACCGTTTGTAATTGGCACTTCTATGTCAATTGTAGGAGCATTAGTATTAGGACAAGCTGCAGTGGAAGCTGGAATTATATCTCCAATTATGATAATTGTAATTGCTATATCTTCAGTATCCTCTTTATTATTTAATGATAATGATATGGTTAATGCTATTCGTATATGGAAATTAATTTTCTTACTATTTGGTGCTTTTGTAGGATTATATGGAATATTTATATCTGTACTACTATTTTTAATCAAATTATGCTCAATGGAATCTTATGGATTTGATTATACTTTACCTGATGCACCATTTAGTAAAGAACTACAAAAAAATAATATTATTTTAACAAAAAATTTTAAATTAAATAAAAGAAACCATTTTTTAACTAAAAATGTAAATAGGAGGTAATTTATGAAGAAAATAATTATATTTATAATAATATTACTTCTTTCTGGTTGTTATAATTATAAAGAACTTAATGAACTTGCCATTGTAAGTTCAATTGCAATTGATAAAAAAGATGATAAATATTTAGTAAGTGCTCAAATTATGAATGCTAAACAAAAAGAAGATAGTGATGATAGTCAAATATTAGTTTATGAAGAAGAAGGAAACACAATTAATGAAGCGCTTAGAAATATATCAACTAAAACATCTAGAATTTTGTATGAAGGTCATTTAAGTAAACTGGTTATCTCTGAAGAAGTAGCAAAAGAAGGGATAATGAATATATTAGATATGTTTCAAAGATTAACGGAAATAAGAAATGAATTTACTATAACTATTGCAAAAAATATTGAAGCATCAAAAATAATAAAAATTATGACATCACCAGAATCAGTCCCTGCAGAATATGTTAGTATAACAATACAAAATGCAGATATATCAAGTTCACTAACTTATTCTACTAAATTAGATGAATTTATATCATTATATTTAAAAAAGGGTATCGATCCTGTAATATCTGTAATTGAAGCAAAAAATTATAAAGAAAAAGGTACTACTACTGATAATATTTCAACAACTGATCCAATAACATCTATCATAGTCGATAACATTGCTATAACAAAAAATGGGAAATTAGAAGATTTTTTAAATAAAAATGAAACTATTGGATATAACTTTTTAAGAAATCAAGTTCAAGAAATGATTATTCCAGTAAAGTGTGATGATAAAAATTATGCTTCTCTTTCAGTTTTAAAAAGTAAAACTAAATCAAATATAAAAAAAGAAAAAAATCAATACCAAATAAATTTTAATATAAAATCTAATGCTATAATAACAGAATACAATTGTTCAAAAGACTTAACTGACGAAAAAACAATAAAAGAACTTGAAACATTAGCAAACAAAAAAATAAAAAAATATATTAATTCTGCTTTAGAGAAACAAAAAAACTCTAAAAGTAAATTTTTAGGACTTGAGAGACTTATTTATTTAGATTATCCAGATTATAAGTATGAAGATTATAGTGTTAAATTAAAAGTAGATTTACAACTAAATAGAAAAGGAGAAACTAGAAACTCTAGTAAAGGAGATAAAACTAAATGAATACAAAAATAAGTAATAAGGGATTTGCAAGTATTATATTTTTTTCAGCACAAGCAATGTTTTTAGGCGTTGGTATACCACAAATATTAAATTCTAGTAAACAAAGTAGTATATTTTCAATATTATTAGGTTCTATAATAGGTATCATAGTTTTAGGTTTTTTTATAAAATTATATGATTATGAAAAAGATTTTGATATTTTTCATAAAATAGAAAAAATATATGGTAAAAATATAGGAAACATTATTAATTTTATACTTATAATACTATTTTTAGTATATTTTATATATACATTATGGAGTATGCAAATATATATTCAAAATAAATATTTAGATAAGACTCCTGCAATAATTATTCTAATATTATTTTTACTTCCTATAGTATATGCTGTTAATAAAGGGATTAAAGCTATTTCTAAAGTATCATTATTTTTATTTTTTATTTCAATAATAGAAATATTATTATCAATTTTTGGTTTAACTAATTTTATTGAATTTGATAATTTTAAACCCTTTTTTAATAATTCTATTTTTAGTGTAATTAAAGATGCAATATATTTTGCATCATACTCTTTAACTCCTACTTTTCTTATGTATATAATACCCAAGAATAATATAGGAAATTGTAATTTATTTAATAAAAATTTATACAAATTTTATATTTTCTTGTGTATTGATTTCTTTTTATTGTTTACATTTTTAATTGGAATATTTGGTATAGATTTAGCTAAGTTATTCTATTATCCAGAATTTACACTTATAAAAAAAATAAATTATTTCAATTTTATTCAACACATTGAAAATATATTATCCACACAATGGATGTTTAGTTTATATATTACTGCTACTATGTGTCTATTATTTATAAAGAAATATTTAAATAACAAAAAATTAGATAAGAAATATATATATTATCCAATAATATTGATTTCATTAGTAATTTCAACTATATTATTTAAAGACACTACTATAGGTTTTCAAATTACAAAAAATTATTATGTTTATATATATACAATTCCTATTATACTACTTATAATAATCAGTCTAATTATTATTAAAATTAAAAAGAGTAAATAATGAACTGTCTAACTTTTGATTTTAAGTTCAAAACTACCCTTTATTTCTTTTATAATGAAACATATATTGAATAATAAGTCCTGTATAACTTCCATATTTTTCTTTAGTAAATTTTTTTATATTATCTATTCCTTCAATATTATATGTATCTTTCATAAATTTTTTAACCCATGTATCAATTGGGAAAACATCTAATCTAGAATACGAGAACAACAATATACATGACGATACTTTTTCACCTATTCCTTTATTATTCATCAAATAATTCATTGCATCAAACGAATTCATCTCATTTATTAAATTTATATTAAATTCATTATTATTTATTTTTTTTACTATTTGATATATATATTTATCTCTAAATCCTACTTTTAAATCTCGATATTTTTCTATAGTTACATCTTTTAAATCTTCTGCGCTTGGAAATAAATAATATTCTTTCCCTTCAAATATAACTTTCTTACCATATTTTGTAGCAATATTATTAACAGCATTTCTTATTTGTGGGACTCCATTATTTTGAGATATTATATAACTTATTATACATTCAAATTTTGGTTGATTAATTATTTTAAAACCACTACAATTATTAATTATTTCTGATAAAGATTCATCATTTTTTACGAGTTTTCTATTTAATAATTCATAATCCCTATTTAAATCAAGATAGTCTCTAACTACTTTTTCTAAATCCTTTTCTACATTTGATTTAACCAATAAACAATTATTATCTTCTTTTATATTTACTACCCTATCAGATAATATTATTGTATATGAATTATCATTTTCTTCTATATATCTAAATATTTGTCCACATGTAATTGTATCTTTTAAATTTATATCAGTATTACTTATCTTTATCATACTAATGCTCCTTTTAATTTTATTTTACCACATTAAGTATATTTTTTAAATTATTAACCATTATAATATTAGATAAAGGAAAAATTTCAATAATATAGCGAAACTAAATAAAATAAATGTTTAAGAAATTATAGTAGAAAAAATAAAGATAGTATTTACATTACTTGTACAATTTGTAAAAAAGATTTAGATCAAATTTAAATCTTTTTGTTTACAATGAATTTCTCGTATTGTATAATTTTTTAATGTAAAGGAGTGTATAAAATGGAATTATTGTATTTATGCATAAAAATATTTATAGGAAGACTTGTTGATGTTACACTTTCAACACTTCAAACAATGTATTTAGTAAAAGGTAAGAGGAATTTGGCAACTATTATAGGTTTTGTTGATGTTCTAATTTGGTTTATAGTTGTTAGAGAAGCATTAAATACTGACATACAAAGTATGTGGATTGCTTTAGCATATGCTGGAGGATATGCGGCAGGTACATTTACTGGTAGTGGGATATCAAAAAAGGTTATTAAAGGAACTGTTAGTGTACAAGTAATAACTAAAAATTATAAGAACAAAGTTATCGAAGCATTAAAGAATTCCAATTATTCAGCATCAGTTATAGAATGTAAAGGTGTTCATAAGGAAGATACTAATTTTATGATTTATGCTCAAATTCAAAATAATAAATTATCTGAATTTAAAAAATTAATAATGGAAATTGATCCAAATGCATTTATAACCGTTACTGAAAGTAAAGAAATATTAAATGGATATTTTGGAAAATAAAAATTCTTCAAATCGAAGAATTTTTTATTCTATTAAAGTACTTATAATTAATATTAAGATACCTATAACTATACCAATTATTGATAATAATTTATTTTTACTATGAACTAAATGTGGTATTAGTTCAAATAAAATTATATAAAGAAGCATTCCAAGTGTTATGCATATTAATACTCCTATAACGGTTTCATTAAATACTGTACTTATACACATCATAAGTATTCCACCTATAAATGTTGATAATATTGTTAGAGTTAGTAAAATTATTTTCTTTTTCTTATCTTGATTTTTTAATGTAGAATATATTACCATACCCATTGGAATATTATGAAGTCCTACTCCCAGAGACACTATAAATCCTAATTTTAAAGATTCTATTGTCATACTATAAACTGCCATTCCTTCAATTATATTATGAAGAATAATTGCAACTGAAGATACTACTCCTATATGAATTAAATTATCATTTGTGCAATTATGCGAAAAGCTATGGTCATGATCATGTTCTGGAATAAATATATCTAATATTTTTAATACAATTATACCTATAAAAATTAAGATTAATATTATATATTTTTTAGAATCAAAAGTTTCTAAAACCTCAGGAAATAATTCTAAAACCACTAATGATGCTATTGTCCCCAGTGCAATTGATATTGATAATTGTTCTACTATTTTACTATTTTTAGATAGTTTTATTACTAATATTCCTATTAACATAAATATTCCTAAAATAAATGTTATTATAAGTCCCACATATATCACCTCAATTAATTTTATTTACATAAATAGTTATCTTCTGATTCTTTTATTTCATAGATAGAGTATACTCTATTTTCTATAGAATTAAATTCAGACAGTCTCCAACATATCTTTTTACTATCTTCTTTATTATAACTTATTTTCTTTAATTTTGATAGTGTTTTTTAACACTTAAATCTATATCTCTATATTTTCACAAGAGTATAATATGAATTTATATATTTTATACATTTTTTTATTTTCATTATTTTTATATATTATTATAAAATATCAAGCATTTTTTCTTTTTAAACAAAACTTTTTATACAAAAAAAAGAATAACAAATATTCTTTATTGTATTTGTATATTCTTTTTTGTTTCTACTTTTTCTTTTTTAGGTATTGTTAAAGTTAAAGTACCATCATTATAATTTGCAACTATTTCATCTTCTTTTATATCTCCAAAATTAAATGAACGTTCACATTTTTCAAATTTTCTTTCTTTTCTTAAATATTTTTTACCTTCTTCTTCATTTGATTCTTCATTCTTCTCGCATGAAATAGTTATAATACCATTATCACATTCTATTTTAATATCCTCTTTTGAAAATCCAGGAATATCCATAACTACGTTATAATTTCCATCCTTTTCATAAATATCACATTTCATCATCTTTTTAAATTTATTATCCTCAAAATCATCTAAAAAATTATCAAAAAATATTCTACTTGGTAACATATATATCATCCCTTTCTTTATTATTATGTACCTTTTATTTATTTTTATTCAGACAATAATTCACATATTAAATTGCTTATTTCAGATTGATTTTTGCAAGTAAGACCTTCTATTAATCTTGCTTGTGAATACAAAATCTTTGTATAATTTTTAAATTTTTCTTTATCATTTTCATATAAAGTTTTTAATTTTTTTGCAATTGGGTGAGATTCATTAATCTCTAATATTATTTTTGCATTTATATTTTCATCTGTAGGCATAGCATTAAATACCTTTTGCATTTCAATTGAAATAGGTCCTTCGCTTACTAAGCATACCGGATGATTTTTAAGCCTATGAGTAAATTTAACATCTGTTACTTCATTATTTAAAGTTTCTTTCATTAAATTTAACATATCTTTATTTTATTCATTTAATTTATTTAGACTTTCTTTTTCTTCTTCTGTATCTAAATCTAAATTATTTTCACATACGTTTACAAACTTTTTACCTTCATATTCCATAAGTGTTTTTAAAACAAATTCATCTACATATTCAGTTAAATATAAAATGTCATAATCTTTATCTTTAAATATTTCAACTTGTGGAAGTAAATCTATTTTATCGATTGTTTCTCCGCATGCATAATATATATTTTCATCTTTCATATTAGATACATATTCTTTAAGTGTAACTAATTTTTTCTCCTTTGATGAATAAAATAATAATAAATCTTTAAGTTTATCTTTATTCATTCCATAATTATTATATACACCTATTTTTAATTGCAATCCAAATTCTTTAAAGAATTTTTCATAAATTTTTCTATCATTTAAAAGCATACTTTCAAGTTCACTTTTAATTTTCTTTTCAATATTACTTGCAATTATTTTAAGTTGTCTATCTTGTTGAAGAATCTCTCTTGATATATTAAGAGATAAATCATCACTATCAACTACGCCTTTAACAAAGCTGAAGTAGTCTGGGAGTAAATCAGAACATTTATCCATTATAAGTACACCATTTGAATAAAGAGCTAAACCTTTTTCATATTCTTTTGAATAATAATCATATGGTGCATGTGATGGAATAAACAAAATTGACTTATATGAACACATTCCTTCTACTGATGTATGTATTACTTTTAATGGCTCTTGATAATCATAAAATTTATTTTGATAAAAAGAATTATATTCTTCTTTCTTAATTTTTTTCTTATCTTTTCTCCATAAAGGAATCATACTATTTAATGTTTCTTCTTTTGTTACATCTTCGTATTCATTATCAGAACCTTTTTTAAGTTCTCTTCTTGTAACATTCATTTTAATCGGATATCTGATATAATCTGAATATTTTTTTACCAAAGATTCAATATTATAACTATCTAAGAATTCACTATAATTATAGTCATCTGAATCTTCTTTTATAGTTAAAATTATTGTTGTCCCATAATCTTCTTTATCTGATTCAGTTATAGTATATCCTTCTATTCCTTTACTAGTCCATTTATAAGCTTTTTCTTCACCATACTTTTTAGATATTACTTCTACTTTATCTGAAACCATAAATGATGAATAAAATCCAACACCAAACTGTCCAATAATATTTACATCTTTTTTATTTTTATTTTCTTCTTTGAACTGAAGTGAACCTGATTTTGCAATCATACCTAGATTATTTTCAAGTTCATCTTTAGTCATACCAATACCGGTATCAGATACTTTTAATAACCTATTTTCTTTATCAATTTCTAATTTAATGCACAAATCTTTTTTATTCACTTTAATACTTTTATCAGTTAATGATCTGTAATAAAGTTTATCAATAGCATCACTTGCATTTGAAATTAATTCTCTTAAAAATATTTCTTTATTAGTATAAATTGAATTAATCATCAACTCAAGTAATCTTTTAGATTCTGCTTTAAATTGTTTCACTTACTCGCCTTCTTTCTGCCAGTTTCCTATCTGACAATTTAATAATACCACTTATTTTAGCACTTGTCAATAGTGAGTGCCAATTTATTTTAAATTTTTTTCTTTTAAATAATCTGCATAATATTTATCTTTAATATTTTTATTAATATATTCATTTGCTTTGAATGTTTTTAAAAATTCATAAGATTCTCCATGCTTATATGCATCAAACATAGTTAAACCCACTAAAAATAAATTAATAGTTGCAATATTTTTTTTATAATAATAGTCTAACAACATTTTCTTTTTAGTATTTGTATATTTATAACTAGTCATATCAAAAAAAATTAAATCATCATCAAATGTATAATTATAAAATATATCTTCAATTTTAAATCCATTATAACTAAGTCTTTTAATGTCTTCTTTTAATGCATCAAAATTAATTTTTATTATACTTCCCTCATAATCTTTTATATTTAAATACCTTTCTGTATAGCCAACTATAACACTATCTTCAACTATTATATCAATTGGATTATTAAAAATTTTTAAATCTAATTCAGATAATTTAATTAGTCCCTCATCACTTATTCTATCAAACGGAGATTTTCTATCTTTTCTAAATAATTTAATTACAATATGATCACTTTTATATACATTTGTTTCTTTACCCATTTTAATTTTGTTTTCTTTTATTATTTTTTCTTTTATATCGTCTACATCAATATATTTCATATAACCTCCATTTATTCTGATAATTTACTATCACCTGTACTATAATCAATTATTATACCATCTTGAACATTATATACATAAACATTAAATTTGATTCCTGAACCATTATCTTCAACAGATAATGCTTCTATCTGTACACCACTTGCAAGTAAATTATTTCCATCATATATTGGAGTAACTCTATATAAAACATGATTACTAGTTTCTTTTACATACTCTGCAACTTCATTTTCAAATTTTAACATCCCTACTGTATTCATATATCTCGTACATGTAATAAGATTTTTTTCATTAGCATTTTCTCCTGTTAATTGATACCCAATCAAATGACATCTATTATATAAATACTTCCCATCTATAATATCATATTTTATTGTATGCCATCCGGAAGGCTTTATCATTCCTATTTTTCCTCTTTCTGTAGTAGGCATAGTATCAATACTTACATTAGCATATGCCACCCCTGCTCTTTTAAGATAATCTAAATCACTATAAGTTTCAAAAGAGTTAGTAGTGATTTCTTTTTCATCAAAGCTTGGAATATTATTATTTATTATTACATAAGGATCCCCTGAATATTCTGGAATTTCACCAATATTATAAGATTTTACTTCTTCATGAGGAATAACGCTAGCAATTAATTTTTGAATATCATCTTCATAATGATTATATACATATATCAATAAAGAAAATACTAATACTGAAAATATATATCTTAATAATTTATTTCTTTTTCTCTTTGTCATAAATTTACCTCTAACAATAATTATTAACTTTTAGATACTTTAAAATCCAATTTTTCTATTTTTTCAATCACTTCATCAATTACTTTATCTTTTTTTATCACTAAATATATTTTTTTATTTTCAAGTGAAACATCAAAAGATTTTACTCCTTTAATAGTAGATAAAATATTTTTTACTCTATTAACGCATCCTTCACATTTCATTCCATCAATATTTAATTCAACATTTTTCATTTTATTTCCCTCCTAAATCTTAATGAATTAAAGATAACTGTCAAACTACTGAAAATCATAGCTATACTACCAAACATAGGTGTCATATTTATACCAAAACTACTAAACAATCCCATAGCAATTGGAATCATACAAATATTATAGAAAAAAGCCCAAAATAGATTTTGTTTAATTATTTTATAAGACTTATTACTTATAATTATTAAATCTAAAATATTTTTTATATCATTATTCATTAATATAACATCTGATGAATCTGCTGCAACATCTGTTCCATCACTAACACTAATTCCAATATCAGTATTAATAAGCGCAGGAGCATCATTTATTCCATCACCAACCATTATAACCTTTTTACCTTTTTCTTTTAGATTTTTTATATGTTTTGCTTTAGTTTGTGGAAGCACATTTGCAATAACATTTTTTATTCCAAGTTCTTTTGCAATTATAAAGGCAGTTTTTTGGTTATCACCTGTAAGCATTATAATTTCAATATTTCTTTTATTAAATTCATTTATAGTATTCTTTATTTCAGTTCTTATAATATCTCTTACTCCAATAAGTCCAATAGTAACATTATCTTCAATAATGTAAATAATACTACATCCATTTTTAGTTAAATAATCATAATCTTTTTTGTATATATTTTTTATTTTTAATTTTAATAGTAATTTATCGCTACCTAAGTAATATTTTTTATTATTTATTTTCCCATAAACCCCAATACCATTTATTGTTTTAAAATCTTTTACTTCTAATTTTTTATTTATTTTAAATGCAGTACTAATTGGATGAGAAGAATTATTTTCTATATTAGAAACTATATTTATTAAATTATCGTCTTCATAATTAGAATAGTTAAAAGTTTTAAATATACTTAACTTACCAAAAGTTAAAGTACCAGTTTTATCAAATACAATAGTATCAATTTTATTAGCAATTTCTAATACTTCACTATTTTTTAAAAATAATCCTTTTTTTGCGCATAATCCATTACTTACAACTACTACAAGAGGTACTGCTAAACCTAAAGCACATGGACAAGCAGTAACAAGTATAGTAACCATATGAACTAATGCTCTTTCAAATTGTAATCCGTAAATAATTTGCACTAAAAAAGTTAAAATTGCAATTACAAGAATAATAGGTACAAAATACCCACTTATTTTATCTGCTAATTTTTGTATTTTACTTTTTGTATTTGTTGATTCAACAACCAATTTAACAATTTCTGATATAGTTGATTCTTTTCCAATTTTTTTTGCTCTATATTCTATATAACCATCATAATTAATTGATCCTGCGATTAACTTGCTTCCTTTCTCTTTTAATACTGGTATGCTTTCTCCTGTAATAAAACTTTCATCTACATATGTTCTACCACTTTCCACAATACCATCTACCGCTATTTTATTGCCTGCTTTACATATTAATAAATCATCTTTTTTTACTTCATCTATAGACACTTCTTTTTCATTATCACCTATTTTTAAAATCGCAGTTTGTGGCGTTATTTGGACTAAATTTCTTATCGCATCTTTTGTTTTATTTTTACTTATCTCTTCTATAAATTTTCCAAGTTTAATAAAGTAAATAACCATACAAGTAGATTCAAAATATAAATTTTCAAAATATTCATTAATTCCAAGTATTATATTTATATAACCATAAACGCTATAAATAAAACTACATAATACACTAAACATTACTAAAGTATCCATATTTGGCATTTTATGAATTAAATTTTTTATACCACTTTTCAATATATCGTAACCATACCATAAAAAAATAAATGCTGAAAAAAATAAAGTTGTTGCTAATGCAATAGGATAATTACGATTAATAAAAGGAATATTAGGTAAATTAAACATATCTCCCATTGAAATATACATAATAAATAAGATAAATAACCCAAAAAAGATTAATTTTAATTTATCTTCTTTTTTAGTTTCAGTATCATCTATTTTCTTAAATTCTCCAAGACTAGTAAATCCAGCTTCTTTTATATATCGTTCTAAATCTTTTTTACTTATATTTTCATATTCAATAGTTGCAATAGACAATACTAAATTAACACTAGCATTCTTAACTCCTGATTGTTTATTTAAATATTTTTCTAATCCTGATGAGCAAGCGCTACAAGTCATACCTCCAATTTTTAAAACTATTTTTTTCATGAAAATCATCCCTTTAAATTTTATGATTAATATGTTCTAAACCAATTTCAAAAAGTCTAACAATATGATCATCATCTAAAGTATAATATACTTCCTTTCCACTTTTTCTACATCTAACTACCCCGCTTCTTCTTAAAACTGCTAATTGATGTGAAATAGAAGATTTTGTCATATTAAGAACATTTGCTAAATCACAAACACACATTTCATTTTGATCTAACGCAAATAAAATTCTGCATCTTGTTGTATCCCCTATAAGTTTAAATAAATCTGCTAATTTGTTAAAAATATCCTCTTTTGGCATTTTTTTTAATACTTTATTAACTATTTCTTGATGAATTACATTACAATCACAAGAAAATTCATTTCTAGACATAAATTCCTCCATTAATATATATAATTATAATGTTAGTTGAATTATCTATCAACTATTTTAATTATAGTTTAATTCATATTTGCTTGTCAATAGAACTAAAAAACTAATGATTTTACTCATTAGTTATTATTAAATTATTATTTTTAACATCAATATCTACTTCTTCACCAAATTTAATTTTGTCATTTATAATAGCATTTGCAAGCAAAGTTTCTAGATTCCTAGATACAAATCTTTTAATTGGTCTTGCACCATATCTTTCATCATATGAATTATTTATTATAAAATCTTTAGCATTAGTAGTTAATTTTAATGTAATATGTTTATCTTTTAGTCTTTTTTCAATATCACTTATTATTTTATCAAGTATTTCATAAACTATTTTTTTATCAAGAGATTTAAATATAATTATTTCATCGATACGATTTATAAATTCTGGTTTAAAAGTACGTCTTAATTCACTCATTACAAGTTCATTACTATTTTCTACATCTTCAAGTATATATTCGCTACCTAAGTTAGATGTCATTATAATAATAGTATTTTTAAAGTCTACAGTTCTACCTTGTGAATCAGTAATTCGACCATCATCAAGTATTTGAAGAAGTATATTAAATACATCTTTATGAGCTTTCTCTATTTCATCAAATAAAACTATACTATATGGATTTCTTCTTACAGCTTCTGTTAATTGCCCACCTTCATCGTATCCTACATAACCAGGAGGCGCTCCAACTAATCTTGATACTGAATGACTTTCCATATATTCACTCATATCAATTCTTACAATATGTCTTTCATCATCAAAAAGTTCATACGCAAGAGTCTTAGCAACTTCTGTTTTACCTACACCTGTTGGTCCTAGGAATATAAACGAACCAATTGGTCTATTTGGATCTTTAATACCTGCACGTGATCTTATAATTGCCTCACTAACAAGTTTTAAAGCATCATCTTGCCCCTTTACTCTTTTTTTCATGTTTTCTTCCAGATGAATAATTTTTTCTCTTTCTCCTCCTACTAACTTATTAATAGGAATTTTAGTCCAATTAGATATTATTTTAGCAATATCCTCTTCATCTACTGTATCAGAAAGTATTTCATTCTTTGCTTTATTATTTAACTCTTCTAATTCTTTTTCAAGTCTTGGGATAGTCCCATGTCTTAACTTAGCAGCAGTTTCTAAATCATAAGAATTCTCTGCTTGTTCTAATTTAAAATTAGCATTAGATATTTCTTCTTTTTTTGTTTTTATTTTATCATTTATATTTTTTTCTTCTTCCCAATCACTTCTTAATTTTTTTTCATCTTCTTTTAATTTAGATAAATTTTCATTTAGTTCTTCTACTCTTTTTTTACTTATGTCATCTTTTTCTTTTTTTAGTGCTTCTTTTTCTATTTCAAGTCTCATTATTTTTCTTGTTAGAGCATCTAGTTCAGTTGGAACTGAATCCATTTGAACTTTTATAGTTGCACATGCTTCATCTATCAAATCTATTGCTTTATCAGGAAGAAATCTATCTGTTATATACCTATTAGATAAAGTAGCCGCTGCGACTAATGCTCTATCTTTTATAGAAACACCATGATGAACTTCAAATCTTTCTTTTAATCCACGTAAAATAGTTATTGTATCAATTACAGTAGGTTCTTTTACAATTACTTTTTGAAAACGTCTTTCAAGTGCTCCGTCTTTTTCAATATATTTTCTATATTCGTTTAAAGTAGTTGCACCAATACAAAGAATTTCTCCTCTTGCAAGCATTGGTTTAAGCATATTGCCAGCATCCATTGCACCTTCTAAAGCTCCTGCACCTACTATCATGTGAATTTCATCTATAAAAAGTATTATTTCACCATTAGATTCTTTTATTTCTTTTAAAACTGCTTTTAATCTTTCCTCAAACTCACCTCTATATTTAGCTCCTGCGATAAGTGCACCCATATCAAGTTCCCATACTCTTTTATTTTTTAATGATTCTGGGACATCACCTTTTACTATTCTTTGAGCAAGTCCTTCAACAATTGCAGTTTTACCTACACCAGGTTCACCAATTAATACTGGATTATTTTTTGTTTTACGAGATAAAATCCTAGTAATACTTCGTATTTCTTCATCACGACCTATTACTGGATCAATTTTACCATCTTTTACTGCTTCTACAATATCCCTGCCATATTTCTCTAGAGGATTTTGTAAATTTTCTTCATATGGATTTTGTCCATTCATAATTATCCCCTCCTTATAAATATCATATAAAAAGTATACACTTTTATATGTATACTACAATTATATCACGTTTTTAGCACTTGTCAATAGAGAGTGCTAAAATATATTTTTTATTGTTCTCCTACTATTTTTGAATCTACTTTTTTAATTTCATCTATTGTCTTTTTTAACTTTATTCTTATAATTATACAATCAATAATATCAAGAATTGCATAAATACAAATTATTAATCCTAGTGTTTGAGTAACAATTTCTGCACCACTAATTGGATTTATTATAAAATATCCACCACACACTATTATTAATATAGAAAATATAAATGTTATAATCCAGCTTTTTTCACCATCATCTTTTATCTCAAATGCAAGTTGAATCTTATTGATCCCATTAATTATCATCCATACACCAATAAACACCGGTATTAAAATCATAAGCATATTTTCGTTTAATAAAAACATAAGTCCACATACTATAGAAAATATCCCTGATATTAAACTAATTCCTGCGAGCACCCCCTCTTTTCTATACCTAAAATAATCTATTACCGGGAATATTCCTATAAGTAAAAGTACTACTCCGATTAATGTAGATATAGATTTAATAAACCCTTGTGAATTTAATATAAGCAATAAACCAAATAAAAATAAAGCTATTGATGTTATTAAAGACATTCTATATATTTTTTTTATCATATTTCGTCCTACCTTTCAAAACAATTATAACATAATAAAATTAATTTTAATATACCGTTTTTTAATGTTTAAAAAAATAAAATAGTCTATATTTTCACATTTTAAGTACTACGAAAAGAACTAACACAATGCGTTAATTTTATTAAATTATTTCATTTCTTGAGTTAATTTGTTTTTAATGCTATCATTGATTTTTCAATTAGTCCTTGATCAATTAAACAAACATAAATTTTATTATCTATTTCAGTTATAGAAACAACAGTATACTTTTTATCATCAGTATGTACTTTAGTTAAATATGAATACATTGTTTTTTTAATCTGCATAAGCAGATATTAAATCACTAAAAACTGTACCACTAACTAATGGATTAATTATTGAATTATATATTTTTCTATAATTTTTCATACTTCTTCCTAAATCATAGTTATTTCCCTATCTTGTTTAGAATATTCTAAACTAATAATATATTTTTTACAAAATTTGATAATATTTTAGCAAAATATTATACCGATATTTTTCTATTTAATGATTTTAATTTTTGCACTTTATACTTTATAATTTTTCCCTCATATATTTTATTTAAACCTTTTATTTTAACAAAATCCATTGGTTTTACAATATTATCAGTTTTAGGAAAAATATTAACACTTCCATCAGATAATATTTTATATATAAACTCAGAGCAATAATATTTTTTTCTATCTAATTTTTTATTAAATATTGCAAGTATTAATCCAATAAAGTTATATCCTTTACTTGAATTTCCATATTGATCTAAAAGTTTTATAATATTATTATATTGTTTATCTGTAACAGTAAGTTCATATATTAATATTTCTGCATTTATGTTTAAATTATATACTCCTTTATATATACTTTCTTTTTTATATGTACCATAAAAAGGCCATCTTGTCCATTTTCTCCCCATCGTATACATGTCTCTACATTCCTTATCAAAAGATAAAGAAACATGTGAATATTTATCTTTAGTTATCTTTTTTATTATTCTTGATAGAACTGTATAACTTTGTGACAGTACTATATAAATACTTTTATTCATGTTACTACTCCTATAGCTACAATTATAATACAAGAATTATAAAAAATCACTATAGATCTAAATTTTAGACGCTTTTTTTACTTTTTATTTTTTAAACAAGCGATCAATAAAAAAAATAAGAATAATAATACATACGGTATTATTATATCTATCCAATAAACTTTTGACATATAATTACCTCTAGTATATATTATTCTTTTTTATACTATTTGTTATTTTTAAGTAAATCTCTTATTTCCTCTAAAAGTACTATTTGCTCATCTTTCTTCTTTTTAGTTTCCTCTTCTTTTTTATTAAATATATTTATTAATTTAATAAATACAAAAATACATAAAGCAACAATAAAGAAATCTATTACATTTTGAACGAAAGAACCATATCTTATAGTCGCATCACCTATTTTTATAATTAAATTAGAAAAGTCATGCCCTCCTATTATTATTCCAATTACAGGCATTAAAATATCATTAACTATAGATGTTACTATTTTCCCAAATGCTGAGCCTATTATTACACCTACTGCTAAATCTAAGGCATTTCCTTTTGATATAAACACCTTAAATTCTTTTATTATTTTACCACTTTTTTCTTTAATAACTTTTTTATCTACTTTTTTATTTTCCATTTTTCCCTCCATATTATGCATTAATTATAACATATTATGGTTATACGTACCATATTTATAAGATAAATAACTATTATAAATAAAATAAAAAAAATACATCAAAGTATAATCATAATAATAAAAATTATGATATAATTGATTTGTATTTATTTTGTCCTTGTAGCTCAGTAGGATAGAGCGATTGCCTCCTAAGCAATGGGTCGGCAGTTCGATTCTGCCCAAGGACGCCATATTGATATTATTCTTATATTTAAAAAATATAAGTTTTTATATTTTTAATAAAATAAATATACCTAGCCATAAAATTCATTTAGTTATTACTAAAAGAGTAAATGAAACATTAAAATTAAATTTAGATTCAATTATATTAGTAAGTATTCTTTTTAATTTATAGCGATTAAAGCAAATTTACTAATTTTGGCCGTCTAAATAATATAAAAGATTTATCTATTGATAGTTTTAATAAATATTAAAAAAATAGAAAATACACCATTTTATAATATTGTTAAAAAAAGATATTAGGAGTAAAACTAATATCTTTTTTAATTTTTCAAAGCTTTGATCATTTTTTTCCACAAGTTATTACTTGAATAATTTAATATACCCTCTTTATATATTTTAAGACCATATTTTATAAGTAAATATACAACTATTACCATTAATAAGATTGAAATTATTATATCTTTTAATCCTATTACTCCTGTTAATAGTAATGATGGAGATAATATCGCAGATATAAATGGAACATAAGATAATATCCTAATAAACAATGATCCTTCAAACATAGAACTCATTACAGATAAATAAAATCCTACTAAAGATATTACCATTATTGGTGTTTGAAGTTGCTGAAAATCTTCCATATTAGTTGTCATTGAAGCCAGTATTCCCGCTAAAAGCGAATATCCAAGTAAAGTTACAAGCATAAGCACTAATACTATTGGAATATAATTAATAATGTTTGAAAGCATCCCTGATGCATCTACTTTTGATGTTATGTCTCCTACCATTTCATTAATTTGATCAGTTTGTACACTTCCTCCTCTTAATAATATTCCAATTCCTGAATATAAAAATAATAACAGAGCTTGAATTATTACAAATAAATTTGCTGCCAATATTTTTGAGAAAAAATGCACTTTAGGAGATACATTAGATATTATTATTTCCATACTTCTAGTTGATTTTTCTTCATTTATTTCTGCTCCTATCATTTGAACTACAAGTAATATAAGCATAAAGAATGGAAATATTACAATTGGAGTTACTACACTCATTATTAATTCTTGATTTTCTTCATTTTTATTTTTACCCTCTTCTATATACTCTCTTTCAATATTTATTGGATTATTTATCTTAGCTAAATCTTCTTCATTTATATTTAATTTTTCCATTGCAAGTATTTGTTTACTTGCATTTATTGATGTATTTATAAGTTGATACATATTTGAATTTATATATCCATACGTTATCATCTTGACACTTATTATGTTTTCATCATCTTCATTAAATATTATTAGTATATCTTCATCTTTTTTTATATCTTTTTTAGCTTTATCTTCATCATCAATTTTTGTCACTTTATATTTAAGTCCAGTGTCTATAATAGTCTCTTCACTATCAATTACTTCTTTGAATATATCATATGTGTTTTCTGTTTTATCAACAACCATAATATTATTTACTTCATTAAAGTTACCTCCAAAAGCTAATACTATTTTATCAATATTTATAAGAGCTACAAGTGCTACTAAAAGTAATATATTTACAATTAAAAATGTTTTATTTTTTATCTTCTTTGATAAACTATTTTTAGTTAAAAACCAGAATTTATCTTTCATTATTCCCACCTACTTCCCTTGTAAATATTTCATGTAATGAAAGTTCTACAACTTCAAATTTTGTTACATTTTTACACTTAGAAATAAATTTAAATATATCTTTAACATGTTTTTTATTACTTATATTTAATTCTATTTCATCGCCTTTTATAACTACTGATTTAACACCTTCTAATTTACTAAGTTCTGCTTTTGTAACATCTGCTTTTATTAATATTTTTCTTTCATCATATCTTGATTTTATATCTTTTAAAGTCCCCTCAATTATAGTTTTTCCATGATCAAGTATTAGTAATTTTTCACAAAATAATTCAACATGATTCATTTGATGAGATGAAAATATTATTATTGTTCCTTTATCTTTTAGTTCATTAATTACATCTATAAACATATCTACATTTATTGGATCAAGTCCACTAAAAGGCTCATCTAATATTAATAGTTTTGGTTTATGTATTATTGATGAAATAAATTGAATTTTTTGTTTATTACCTTTAGATAATTCTTTTATTTTTTTATTTTCATATTCTTCAATTTTAAATCTTTTAAGCCACTTTTTAAGTTCACTAATTATTTCATCTTTTTTCATAGATTTTAATGTACCATAATAAATCATTAATTCTTTAACAGTAAGTTTTAAAAGCAAACTTCTTTCTTCAGTTAAAAAACCAATATCATCTGTAACATCATAATCTATTTTTTTATCATTCAAAGTTATTTCTCCACTTGTTGGATCTAGAAGATTCATAATCATCCTAAACGTTGTTGTTTTCCCCGCACCATTTGCACCTAAAAGTCCAAATATTTCTCCTTCTTTTACTTCAAAAGATAAATTATCTACAGCCTTAAAATCATCATAAAACTTAGTTACATTTTTTACTTTTAACATATTTTTACTCCTTCATATTTAATGGTTTCATTATAGTTATACTCTTATAATTTGTATCTAACTGACTTATTACTTTTTTATATTCTTCAAAATTTAATTCTTTATATTTTATAAATGTATCTCCAGTTATTTTTTTATTATCATAATATTCATCATACAAATAATTTATTATTGAATTTACAGATGTAAAATAATATACAAATTTTGATATCATTGATTTTTTTATCAAATTAAAATCTTCTTCTTTTATATCTAAATTTTGAAATTTATCATCAAACAATTTAATTATTTCTTTTTCATTATTACTAGATGCATTTAAACTAATAACAATATAATCGTCATATTTATTTATACCTTTTCCTATATCACCATCAATTATATTTCCTTCTTTTAATTTTAAATTAAATTTTGAGATTTTTCCAAAATTAGAATTAATTAATATATATAAATATAACAAAACTTTATCATAATCTAAATTAAATTTATCTATTTTTATTTTAATACTATATCCTATCTCTGGTTTTGTAACATTATCATAAAATATATCATATTTTTTGTTTACTTCGTTAGGTTCAGTAACTTTTTCTATTTTTATTTTGCTTCCTTTTTCAAAAATTTTATTTTTCTGATTTTTCTTTACTTCATCAATTACTTCTTTTTCATCTTTATTTGATACTATTATCAAACTCATATTTGATGGATTATAAAATGTATTATAACATTTATATAAATCTTCTTTTGTTATATTATAAATATCTTCCTTTTCTCCTACAATTGTTTTTCCATATTCATAATTAACAAATAAATTTTCAAGACTTTTCATATAAAAAGTCCTATAAGGATTGTCTTTAATCATTAATCTTTCTTGATCGATTATTCCTTTTTCTTTTTCTACATTTTCATCTGTAAAATAGGGACTTTGAACATAGTCAATTAAAAAATTTAAATTTTCATAAAAATTATCAACCCCTGAAACATAGTAAGTTGTGTAGTAATAATTAGTAAATGCATTACATAGTCCTCCAAGTGATGAAAATTTTTCAAGTACTGATGGACCAGATTTTTGTTCAAACATTTTATGTTCTAAAAAATGTGCAATTCCTTTTGGAAAAGTATGCATCTTTTTTTCATTTATAGGAACGAATTTATCTATTAAAGCGCCATAATTAGTTATAAAATAACATCTAAAAGAATTAAAATCCTTCTTCATCACATATATATTAAGTCCATTATCCAACTTTTCATGAAATATTATTTCATCCAAACCTTTTAGCTTAATTTTATTCATTTTCTGTTTCTCCTTTAAGCATATATACCACATTTAATTCTAATTTTTTGGCTAAAGATATTATTTCGTCCCTTTTTACAGTTTTCAAACTTTCTTTCCTTTCATCTAGATCATCATCTCCAAATAAAATACTATTTATTTTTATATATAGTATAGACTCATTATCATCTTCAAATTGTTTTAAAGTTCTACGTCTAAATATTTTTGCTTCTTCTAATTCTTCACCATTTATATTACCATTTTTTAAATTTTCTATTTCTTCTTTTATAGAATTAACAGTTTCATTCATACTTTTACTATCTATTCCTGCCTCTATTATAATTAAGCTCCCATCTCTATACGCACTAGATCTAATGTCATAAGCAAGAGATTTACTTTCTCTAACATTTCTAAACAATTTTGAATTATTTCCTACCCCCAGTATTCTATTAAATACAGGAAGAATTACATTTCTTTCCCTATCTGTCATATTAAGTATTTTATATATTAATATTAAATTAGATTGATTATTATTTTCTATATCTATTTTTTCTTTTAATTCAAACTTGTTTTCATTACAATTTAAAGTAAAATTATTTTTATTTTTATGCAATTTATCTCTTACTCTACCATTTATTATATTTAATAATTCTTCTTCGTCAAATGACCCTATTACAAATATATTACAATTCGCACACTTAAATAAATTATTATAATAATCAACCATTTTTTTATTTGTTATTTTTTCTAAATCTTTTTTATACCCACTCGAATTATATTTAAAATATTCATCATCAAGTAATTCACATGCTTTAATGTATGCATATCTTCTTTTATTTTCTTTTTCTCTGTCATAAAAATCATTTAAAGATTTTACTGCCAATGTATAATTATTTTCATCAAATTTACCATTTTTAATATTTGGTTTAAAAATTTTATCGAAGAAATAATCTAATGCTTTTTTTAAGAGACCTTTTTCCGTATATTTATCTTCTAATACTTCTATACTAAAGTCAGTAACAATTACATTATTATAAATACTATTTGAGATAAATACATTTGAATTATATAAATCATATTCTTTTTTTAACACTTCTGTTTCATCTTTTAAATTTTCTGCAGATGTTGTAAGTAATCTTCTAAGTAAACTATTTTTCGTTAATGCTCCTTTTTCAAAATCATTAATCAAAATCATAGATACAAAAATACTTTTAAATTTATCAGTTTTTAAAAAATGAATATTATAATTGTCATATTCATATTTTTTGTATTTCATAATTTACTCCTTTCTTTATATTATTTGAAAATAAAGATTATAATATACTTTCTAGAGCTAATATTGTCATTTTATCTATAGAATTTTGCCTTTCTTCTGCACTTAATTCTTGTTTTTTATAATGAGAATCTACTACAGTTAAAATACATGCAGCTTCTTTTTCTAAAAGTTTTGCTGTGTAAAAAATTGCAAATGATTCCATTTCGGCTGCAATTATGTTCATATCTTTTGGTAATCTTTCTAAAAATTTACTTAAATCAGTCATATACCAATCAAAGCAATCTGTTGAACATATATTTCCCTTTACAATATTAATATTCTCTTTTTCTGCTACTTTTTCCACTATTTCATTAATATTTTTTGAAGAAGAAGCTACATTTACATGTTCATTATTCAAAGTATAAGCAAAATTGCTTTCAGTATAAGCTTTTTCAACAAGTATAATATCAAGTAAATCCACATCTTTTACATATGCACCACATGAACCTAATCTTATTATTTTTTCAACACCATAAAATTTGTATAATTCATATACATAAATACCTGCGCTTGGCATTCCCATACCATGTGACATAACAGTTACTTCTTTTCCTTTATAAGTTCCAGTATATGCATATTCTCCTCTTATATCATTAACTAATTTTGCATTATCTAAATATTTTTCTGCAATATTTTTAATTCTTATAGGATCACCTGACATTATTACTGTCTTTGCTATATCTCCTACATTTGCTTTATTATGTGCTGTTGCCATATTTCACCATCCTAACACTATAATTATATCATGTTTAAAATAATTTTCATATACAAAAAGAAAAGTATTTCTACTCTTCTTCTTTATCTAAAGTAACTAATACTTCTCTTGGTTTTGATCCATTTGCGGGTCCTATTATTCCTCTTTCTTCAAGTAAATCAATTATTCTTGCTGCTCTATTATATCCCAATTTATATTTTCTTTGAAGAAGTGATGCACTTGCTTTACCTGATGTTATTACAAATTCTACTATTTCGTTATATAATGGGTCATCATTATCTACATCGTCTTTATCAATAGTTTGCTTTTCTGATTCTTTATCAATTTTCATAAAATTTTCATCATAATTTGCTTTTTGCTGTGATATTGTATAATCGACTATCCTAGTAACATCTTCTTCTGATATAAATGCGCCTTGAATTCTTGTGAAAGAAGTAGCTCCCATAGGATCAAATAACATATCACCTTTTCCTAATAATTTTTCAGCTCCAGATGAGTCAAGAATTGTCCTTGAATCTATTTGCGAAGATACTGCAAATGCTATTCTTGATGGAATATTAGCTTTTATTACCCCTGTAATTACATCTGTTGATGGTCTTTGAGTTGCAACTATTAAATGTATCCCTGCGGCTCTTGCCATTTGAGTTATTCTCATAATAGAATCTTCTACTTCTTTTTTTGCAACTACCATTAAATCTGCAAGTTCATCTATTATTACTACTATATATGGAAGTAATGGTATTTGAGATTCAAGTGGTAAATTTTTATTTTTATTTCTTAAATAATTATTATACCCTTCTATATTTTTTGTTTTACTATCTTCGAATTTATCATAACGGCTCATCATTTCTTCAACAACTTTTTGTAGCGCTGCTGAAGCTTTCTTAGGATCTGTTATAACGGGCATAAGTAAATGAGGAATACAATTATACATGCTAAGTTCTACTTTTTTTGGATCTACCATTATAAGTTTTACTTCATCTGGTTTGGCTCTCATAAGTATTGAACTTATTATACAATTAACACACACTGATTTACCTGATCCTGTTGAACCTGCGATAAGTAAGTGCGGCATCTTATTAACATCCATAAATTTAGGTTCTCCCATTATATCTTTTCCTAGTGCCACTCTAAGCTTATTATCTGATTTATATTTTTCAGTTTTAAATGCTAACATCATTTCTCTAAATGATACTCCGACGGCAACTTTATTAGGAAGCTCAACACCAACAGTATTTTTTCCTGGAATTGGAGCTTGTATTCTTACATCAGTTGCTGCAAGTGCCAAAGCAATTTCACTATTTAATGCTTTTATTTTACTCATTTTAGTCCCTGATTTTACTTCTAATTCATATTGAGTTATTGATGGCCCTACATGAACTTCTTTTACTTTTGCAAATACATCAAAATCGTTTAATACCGCTTCTAATCTTTTTATATTATCTCTAATAGTTGCTTCATTTTCTTTAGTATCTATCTTACTTTTAGACGATTTTTTCTCAAGTAAATTAATACTTGGAAGTTTATAATTTAAATATTTGTTACTCGCACTATTTACATTTGTCTCTTGTTTTACATCTTCTTTTTCTTCTTCAACATTTGTATGAGTTAATTCACTAATAGAAGATATTTTAATTTTCTTATCAGAAACACCTTCCACATCATCATATTCTTCAATAATATCATCATCGTCTTCTTCTTCATATTCACTTTTTCTTCTGAACTTTTCTTTAAACCATAAAATTCCATCTCCAATAGACAAATTAGCAAATAATAATATACCCAATAGAATTAATATGCTTATAACTATTATACTTCCTACTTCTCCAAGTAATATATATAATATAGACATAAAAAATGCACCAAGTATTCCTCCACCTGAATAAGATACTTTAGTATTAACACATTTGATTATTTCATCTATTGTTTCTTTCATTGTATCAACAAAATTTACTTCTGGTTTAATATAATTTAAATGAGCAAGCGAAAGTAGTCCTATTAAAAATATATACAAACCAATCATCCTAGTTGAAAAATATTTTGGTTTTTCTCTTTTAACAAGCATATAACAACCTGATATTAATAGTAATAATAAAACTATAAAATCAAATGATCCCATTAAAAACATTGCAAATCCTTTTATTATTGTTCCAAGAATGTTAGCTCTAAAACCTAAAAATCCTATTATTGCAATTACTATAAAAACTATTCCTTTTATTTCAATTGGATATTTAAATCCAGAATTATTCGTTTCTTTTTTTTGTTTTTTCTTAGCCACTTGCAACACCTCAACTATCTTAAATAATTATATCATAAAAAAGCAAAGTATTTAAGTCTTTATTTTAATTTTTATAACTAATATCAATAAAAAAAGACCCATTACGGTCCTATATTTCAGTTATTACAGTAATTATCATAGGTTTGCATTCTGTTTCTAAAAATAAATATTTCCCTAGTTCTTCTCTAATACCATTTTTAATTTTATTAAACTCTACATAATTATTACTTATATTACTATTAATAACTTCTAAAGATATTTCTTTCATTTTTTCAATTATATCACTATTTTCTTTAACATATATGAAACCTCTAGTTAATACTTCTGGTCCTGCCATAATTTCTTTTGTTTTTCTATTTAAAGTGGCACATATTATAACAATTCCATTATCACTTAAAAGTTCTCTATCTTTTAATACTAATTCTCCAATATCTTTAGTTGAATTACCATCAATTAATAATTCATCCACTTTTATTATTTCTTTCTCTTCTATCAAATTACCATTTATAAATGTTGCTACTTCACCATTTAATCTAAGAATTATATTTTCTTTATTAATACCCATTGATGTTGCTATGTTTGCATTATCTACTTGATGACGATATTCTCCTATTACCGGAAAATAATATTTTGGATTCATTAAATTTAACATAAGCATTAAATCTTCTTGTGAAGCATGATTAAGTAAATGTGTCTTAGAAGATAATATTATTACATTTGCACCCATTTTGCTTATTTCATCACTTATTTTTACTGCTTTTTTCTCCATACCTACTTGAATTGGTTCTAGATAAAATACAGTATCATTTTCATTTATTTTTACATATTTATCATATCCATTTACTATTCTCTCTAAATTAACAAATGGTTTTTCATTTTCATTTGATATAAGTATTACAGAATCTCTATCATCTATATTTGTTAAATTACCAATTTGTTCTTTATCAAAAATAACATACTTTTCATCTATTACATAATTTACTAAGTTTTGTAATTTTCTACCCATTACAACTATTTTTCTATGCGTTTTAGACACTTCATTGAATAATTCTTGAAGTCTTGATATATGATTTGTAAATACTGTTATTATAATTCGACCCTCATTATGTAAAAGTACATCTCTTACAGTACTAGATATTCTATTATTAGGAGTAGTATATCCTACTCTATCTGCATATTCTGATTCACTAAGTAAACACAAAACTCCTTGTTTACCTATATAAGCAAGTTTCCCAATATCAGTTTGATATGAACCAGTCATACTAGAATCAAATACAAAATTACCAGTATAAACTATCGCACCATCAACAGTATTTAATACATAACCTACAGTATCTGGCACAGAATGTGTTAAACTTACAGGGAATACACTATTCTTACCAAAATTAATCTTTTTATGTGCATTTATTAAATGTAAATTTTTAAATTTTATCTCATTGTCTTCAAAATCTCTTTTTAACACATCACATGTAAATTTAGTCGCATATACATTTATTTCAGGTATATCACGAACTATATCACAAACTGCCCCCATATATTTTTCATGAGCATGCGTAATAAATATTCCTTTAATTCTTTCTATGTTATCTTTTAAAAATTTAAAATCTGGTATTATATAATCAACACCTAACATTTTATCATCGGCATACTTAAGTCCTGCATCGAATATAAATAAGTCATTATCTACATCAACCACATACATATTTTTCCCGCTTTCATTAAGTCCGCCAAGTGAAAATATCTTAATTTTACTCATTTTTTTCTCCTTTCATTTTTTTACAAAGAAATAAGCAATTATAATTATAACAAAAAAAGACAAATTTTAAAAGTAGTTGTCTTTAATTTCCTGTTAAACATAATTCTATATCTTCTGTTTCAAGCATTTCATCTTTATCAACAAAAGTATATTCAAAATCATAATCCTCATTAAGCTTTACCCTTATATATGATTCTTTATTTATTTCTTTACCAGTTTTAGGATTGATTGTATCTTTGTCCATAAGGTTTGCTTCTTCTAATTTTATATATTCTATTTTACATTTACTTCCAACATTAGTCAATTTATCATTTACAGATATATATAAATCTTCATTATCATTTACAAATATTTCTGTATTCTTTTCTATAATATTTACAATATTATTATAATCTTTTTCTTTTCTATTATTTGAAAAATAATTAACATTTACTACAACCATGCCTAATATTATGCTTAATAATATAAGTACTGCAAGCACCTCTACTAATGTAAATCCTTTTTTATTCATATTTTTTCCTCACTATTATTATTATAATATATTTTTAAAAGTTTTTAAACTATATCTTTATATTTAACTATTTTTTAAGAACACTATAAATATTCTCGATTATTTATTTTTGGATAGTTTTTTCTAAATTATTCTACATTTTTATATTAAAATTATAACATTTTTATTCTTACATAACAATTATATAACTTTCCTTTATAGAAATATATTTTCATGCATCTTATTAATTATTAGTTTTATATCTTCTATTGATTCATTATCTAATATTAACTTAAAATTTGTTATTCCTATATTTTTTAATTCCGGAATTTTATCAATCATATTTATATTTTTATAATTTAATATTTTCATATAACAATCTTCACTTCTTATTGGAAATTTTTTATTATATTCATCTACAAGATAATAATCATTGCTCTTACACAAATTACATTTATCTTTTTTAAAATAAGTATTTAATATACAATATTTGCTTAACATAAGTTCTGGTTTACCATATATAACAATTTCCAAATTAGGACTTTCTTTATATCTATTTTTGTATGATGTAATTAATTGATTTAAAGTATTATAATTTAATTCATATGATAAAGTTACTTTTTTTACTCCATTTTCATGTAAATATCTAACATTATATGAATTAACTACATTAAAATAAGTATCAGATATCGTATTATTTGTTATTTCTCCTATCTCTGATATAAGAGAGTTCCCCATAATAACATTATTTTTATTTATTCTAGGCATTTTATATATTACTCTATTATTTGATTTGTATTTATTGTAAATTAAATAATCTTTCACATAACAAATATAATTTGTATTTTCCAAAATATAATCTATTTGTTCCTTAGTTTTTATCTCAAAACAAATATCATTTGTAATATTTATATTTACATTTTTAAATTTATAATAATTCTTCAGATAATTACCTTTTTGATTAATTCTATTATTTGTGAGTATTTCTATCATATTTCGTCTTAAATTATTAATTACTGTCATAGGAATAAATATATTATCTGGAATATTAATCTTTAATCTATCAAATACAAATATACTATTTCCTAATTTATTTAATTTTTCTTTTATTTCTTCTTTTGTAGTAGGTTTATTTTTTGCTTGAAATACTGAATTATTTATTACAAGTTTTTCTGTTTTTCCATTATCAATAAACGTAAATATTATTTTGTTTTTACTTATCATGAAATCACCTGAAATAGCTACTTTTCTTAAATTATTACTTGAATTAATTATATATTCATTTAATTTTTTATCTATTGTTTTATATACTAATGTATCTTTTGGTATTTTTTCATCTAGTTCTACTTCTATTTCTTCGCCCTTTAATGCAAAATTAACAAGCAAATTATTTTTATATATTTTATTTAAATGAAACCCTATTTCATCATCAAATATAAATCTTACTGCATCTTCTTGATTGACATCTTCATATAACTTAATTTTTACTCTCCCTTTACTATAACCTATTACTTTGCCAAGTAATATCCCCATATGGTTTGGCCTATAACCATTTATAAAATCTTTCCCTTTTTGATTATATAAATTTCCTAAAGTAAATTCTCTATTATATACTTTTTTCATATTTATAATATCAGTATCTGTCACTATATCATAATCTATTTTATTTCTATATATTCTAGTTACAAGTCCTACATAATAAGAAGATTTCATTCTACCTTCTATTTTAAAACTATCAATACCTGCGCTTATTAGATCATTTATTTTTTTTACTGTGCATAAATCTTTTGGGCTAAGTAAATATTTATCCCCTAAATTTAATTTTTCATCGCCCTTATAAAGTGTATAAGACTTTCTACATAATTGTGCACAAGAGCCTCTATTTCCACTTCTTCCTGTTTCAAAATAACTATAATAACACTCTCCTGAACAGGATATACAAAGTGCTCCATGTATAAATACTTCAAGTTCTATGTCTACTTCTTTTTTCATTTTTACTATTTCATCTAGTGACACTTCTCTTGCAAGTACTACTCTTGTAAATCCCATTTTTTTTAAATATTTTAATCCATTAATATTATGGATATTCATTTGAGTAGATGCATGCATTGGTAAATTAGGAAATATTTTGTGTATCAAATCTGCCATTCCTAAATCTTGTACTATAACGGCATCTACATTATTTTTATGTAAAAAATCTACATAATTAATAAATTCTTCAACTTCATTATCATATATTATTGTATTTATAGTTATATATATTTTAACACCATATAAATGGCAAAAATTAATTGCTTCAATAATCTCGTTTTCATCAAAATTTTTAGAAAACGCACGTGCTCCAAATTTTTTACCTGCCATATATACTGCATCTGCACCATTTAAAACAGCTATTTTTAACTTCTCTAAATCTCCCGCAGGAGAAAGTAATTCAACTTTTTTCATAAAAAAATCACCAAATATAGTATATCATAACAAAATTAAAAATAAATTTTAAATGTTCAAGTTTGCACTTAAATAGTTAATATAGTTCCACCTACTTAAACTAATATTAACTATGTTATACTACTTATGCACTTTTATTTTCAACTTATTCTTTACTAAAATACCTTTCTCATATATTTTTAATATTTCTGTTGTTATTATATCATTTTTTAGTTATTTCTTTATATTAAAAAAAATAAAATCAAAAGATTTTATTTAATTACAATCATTTCTTTCATCTAATAATTTATCAAGTGTAACTATATTATATCCCTTAGATAATATATAATTTATAGATACTTTAACTTCTTCTATATCATCTGTATCAAATACGAATATAGTACCATTTTCTAAATTTGTTTTAACCGTTTTATATATATTATCATTTATGTAATCTACTTTTATTACACTCATATTATAATCAGAACATAATTTTAATGTTTTATCATCTTTTTCATTTACTAAACAATAATTAGATTCATTTTTCCCATTCATACTTATTAAATTATTATTATAAAGAATATAATCTTCTTCATATTTTCTATTTTGTCCTAAATAATATATGTTATTATTTTCAGAAATGAATTTAATAGTTACTAAATCATTTTCTAAATATTCCCCATCTATAAAAAAATTAGATTTTATATCTTTTAAAGTTAAAAAATTTATAAGTTCATCATCTATTTCTTTTTCAAGTAAAAAAATTATGCTTACATTTTTATATACTTTATTCCCACTCACTATATATTTATTTTTAGAAGTTTCTTTACTTTGAATTTCTTTCATTACAAGTAGTTCTTCTTTAAATTCACCCACACTTCGCATTTTACTATAACTTTCATCAACATTTATCTCGCAACCATTAATCCCAGGTATATATTCATCATTATTTATAATAGGATTAACTACAGATATTAAACTAGATTTTTTCTCATCATTTATTTTTACCATTATAGGATCTTTTTCTCTTGCTATTTTGGTAACTTTTTCAGTATAAAAAAAACTAAAACCTACAAGTAATAAAATACCAGTTACCTTAATAATTTTTTTAAACATAATCTTCACCTACAAAATTATATGAAAAAAAAAGAAAATGATTACTCATCTTCAATTTTTTAATATTTCATTACTAATTCATTTGAATCATATGGACTATAAATTATTCCATTTTTTACAACTGAGCCTTCTTTTAAATTCATACTTCCATAATCTTCATTAAAATAGTCTTCCGCAACAAATATTCTAACATTCTCATCATTATTATCCTCTGTAATATTATTTTCTGCATCAAGTAAGATAGCACGTGCAAATACAGTATTATTGAAACTATAATCTTTTCCTGTATTTATACTATTTAAACTTTTTTCTAAATTACATAATTTTTCTACAAAAGAATTATACTTTTCTATATCCCCATTTTCTTTATATTCATAATAATCTTGCATGGCTGGAGCAAAACTTGATCTTTTTATATTTTCTATTATTTCATTAGGTTCATTAAATTTGCTAGAAAGAACATCATTAGAAAATTCATCCATAATAGCATTAGCCCATTCAATTTGTAACTTTTCTGGTGCTGTTTTAATATTATAAGTTCTTAATTGATCTTTCTTTATTGAAGCTATGGCATTTTCTTTGCCATCTGAATATCCTCTTTGATATAGTTTAATTGCTCCTGCACTAGCTCCTATTAAAGTAGCAAGAGATACACCCATTATAAGATATTTTTTCAATCTTCTTAATTTTAATTGTCTTAAATTTCTTTTTTGTTTATTCATTTTTATTATTTCATCATTTTGTTCTCTTTTTACTTCATTACTTTTGTATTCAACTAACATTTCATCCGATAATTTTATAGCTTCTAATTCTTCTGATTTATTCATTTTTAACCCTCCTATTTTTCGCTATATGCTTGCATTATTTTATTATGTATTCCAGGTTCTACATAATCAATTGCGTTCATAGTTACCTCTAGAGCCTTTTTATATTCACTCTTATAAAATAACTTTTCTGCAAGAGCTAAACCTTCTTCAACTTGTGGTTTATAACTTCTATATCTATTACCATAAACCATAGTTTCTTCAAGCATAACTATAGTTTTTAGTAAACTATTTGTTGTATTAAATACTTTAAATACTAAATCTCTCGCAGTATCTACCCTTATATTTAATGTTTCTATATTAATTGGTTTTTTATTTAATTCTTTTTGTATTTCTTTAATCGCATCAGATGCGTCTTGCAGTTCTACAAAATAATTATCTGGGAGTACCGGAATATTATAAAGTCTTATCCTACTCTTTGCTTTTTTTAAAATATTCTTTATATTATCTAGTTGTTCTCTTGCTCTTATCTCATCATCTTTCATGCTTCCTATTGTTTTTAAATCATAATTTAATGTCTCTTCTAATTTAGAAACCTTTATCATAAGAAAATCTAATTCTTTAACCATTTTAGAATATGCAAAAGTATGATTTTTATTACAGTCCATTAAATTATTATAATTATCTTTAATTTTTCTTACTTCATCATTTATAATATGTAATCTTTTTACATCATCATCAGATAAATCATATGTTGTTTTTAATTCATCAAGTTGTCCTATTAAATTACTTATAATTTTATTTGTTCTAATTAATTTAGCTTTAAATGCCTTATTATTAGATTCGAAAGTTCTTTTACATGCTTTTTCATATTCAAAATCATTATATAGAGAATCATAATAATTTATTATTGTTTTTAGTTCAAAAGTTACATCTTCTAAATTTAAAACTTTTACTCTATCCATTATATCTTTTATTTTCTTTTCTGTTTCTTTTATATTATATTCTACATTTAAATAATCAAGTTGATATAACTCTCTAGTCATTTTAATATAAATATTAGATATATCTGCAATTTTAGATGGAATAAGTTCATTGCACATAATTATTATATTAGGAACCTCACTAACAACATATCTAATATGATCTATCATCTCACTTATACCTTTAACTAAATAATTAATTTCATCATAATCTTTCTTTTCCATTACTATTTCAAATTCTTGAAATCTTTTTTCAATATTTTCAAATTGAAGTTCTATTTGATTATTAACTGGTTTATATTCATCTTTATCTTTTTCATAAGTTTGTTTTATGTTTCTATATTCATTTTTAAGTTTAACAATTTGATTCCTATTTTTTTCTTCACTTAGTGTTATTTCTTTAATTTCTGATAATAATGTGTTTATTCTTTCTTTAGATTTATATATTTTAAGCTCTATATCCGCAATTAATCTTCTTAATTCCTTATATTTTCTACTTTCTATATAACTATCTGCCTCTAAAAGCATATCAGTTATTTCAGGCATAGATACATTTCTTATATCATCAAATTTTCTTTGCCATCCATCATATTTATATTTTAATTTATCATCTCTAACAAGTGCCTCTACTTTTGATAATTCATTTAGTACAGGAGCATTTATTATCATATTTTTTTCTTTTTCTAAGCTATCTATTGATTCTTTTATTTTTTTATTTTGTTTTGAGTTTTTTAAAATGAAAATTATACTCAACACTAAAATAGTAACAATATATATTGTACAGATAATTAATGTTCTATTCATTTTATCAACTCTCCTTTACTATTAAAACTATTTTATCACAAAAATCTACATTTTAAAACGTATTTCTACTTTTTTTATTATTTTTATTCTATTGACTATTAATTATTTTATGTTATAATATTACTGCAAACATTTTGTAGCGTTTTTTGAAGTATTTAATGTGTTATTTACGAATAAGTATTATTAGTACTATGCCCTTTTTAAAGCTACGCATAGGAACATATTAAAAAATGACACCCTAATTACTGGCAAAAAAGTACTTAAAGTTTGAAATTTAGTAAAGGAGGAAAAGGAAAATGTCAAGATACATAGGTCCTGCGAATAAAAAAAGTCGTAGAGTTGGTTTTTCCACATTAGAAAATGGTAAAGATTTAGTTAAAAGACCTTATAAACCAGGTGTTCATGGACAAGATAGAAAAGCAAAAGCTTCTAACTATTCAATCCAATTAAACGAAAAACAGAAAGTTAAATTTACATATGGACTAAACGAAAAACAATTCAGAACACTTTTCAAAAAAGCAGGAAAAATGCAAGGTATTCATGGTGAAAACTTTTTAAAGCTCCTTGAAAGTAGACTAGATAACATTGTTTATCGTATGGGACTTTCTAGAACAAGAAGAGGTGCAAGACAAATAGTTAACCATGGGCATATATTAGTTAATGGTAAAAAAGTTGATATTCCATCATATTTAGTTAAACCATCTGATGTTATCAGTGTAAAAGAAGCATCTAAAGATCATAAAGCTATTAAAGAAGCTCTTGATGCAATTAACAACACTGTTGAATATGTAACTTTTGATAAAAATAAACTTGAAGGTACTTATGTAAGATATCCTGAAAGAAGTGAACTTAGTTCAGATATTAACGAAGCATTAATCGTTGAATTCTATAATAGATAGTAAAAGGGTTCAAAAATAAACTGAACAAAAAATAAGGATTGTAACCTGCAACTTACAGGAGACAATCCTTTTAATTTTATTATTATAAATATAATGTTTATTAAATTATTTATTGTTTTATAACTATGTTTATCAAAAACATTTCTGATTCATTTTTATCTATAATTTGTATTATATATTTAATACAAATATCTTTTACATTATATTTTTTGGGTAAAATAATAATCGATATGCTTTGCCTTATTCATATAAAAACCTCGTTTTCTTTATCTAAGAAGCAATGTTCATATAAATTTTTATTTATAAATAATCATTGCAGAAAAACAGTATATTTGTTCCTCTGCAAACATTGTAATACTTACTTGATACTTTATATCTATAATATCTTTATGTTCACTTAAAAATTCATTTATTCTTGATTCTAAATCTGATTCGTGAGATTCATCAAATATTTTTACTTTCATATCATCACCAAGAATATTATAAAATATTGAGAATTATTTTTTTGTCACATAATAGGTTGTATATTCTTTTTCATCTATATTATATGAGATAAGTACTTTCATCTCACAATTAAATTCATCTAATTCTCCTTCATAAGGTATATATCCTACCAAAATTACTCCCTTAGATTTTGATTCTAACAACAAATCTACTGGATCATCAAATATTCCAATACATGGGAATATATCATCAGTTTGTTTATTGTGAATTGCTAGAGCTTTTACGTTCTTTATATCTTTTTTAGGGTTATCTATTATTACTTGATATCTTACCTCTTCATCATCAAGTTTATCATATGTAACATTAATATCAAACGGAATATCTAAACTAGATTCTTTTACTTTTTTTAATTCTTGTACATATTTAATATATGAATCTTTTTCTTTTTCAATATTTCCATTATTAATGGATGTTGAATTTTCAGAACAACCTACTAATAACAAAATAAATGCTATAAATACTAATAATAAAATCAAAATTCTTTTTTTCATTATATTACCTCTGGAAGATAATCTTCAATTATCTTTTTCATTACTATTGGAATATTTTCTTCATATACTTCTATTTGCTCATCGTATCCATCTTTACCCTTCATAGGTCTATCAGATATACCCTTTATTACTAAATAATCTATATTATTAATTTTACATACTTTACATACCGCATATGATTCCATATCAGAAGCAGCAATTCCTACACTAGCTAAATAAGTTAAATCCTTCCAAAGAACGAGTGCTCTATCTGATGAGCCTAAAATTCCGCTAGAGTAATCAAGTAATATATTTACTTCATCTACATCTATAGAATTACCTTCATCAATATCAAATGATACTTCTTTAATTACAGAATCATAATCTATTAATTTATTTGGAATAATAATATCATTATAATCAAATTCATCACTAACTGAAGTACATGTGCCAATTACTATTACTTTTTCTAAATTAAACTTATTTATCATGTATTCAGTAGAAGCAGATGCATTTACTTTTCTTACTCCACCTTTAAAAAATACAATATCTTTCCCTTTAAAATTAGTCCTATAATACTCTCCATATGGATACTTTTCTAAATATGAATCTGTAATATTATATATTTTTAAAAGTACATCCCATTCATTTTTACTTGCAACAAAAACTCCAATCATACTACTCTCCTTCTTCTTTATATCTAGTTAAAAATAAATCATCATCCTCAAGAACTTCAATTTCTTCCATATTTATTTTAGGTAAATCATCTTTAGTAGATAAATTAAAAATAAAAAAAAAATAATCAGTAGTTTTATAAAGTAATGGTCTACCTGGCAAATCACTTTTACCAACATCTTCAATAAATCCTT
>CALVQR010000005.1 GCA_944358265.1 uncultured Bacilli bacterium | reverse complement strand
CACGACGCTCTTCCGATCGTCCAACAGGTGCAACAGGCCCAACAGGAGCAACAGGAGCAACAGGAGCAACAGGAGTGGCAGGAGCAACAGGTCCAACAGGAGCAACAGGAGTGGCAGGAGCAACAGGTCCAACAGGAGCAACAGGAGTGGCAGGAGCAACAGGAGCAACAGGTCCAACAGGAGTGGCAGGAGCAACAGGTCCAACAGGAGCAACAGGTCCAACAGGAGCAACAGGAGCAACAGGACCAACAGGAGCAGCCGGAGCAACAGGACCAACAGGAGCAACAGGACCAACAGGTCCAACAGGAGCAACAGGACCAACAGGAGCAACAGGAGTGGCAGGAGCAACAGGAGCAACAGGTCCAACAGGCCCAACGGGTCCAGCAGGAGCAGCAGGTATCGCTGAAACATTAGCTGTTGGAACAACAACAACTGGAGATGCAGGAATATCAGCTACAGTTACAGATAGTGGAGGATCACCTAATCATATTTTTGATTTTGTTATTCCTCGTGGATTTGATGGTGTTGATGGTCAAGATGGAGCAACAGGTCCAACAGGCCCAATAGGCGCAACAGGAGCAACAGGACCAACAGGTCCAACAGGTGCAACAGGTCCAACAGGTCCAAAATGTTGTTGTTCAATTCATTGTATTAGTTCGCAAATGGCAACTTGCACAAGTTTTGATAGTTTAGTTCATGAAACTGTTTTACCACTTGCTACTCAAGATATATCAGTTAATAGTGATAGTATAGTTATCAATGAATCTGGTTATTATTTAATTTCTGGATCATGCAATATTGATTCTACATGTTCTTCTAGTACTGGCGGTGGTGTAGTTATGGAAATTAATAATTCTGCTAATATGAAATTAAATTTATTTGTATCCGCTGGTCATTCACAAGTAATATACGACGAAACAGTTCTTGAATTACAACAAGGCGATATAATTAAATTTAATTGTACTGGTAAAGATACAGGTTGTACAATGAAGAATTTAAAACTTAAAATAAGTAAATTAGATTATTAATATAAAAATCTCTGGAAAAAATAGTTTCTAGAGATTTTTTAATTATTATATAAAATATGAAATAAAAGTAAAGTAAACTTCAGCGTATTATAAATATAAATATAGGTTAATATTATGATAAAAAAAAGATATTTAAATATAATATATTAGTTAAATTAATAATTATTTTCTTAATAAAAATATTATTTCATAATGATGATATGAACAATATAGTTTTTATTTTACATACAATATAAAGAGGTGAATTTATGAATAAATATAAGATATGCGTATATGCAATAAGTAAAAATGAAGAAAAATTTGTTGATAGATGGATGGATTCTGTAAGTGAAGCTGATGAAATTGTCGTACTTGATACAGGATCAACTGATAAAACAGTGGAAAAATTAAAAAAAAGAGGCGCAAAAGTAGAAATTAAAAAAATAGATCCATGGAGATTTGATGTTGCACGAAATGAATCATTAAATCTGGTCCCAAAAGATACGGACATATGTGTTTGTATTGATTTAGATGAAGTATTTGAAAAAGGTTGGAGGGATAAATTAGAAAATATATGGAATAATAGTTTAAATAGAGTAAGATACAACTATAATTGGAGCTTTGATGAATATGGGAATCCTGCAGTAAATTTTTATATTGATAAAATACATTCAAGAAATGACTATAAATGGACTCATCCAGTTCATGAAGTATTAACTTTTAATGGTAATAATGAAAAATTTATTACAACAGATGAAATAACAGTAAACCATTATCCCGACTCAACTAAATCAAGAGGTAGTTATTTGCCGCTTTTAGAACTTTCTGTAAAAGAAGATCCTAATGATGATAGAAATATGCATTATTTAGGAAGAGAATACATGTTTTATGGGAAATGGAATGAATCAATAGATACGCTAATTAGGCACTTAAAATTACCTAAAGCAACATGGAAAGATGAAAGATGTGCATCAATGAGATTTATTGCAAGATGTTATTCAAATTTAAAAAGATATGATGAGGCAAGAATGTGGCTTGATAAAGCAATAAATGAAGCACCATATTTAAGGGATCCATACGTAGAAAGAGCACTTCTTGAATATCAATTAAAAAATTGGGATGAAGTTAAAAAATATTGTTTAGATGCATTAAAAATTAATAATCATGCAAAAACATATATTAATGAAGTTTTTAGTTGGGATCATACAATTTATGATTTATTATCACTTAGCTACTATTTTATGGGAAACAATAAACTTGCATTAGAAAATGTAAATAAAGCATTAGAAATTTCGCCAAATGATGAAAGACTCAAAAAAAATAAGAAAATTTTTGAAGAAAATATTAAAAATGGAGAATAATTTATGTTATTCTCTTATTTTATTTTCTGTATATTGGTGATATAACACTCTTAATTAAGTGTGATGATGTAAATATTTATAAAGACTTAAATGATGTATAAGATATATTGAAGAAAATTTAAGTACTGAAGAACTATAAAATTTAGAATAATTAGTACAGTTAATTCTTGATCCTGATAAAAATTTTAATAAACATTATTATACATTCTTTTTAGTTTTACTATTTAGATTTTTGTAAATATGTATTATAATGTTAATAGTAGGAGTAAATAATATTAGTAAATATAAAAAAGAGAAATCTATGATTTCAATTGAAACTAAGAAAATATTAAAAAAATGTAAAGTACAATGTATAGGGAAGTTTTTTATTTCATTATTATTAAGGGGTATTTTACTTATAATACCAATATTGTATAGTGATGCGATAGATGCTGTAACAAATGGTAATTTTAGCATAGGGTACCGATTAATAATCATTTCTATTGTAGTTACAATATTTTATTATATATCTGAAATACTTAATAATTTTATATATTATAAATTATATAATAAAATATATAGATTATATACTAATTTAGCTACAGAAAGTACAATTAAAAATTCTATATATAGTTTATCTAGATTTTCATTAGGAGAATATACAAATATATTAAATAGTGATATTGAGATAATAACTGCTTTCTTTTCAGACTTAGTTATCAGAATTGTACAAATATTTGAATTTATATTTATTTATGCATATTTTTTAAATGTTAATGTATATATTTTTATAATAACAGTTATAGTATCAATAATTTCTTTGATATATATGATTATGAATGGTAAAAAAATACAAGAGAATAATTTTAATAGAAAATTAAATTTAGATAAAAAGACCTCTATTATACATAATGTGTTTTTGGGAATAAAAGAAGTAAAAGGATTTAATATTTATCCTAAAATAGTTACGAAAATAGAAGAAGGATGTAATAATTATTTAAATGCTAATGCTAAATATGATGAAAAAAGTACTAAAACAAAATTTATTGCACTACTTTTCATTGATTTGTCTAGATTATTTCTTATAATATATATGATATATTTAGTATCTCAAGGTAATATGAAGATAGGTGCGATACTTATTGTATATACATATTATGGGAAAATACTTGATAATTTTAAAATTGTATCAACACTAAATGTTCAGGTTAGGAATGTATCTACATCATTAAATAGATTTAATAAAATACTAGAATATTCAGATCAGAAAAAAGAAAAACAAACTAGGAAATTAAGAGAATATGAAGGTAAAATAACATTTATAGATGTTATATATGGGAATAAGAATGATCCCATATTAAATAATGTATCTTTTGAGGTATTTCCTAATTCTATTACTGTAATAACGGGGAAAGCTGGAACAGGAAAAACAGGTATATTTGATTTATTATTAAAAATGAATAAAAAGCATTCGGGGAAAATACTAATAGATAATGTAGAAATAGAAAGAATAAATAATGACGTATATTATAATTTAGTGTCTATAGTTAGAAAAGAACATATTTTTTTAGATATGAGTATAAAAGATAATTTACTTTTAATTGAAAATGATTTTGATAAAGTTGTTGAAATATGTAAAATTCTTAATATTCATGATTATATATGTAGTTTATCAAATGGTTATGATACTAATATTAATAGTAAAGAAGATAATATAACAAATAATGTTAAACAGCTTCTTTCAATTGCAAGGGTACTTATAAAAAATAGTAAAATAATGTTATTTGATGAGACAATAAGTATATTAGAGAAAAATAGTCAAAATATTGTTTTAAATTTACTAAAAAAATTAAAAGAAGATCATACTATAGTAATAATAACAAGAGAAAAAAATGTAATTAAGTATGCAGATAATATAATTGTTATGGATAATAACTGTATAAAAGAAATAGGGACAGAAAAACAACTAAAGAAAAATAAAAATTATTTCTATGAATTATATTATAGTGATATTAATTAGTATAAAAATTTTTCTTTAACAAAAAATATAAGTGTAAGCAATATGAATTTTAATTAATTTATTAAAAACTATTGTTAAAAATTAATTCTTTTGATATAATCATATTGCTTATTCAAATGGCGATGTAGCTCAGTTGGCTAGAGCATTCGGTTCATACCCGAAGGGTCGAGGGTTCGAATCCCCCCGTCGCTACCATAAGGAAATCTGCTCGAACTTTTCGAGTTTGATAAATGACTAATTCAGAAATGGATTAGTTTTTTTTTGTTATAAAAAACTATCCTAAAAGAAAAGATAGTCTTATGATAGATATTATTAAAGAAGAATTACCTATTGAAGAATCGTTAAGAAAGAAATTAGAAAGTATTAGAAAGATAAATTATTAAAATTAGATAAATAAAAAGATTTTTTTGAGAGATAAATTTCATAAAAATTATTAAACTTATTGAAAAAAATTAAATTCTAGTATAAAATATAAATCACATTTATAAAAATTATTTTATATAAATTTATTAGAAGTTTTATAAGTGCTATGAAAAAACAAAAAAAATAGTCATATAAAATATAAGTAAGAAAGGAAATTTAAATATGAAAAAAGAAAATTTAAAGAGATTAAAAGCATTATTGCTTGCAATAACAATGTGCTTAACATTAGGTTCATGTGGTAAAAAAATGAAGAAAAAGAGGCAATTGTAATTTTTATCGAAGGAAAGGCACTAATATATAGCGGAGATTATGATATAGTTTTTGAAGAAGAATACATTGGTATCGGAGGGAATTCATTTAAGTACGATGAAATTACTTATTTTACTACAGGAACAGATGCTGTTGAAGTAAAAAATATGGAAGATGCTGTTGAACTTGCGACAGCAATAGTAGGAGAAGAAAATATTATATATATTGACTATAAAGGCGAAGATATGGAATTAACTTATACTAAACCAAAGAAATAATTTTCGTCAAAATTCTTATGAAAAAAATATTATGAAAACTAAATATATCAAAAATACTAAAAATAGTTATATAGAATTTTTATTTCAAAAAAAGCGTATTATTATATCTATAAAGATTAGTTATTTGTTAATTAATTACTTATGTTTAAGATATACTATATGTCTCTGCTAAAAGTAAATCTGTTTGAATTATTTGAACTTTAGATAAGATTCTTATCAAGAGTCTTTTTTTTTATGAAAAATGGATTTTTAATAATGATACTAATATTTTTGTTGATAAAATATTAGAATATAAAAAAGTTTATTTATAATTGGTGATAATTTTAAAACTATTAAAAAAGTTATAGATAACTATCGTAATTGTACTATAAGAGATATACTCAAGTTTTTCAAGTTTTTTATTGACAATAATTATATTAAAATGATATTTTTAATATAGAGGTGGTAAGTGTTAATGAAGTATAAATGTAGTATATGCTCAACCATGATTGAAGAAGAACAATTTAAAAAAATAGATAATTGTCCTTCATGTGGATGTCCTAAATATTTAATTGAGAAAACTGAAGATGAAATAGAAGAATCTAATAGTTTTAATAATGCAATAAAAATATCAAAAGATAATCCATCAATAGAAAAAATAGATGAAAAATGTATTGATTGTGGGATGTGCACGAAAATATGTTTTGAAAGAGAAAACATAAAAGATATATGTAATGGAGATTTATGTGTCAATTGTGGACAATGTATAACTTTTTGTCCAACAAATGCTTTAATACCAAAAATAGATAAAGATAAATTTTATAAAGCAAAAGAAGATAAAAAAATTTTAGTAGCATACACGTCTCCTTCAGTTAGAGTTTCTCTAGGAGATGAATTTAATTTAGAAAAAGGAACTTTTGTACAAGGGAAACTTATCTCTTCACTTAGAAAATTAGGATTTAATTATGTGTTTGATGTAACTTTCGCAGCAGACTTAACTATTATGGAAGAGGCAAACGAACTTATCAAAAGAATAAAAAATAATGAAACTTTACCTATGTTTACTAGTTGTTGTCCATCATGGGTTAAATATGCAGAAATATTTTATCCAGAAATTTTAAATAATATTTCAACTTGTAAAAGTCCAATTGGAATGATGGGAGAAGTTGTTAAAAATTATTTTTCTATGAAAAATAATATTGATAAAAACGATATATTTACAGTTGCAATCACGCCATGTACAGCAAAAAAATATGAAATAAAAAGAGAAGAAATAGGTGGGACAGATTTAGTATTAACGGTCAGAGAACTTGCAGATATATTGAAAGATGAAAAAATAGATTTTGTATCTTTAGAAGATAGCGATTATGATTTTTTGCTTGGGGAAGGATCAGGTGCTGGAGTAATATTTGGTAATACTGGTGGAGTTATGGAAGCTGCAATAAGAGAAGCATATTATATTTTAACTGGGAATCTTTTAAAAAACATAGAATTTAATAGTGTTAGAGGAATGGATGAAGTAAAAGAAGCAAAAATTAATATTAATGGTAAAGAATTAAATGTCGCAGTTATTCATAAAATGTCATCTGCAGTACCTATTTTAGATGAAGTAAAAAATGGAACATCAAAGTATGATTATATAGAAATAATGAATTGTTATGGTGGATGTATTGGTGGCGGAGGACAACCTAAAATATTAATAAAAGATGAAAAAGAAGTAAAAGAAAAAAGAATAGAATCTTTGTATAAAAGAGATAAAGAAGTAAATGTACGTTATCCACATGAAAATAAAGATATAATCAAAATATATGATGAATTTTTGGGTAGCCCACTAAGTGAAAAATCTAAAGAATTACTTCATACTAGTTATAAAGATAGATCAAAATTACTTGAAGATTTACTTGAAAAATCAATTTAATTAAACTTGAGAGATATTTTCAAGTTTTTATTTTGTTTTTAGTGTATAATATAAATAAAAGTAATGGAGGATTTTATGAAAAAGAAAATATTAATACTTATTATAATATTATTAAATTTATTACTTATATTTACAGGGATTAAATTATACTCTTATTTAAGAGTTAAGTATGCAAAAGTAGAAGTTGAATTAGTAAATGATATGACTTTAGAATTTAACAGTAAGAAAAAAGTATCTGATTATATAAAAGATATAAATGGTAATATAGTAAATGATTTTATAATTGATTCTAGTAAACTTGGTAAAAAAATAGTAAAATTTAAATTTATAAATGATGATAATATAAAATTAGATTATAGTTATACTATAGATGTAGTTGACAGAGTTTCTCCAGTTGTTTGGTTAAATGATAATTATTATATTAGGAAGAATAGTGAAGATACTTTAATTAATGATATATTATGTGGAGATAATTATGATAATAATCCAAAATGTGAAATAATTGGGGAATATGATTTGAATGTAGTAAATTCTTATCCTCTTATATTTAAAGCAACTGATAGTAGTAACAATATAACTGAAAAAATTTTTAATTTGGTTGTTTATGAACCTACCAAAAGCAGTAATAATGCTTCTAATGAAATAAATTATATAGATTTTAATGATATTAAAGAAAAATATAAAAATGAAAATACAAAAATTGGTATAGATGTTTCTTTATGGCAAGGAGACATAGATTTTGAAAAAATAAAAAATGCTGGAGTAGAATTTGTTTTTATTAGAGTAGGTTATCAAAAAGGAATAAATGGAGAATATGTTTTAGATAGTAAATTTAAACAAAATATAGAAAATGCTAATAAGTATGGCATTGATGCAGGCGTTTATTTTTATTCATATGCATCAAGTAAAAAAGAAGCAAAAGAAACCGCTAAGTGGGTATTAAAAGAAATAGAAGATTATGATATATCATTACCTATTGCATTCGATTGGGAAGATTTCTCAGATTATAATTCTTACAATTTAAGCTTTTATAATCTTACATCTATGGCAAATGAATTTATAAAAGAAATAGAAAAAAATGGCTATAAAGGAATTCTTTATGGTAGTAAAAATTATTTAGAACAAATATGGCTTCCTAATGATAATGAAATATGGCTTGCACATTATACTGATGTAACAAATTATCAAGGTAATTATAAATTTTGGCAGCTAACTAATAGAGGGAAAGTTGATGGTATTAATGGGGCAGTTGATATAGATATTTATTATATTGATAAAAAATAAGATATAATAATTGATACGTAAATAAGTAAAAGGAGTAGTATGAAAAAATTAAATGAATTATATAATTGTAATTATGATGTAGATCTTAATGATATAAAGATTAATTCTAAAGAAGTTAAGAAAGGGGATTTATTTGTATGTATTAAGGGAGTAACTGCGGACAGACATGATTTTATAGATGAAGCAATTAAAAATGGAGCCTCTGCATTAATGGTATCTAAAGATGTTAAAGTTGATATTCCTTATATAAAAGTTGAAGATACAAATAAAGAACTTGCCATATTAAGTAAAAAGTTTTATGATTATCCAGACGAAAAATTAAAATTAATTGCAATAACGGGGACAGATGGCAAAACTAGTACAGCAACTATTATTCAAACTCTTATTGGAAAAGATAATTGTGGTTATAGTGGAACAAATGGAATAAGTTATAAGAATGTAAAAAAAGATACACCCAATACAACACCAGAGGTAAATGTTTTATGCTCTTATCTTAAAGAATTTGTAGATGCAGGATGTAAATATGCATCAATTGAAACTAGTAGCGAAGCATTTTATTCAGGAAGATTATCTTCTTTTGAATTTGATACATCTATTTTAACTAATATAACTAGTGAACATCTAAATACACATGGTACTTTAGAAAATTATATTGATTGTAAATGTAAATTATTTAAACAAACTAAAAAAGATGGAATATCGATATTAAATCGTGATGATAAACATTTTTATAAAGTATTAGAATCTTGTAATAGTAATGTTTATACATATGGTATTGGAGAAGAGAATGATTTACAAATAGTATCTTATAAAATTATGCCAAATAAAACAGATATAAAATTCAAATATATGAATAAAGTTTATGATATAACATCACCCTTATTAGCAGACTTTAATGTGTATAATTTAGCCGCAGCTTTATTAACATGTTTAAAAAATGGTTTTAAAATGGATGATTTAATAGAAAAAATAAAAGATATACGTGTAGATGGTCGTCTTAGCAAAATAGATTTAATTCAAGATTATCAAGTTATTGTTGATTATGCACATACTCCAAATGGAATCTCAAAACTATTAAATTTTGTAAAAGCATTAGATATTAATAAAAGTATTGTTGTAATAGGACAAGCAGGAGAAAGAGATAAATCAAAAAGACCAAAAGTGGGTAAAGTAGTTTCAGAAAATTGTGATTATGCGATTTTTACATATGAAGATCCTAGAAGTGAGGATCCTAAAGATATAATTAATGATATTATAAGGGATATAAAGAAAGATAATTATGAAGTAGTTATAGATAGAAGAGAAGCTATACAAAGAGCAATTAATATTGCAGAGAAAAATGATGTTGTATTAATTCTAGGAAAAGGAAATGAAACATATGAAAAATTAAAAGATAAAACTATATATTTTAACGATGTAGAAGAGGCAGAAAATGCAATAAGAAATAGACTGGGGATACATCAAAAACATTAAAAATAATATGACTATTGTCATATTATTTTGTTTTATAAGAATATTGAAGTTTCACTCAAAATCTATTATAATAATAATGCAGAAAAAGCTTTATAGTGAAAAGACTAGAAGATAATATTAAATAAAACCAAATAAATTATGATTTAAAAATAAGTTTAGGTTTATTTAAAAATTAATAATAATAGATAAATCTATTTTTTAATAATTTTAAAATAGTAGAAAAACTATATAATTTTATTAAAGAAAAAATAAAATTTGAAATAAATTTCGAAAAGTATAAAAAAATTAATACTGAAATTATTTTAAAAAGATAATATTATAGGAGGTAAATATATGAAACTAATAATCGCAGAAAAACCATCACTTGCTAGAAATATAGTTTCAGCAATTGGTAATATGAAGAAGAATGATGGTTATTTTGAAAATGAAAATTATTTAGTTACATGGGCTTTTGGTCATTTATTTACCCTTTATGATATAGAAGATTATGATAATACAGAAGATAAAAGATGGAAAATAGATAATTTACCTTTTTTTCCAAAAGAATTTAAGTTTAATTTAAAAAAAGAGAAAAATAAAAAAGTAGATGATGGAGTTTTAAAACAATTTAACATAATAAAAACGCTTATTAATAGAGAAGATGTAGATACCGTAGTAAATGCAGGAGACTCTGATAGAGAAGGAGAAATAATTGTTAGATTGTGTATGGATAATACTCTTAATACTCAAAAAAGAAAAGTAAGATTATGGCTTCCTGATCAAACTACAAAAACAGTAAATGAAGCATTAAATAATATGAAAGATGAAAAAGAATATGATAATCTTGCTAATGAAGGTTTTGCTAGAACTTATGTAGATTGGCTTTATGGAGTTAATTTAACAAGATATGCAACTCTTAAAACAGGAACTCTTTTAAGAGTTGGTAGAGTAATAGTTCCTATTGTTAAAGCAATATATGATAGAGATAAACAAATAGAAGAATTTGTCCCAGATATTTATTATGGAATAGTATCAAATGAGATAACAAATGGGGAAGAAGTAGAACTTACTTCTAAAGAAAAATTTGCAAAAGAAAAGTTAAATAATGCTAAAAAATTATGTGAAAAGTACAATAAAGAAAAGGCTATAGTAATAAGTAAAAATGTAAAAAAAGATACATTATCGCCAGGTAAATTATATTCTCTTACTAAACTTCAAAACTACTTAGGTAAAAAATATAAAATGCCCATGGACAAATCACTTTCTATTGTACAAAAATTATACGAAGAAGGTTATTTAACATATCCAAGAACTAATTCAGAATATCTTGCAACTAATGAAAAAAGTAAAATAAAGGAAATATTAGAAATTGTATCTAAATTAGGATACGACGTAAAATTTAAAGATAAAAAAACTATATTTGATGATAGTAAAATAGAATCACACTCTGCGCTTACTCCAACATATAAAATTCCTAAAAAAGAAAATATGACAGATGATGAAATAAAAGTATATACTGCAGTTATGAGAAGATTTGCAGCAGTTTTTGCAACTGAGGAGTGTAAAATTGAAAAAACTGAAATAAAAATAAAAGTAGGAGATAATGAAGAATTTACTTTAAAAGGTAATGTAATAATTGAAAAGGGATGGACAAAATATGATGAATATTCTAAAAATGATAAAATTCTTCCTAATTTAAATGTAGGAGATATTATAAATATAAATTTTTCCCCTAAAGAAAAGAAAAAATCTGCTCCAAAACATTATACTATTGAAACACTTAATAATTATTTAAAAAATCCTTTTAAAGAAGATAAAGCGAAATTAAATGAAGAAGAAGATGATGATACTGAAGATTATAAAGCAATATTTGAAGGATTAGAACTTGGTACAGAAGCAACAAGGACAGGTATTATAAATAATGCAATAAATAGTAAATATATAGAATTAAAAAAAGATGTATATTATATACTTCCAGGAGGTAAATATTTAATTGAATCTTTATCAAATATGAATATAAGTATGGATAAATATAAAACTAGTGAATTGGGTAAAGGATTAAAACAAGTTTATAAAGGTAATATAAAAGTATCTGATGTAGTAAAACTTACTGAAGATGAAATAAAAGAAGTATTTAATAGCGTAAATTCTCCTTCTGATACAGGTTTTTATAAAGAGAAAATAGGGACTTGTCCATTATGTGGAAAAGATGTAATAAAAGGTAAATATAACTATGGATGCACAGGGTATAAAGAAGGATGCAAATTTAAAATAAGTATGAATATATGTAAGAGAGTAATAGGTAAAAATATTGCCAAAGAAATACTTCAAAATAAAATATCTCAAAAAATAGATGGATTTATATCTAAAAATAATAAAGAATTTTCTGCTAAATTAAAATTAGAAGATGATGGGAAATTATCTTTTGTATTTGAATAGGAAGTAATATATGAAATATAGAATTATTGATGAATAAAACACAAAAGATAATTTTATAGAATTTTCTGTAGAATATAATGATATAATAATATCTACTGATGAAGTAATTTTTTCATCACAATTTAATATAAATAAATACGATATTGATAGTAATTTTAATTGGTAGCCTAGAGAGTTATAGTGATACTATAAATACAGAAACATTTATTGCTAATATAAATGTGTTAGAAAAATATTTACATATAATAAATATGATTTAGATAGATTTTATATAATTATACCGATACCTAATTTTATAAAGAAAATTGACTACAAAGAGAATATTAATACAAATAAAATTTTAAAGCTAAAAAATTATGATAAAATATAGATGGAGTTGAGTATTATGATATATTTAGATTATGCCGCAAATTGTCCAGTTGATAAAAGAGTATTAGAAGATTTTAACTTAAACAATATTCTATATTTTGCTAATCCTAATTCAGTACATAAACTAGGATTAGAATCAAAAACAAAAATAGATGAGGTTACTAAATATCTCTCAAAAATTTTTAATTGTAATTTAGAAGATGTAATTTATACAAGTGGATCATCAGAATCAAATAATTTAGCAATTAAAGGTTTTGCAGAAATTAATAAAGATTGTCATATAATTACAACAGATATAGAGCATTCATCAGTAATTGCTCCAGTAAATTATTTAATGAATAAAGGTTATAATGTTGATATTCTTGAAGTTAATGAAAAAGGACAAATTGATGTAGAAAAACTTGAAAGTTTAATAGATGATAAAAAAACATTAGTTAGTATAACTAGTGTTGAAAGCGAAACTGGTATAATAGAGAATATAGAAGAAATAGGGAGCGTTTTAAGTAAGTATGATAATGTAGTTTTTCATACGGATGCAACTCAAAGTATAGGTAAAGTAAATATTAATTTTGAAAATGTAGATATGATAACTTTTTCACCACATAAATTTTATGGAATAAATGGTATTGGAGTTTTAATAAAAAAATCAAATGTAAAATTACTTCCACTTATACATGGTGGAAAAAGTACAAGTAAATATAGAAGTGGGACACCACCTCTTGCCTTAATATTATCTATTAAAAAAACATTAGAAATTGCACTTGATAATATGGATAAAAATAATAAATATATAAAAGAGTTAAATGAATATTTGAAAAATAAATTATCAAATTATTCAAATGTATATTTTAATAGTACTAATAATTCTATATTAAATATTTTAAATATATCAATAATAGGTATTGATTCAAGTAAATTTTCAAAAGAATTAGAAAAAAAAGAAATATATGTTAGTACAAAATCTGCATGTTCTAGTGATAAAAATATATCTAAAACAATTTATGCGATTACAAAAGATGCAGAAAGAGCAAAATCATCAATTAGAATTAGCTTATCTCATTTATCTACTAAAACTCAATTAGATGAATTTTTAAAAGTATTTGATGATGTATATAAGAAATTGGTAGGTTAAGATGGAAAAATATAAGGAAGTAGAAAGAAGTATAATAAAAAAATATAGAAAAGAATTATTTAGACCTTTTGTTAAAGCTCTTGATAAATATCAGTTATTAAAAGAAAATGATAAAATTGCTGTATGTATTTCAGGTGGTAAAGATTCATTTTTGATGGCTAAATTATTCCAAGAAATTAAAAATCATGGAAAAATTAAATTTGAATGTGAATTTATATGTATGGACCCAGGTTATAATAAGGAAAATAGAAAGTTAATTTTAGAAAATTCAAAATTATTAAATATACCTATAAAAATATTTTCATCAGATGTATTTGAAGTTGCGGATAAAGTTTCTAAAGAAAATCCTTGCTATTTATGCGCAAGAATGAGAAGAGGATATTTATATAGTAAAGCAAAAGAGCTTGGATGTAATAAAATAGCTTTAGGACATCATTTTGATGATGTTATAGAAACAATACTTTTAAATTTGTTTTATGGTTGTGAAATAAAATCAATGATGCCTAAACTTCATAGTATTAATTTTGAAGGACTTGAACTTATAAGGCCACTTTATTTAATTCACGAAGATGATATAATTGCTTGGAAGAATTTTAATGAATTAAAATTTTTAAATTGTGCTTGTAAATTTACTGAAGAATATTCTAAAGATGAAAGAGATTCAAAAAGATATGAAATGAAATATTTAATAAAAGAATTAAAGAAAAAAATAAAAATGTAGATGTTAATATTTTTACAGCTTTAGAAAATGTAAATTTAGATACAATTGTAAGATATAAAAAAGATGGAAAAGAATATAGTTTTTTAGATGATTATGAATAATATTTTCATAATTCAAAACAGTTCTTAAATTCTTTTTTTTATTGCATATTTTAATACTATATAGTATTATATTTATAGGTGATTAAAATGCAGTATATTAAAGATAGTATAAAAAATATAAATATAGTTATTGGTTGTGATATAGGTTGTCTTTATTGTTATGCAAGAATGAACAATAACAGATTTCATACAATAGAAGATTTTAATAACCCAATATTTTTTGAAAATAAATTAAAAATGTTAGATAATAAAAAGTATAAAGCTTATTTATTAACAGGGCAAAGTGATCTATCAGGGTGGGAAGATGAATGGTTAGTTAAAGTTTTTAATAAAATGAGTGAAAATTCTAAAACACAATATATATTCCTAACAAAAAGACCAGATAAGATTAAGTTAGATGTTACTCCAGATAATGGTTGGTTTGGTGTTACCGTTACTTCTTCTAAAGAAAAATTTAAAATTGATGACTTAAGAAATAATATCAAAGCAAAACACTATCATATTACTTTTGAACCAATGTTTGATGATATTGGGAAGCTTGATTTAACTAATATTTCTTGGATAGTAATTGGAACTGAAACAGGAAATAGAAAAAATAAATCAGTATCAAAAAAAGAATGGGTTTATAATATTTATAATCAAGCTAAGGAAAAAAATATTCCAGTTTTTATGAAAGAAGATTTACTTGGAATATTAAAAGAAGATGAGATGATACAAGAGTTTCCTAAAGAGTTTAGAGGGATAAATAATGTATAATGGGGGATATTTAATTAGTAGGATTCATAAGATTGGTGGAAGAAAGTTTAATGAATTACTAAAAGAAGAAAATATAGGTGAATTTAATGGGTCACAAGGTGTTATTTTATATTCTCTTTGGAATAAAAAAGAACTTACAATAAAGGAAATATCTATGTCAACAGGCCTTGCAAAAACATCTTTAACAAGTATGTTAAATAGAATGGAAAAACAAAATTTGGTTGAAAAAATAGAAAATAAATTAGATAAAAGAAGTACAAAAATTAAGTTAACAGAAAAAGCTTTAAATTTAGAAAAAGAATACAATACAGTATCTAATAAAATAAGTAGTATTTATTATAAAGATTTTACGCCAGAAGAAATAGAACTATTTGAAAATTTGCTAATTAAAATTTTAAAAAATTTGGAGGCGCGAAAATGAATGATTTAAAAAATATTGTAGTTAAGGAAATAAAAGTTGATTCTGTCTTAACAAAATCTAATTTACCCATTGCAGGGTATTCTATTAATCCTTATATAGGATGTCCTTTTGGTTGCCGTTATTGTTATGCAGCATTTATGAAAAGATTTACAGGACATAAAGAAGATTGGGGAATGTTTTTAGATGTTAAATATTGGAATAAGATTAAAAATCCACAAAAATATAAAGGACAAACTATGATTGTTGGTTCTGTTACTGATGGCTATAATTATTTTGAAGGAAAATATAAAAGAACAAGAGCATTTTTAGAAGAAATGCAAGGGAGTGAAATAAATCTTATACTCACATCAAAATCAGCGCTAGCTGTAAGAGCGATAGATTTAATAAAAACATATCCTAATCCTCTTGTTTCTTGGTCTATAAATACACTAAATGAAAATTTTAAAAATGATATGGATAATGCAATTTCAATAAAACGTAGAATTGAAGCAATGAAAAAAATTCATAATGCTGGCATTAGAACAACTTGTTTTATATCTCCAATATTTCCAGGAATTACAGATGTATTTTCAATAATAGAAGAAATAAAAGATTTTTGTGATTATATATGGCTTGAAAATCTTAACCTAAGAGGAACTTTTAAATCTGACATCATTAATTATATAAATAAAAAATATCCAGAATTAAAAGAATTATATACAAATATATATACTAAAAAAGATATGTCATATTGGGAAGAATTAGATAAAAAAGTAAGTGAATATAGTGATAAAAATGGATTTATGTATGTAATTGATAAAGAACCTTTTTTGAAAAATCCAACTGACAAACCAATTATAATTAATTATTTTTACCATGAAAAAATAAGGCAGTCATCAAAAAATAAGTAAACAATAAATCACAAATTTGATAAGAGTAATTATATTACTAGTTATTCTTATTTATAATAATATTAGTTTGTAAAACTCTAGTATTGTTTCCTGTTAAAAATAGCTTTTACATTATATGATGTTAATGTGAAAGGAGAAAAAAATTATGAATCAAGAAAAAATAGGAAAGTTTATTGCTGAATGTAGAAAACAAAGAAAGATGACACAATCTGAACTTGGAGAAAAATTAGGTGTAACAGAAAAATCTATTAGTAATTGGGAAAACGGAAGAAATATGCCTGATTTATCACTATTTAGACCACTGTGTAATGAGCTTAATATTTCTTTAAATGATTTGATGAGTGGTGAAAAAGTAAAAGAAAAAGAATATCAAGAAAAATTAGAAGAAAATATAATTAATACAATAGACTATACTAATAAAAAAATTGAAAATAAAAATAATTTTATTGGTTTGATATTAATAACCTTTGGGGTTTTAATTTCGATTATTGCTGTTGCAATATTTCCTAGTGAAAGTAGTTGGGAATCTATCTATTCTCTTTTTGGAGTTATAATTTCTTTAATTGGAGTTAGTAAATTTACAAAAAAATTACCATATTCGAAAAGATTAATATGTAATTTTAGTTATTTTTTAATATTTGTATTGGTATTAATGACAATAGATTATCTTGGTGTCGTTATTATTCATCAAGCGCCAAGGTTTTCATTAGTAAAAATTTCAGGAGAAAATGTTATATATTATGATACATTATTTTATGATGTGGTTAGATGTAATGTAAATAAAGATAATGAAATATTTAAGATAATTAAAAATCAAAAATATGATAAAGATAACATAGATAATTTTTGTAATTTATAAAGTAGATAGAAATTCTACTTTTTATTTTATCAAGTTGTTATTAAACAAGTCATATATTTAAAATAGGTGAAATATATGTATACTATGATAAAACTTAAATACAATTATAAAGATTTAGAACCTTATTATAATAGTGATATGTTTAATTATCATTATAATGTTTTATATAAAGGTTATACTGATAATTTAAATAAAATAATAAATGAATTTGATGTAGATAGAAAGAATGATAATTTTAATAATATACAATCTTTATCTAAAAGATTTTCTTTTAATTCCAATGCTTATATACTTCATAGCTTATTTTTCGAAAATTTAACACCTATGCCTAATAAAACACTGTTAAGTACAGAACTTGTTAATCACATAAAAAAAGATTTTGTTTCATATGATGCATTTATTGATGAACTTAATGCAGCACTTTTAAATATAGAAGGCCCAGGATGGGTAGTATTTGGATATGATAAATTTTTAGATAAACTATTAATAATACAAATAGAAAAACATCAAGAACTTATTTTAATTGACTTTATACCTCTTTTGGTAATAGATATGTGGGAACATTCATATTATCTTCAATATAATACTGATAAGAAAGAATATATTAGAAATTTATTTTATATACTTGATTTTGAAGTTGTAAATAATCGATATAATAATATTTACTTAACTTAGAGAAATTTTTATAATAGGCATAAAATAAGTGTATATAAAGTTATATTGACATTAAATATAGTAAGTGATAAAATCTTTTTAAAATATATGAAAAAATAATTTATAAAGGAGTAAAACGATGCTTAAAACAAAAATTAAAAATCAAAAAATTGGAAAATTAAAGGTTGATACATTTCCTGGAAGAAATTTGTCTGTTTCTTTAATAGAAAAACAGAATCATTCTGGTTCTCGAATTTTTGAAAACTCACATTTACTAGCACCTGCGTGTAAAAAGTTAACTCTTTCACCAGAAAAAAACAAATAATTTATAATAATGTAAAAAATTATTGGAATAAATTTAACAATGAAATTATGTTAAAGGAAAAATAAGAATTACTAAAAATAAATAATGAAAATAAATTAAAAAATAGGCTGTAAAAGAACTTCGATTAGCACTAAAGATGATATTTTAAAATATCATCTTTTTTGATATAATATAATAGGTGATTTAATGAAAAAAGTATTTACTTTTATATAACAATTTTATATGCGTTATTTTTTTTACTATGTTTAATAAAACAAATAAAAAAGTGAATTTAAATAATAATTTTACTGAAATAAAAGAAGAAGAAAAACAAATTTAGCAAGTGATAATGAGTGGTTAAAGAAGAAAATAATACACTTGTAAATAAAGATAGTGAAAAAATACAGCTAAAAGGGATGAGTACTCATGGTATTTAGTGATATAGTTTCAAATGAAGAAATGATAAAAAAATCTGTGATAAATGGAATAGCAACTTATTTAGAGTTGATAATTGATAATAATTTGGCATATATTAGATGATAATTATTTATCAGAAAGTGGTAAATTTATAAAATAAATTATGAAAGAAGAGAAAATAAATGAATAATATAAATAATATTGCAAAAAAGATAAATTTAAAAGAAGATGATTTATATAATTATGGTAAATATATTGCAAAAATAGATACAAAAATTCCTGATATTAAAAATGGTAAATTAATATTAGTAACATCAATAAGTCCAACTATTTATGGAGAAGGGAAAACTACGCTTGCAATTGGGCTTTGTGATTTACTTAATTATGTTAATAAAAAAAGTATAGTAGTTTTAAGAGAACCATCACTTGGTCCAGTATTTGGAGTAAAAGGAGGTGCAACTGGAGGAGGATGTTCTAAAATAGTTCCAGAAGAAGAAATTAATCTTCATTTTACATCAGATATGCATGCAATAACAAGTGCAAATAATTTAATATGTGCAGTAATAGATAATATTTTATATCAAGGGAATGAACTTAATTTAGATAAAGATAGAATAGTTTTTAATAGATGTTTAGATATGAATGATAGGGCACTTAGAGAAGTGTATTTAAAAGAGACAGATAGAAAAGAAAAATTTAATATAACCGCAGCTTCAGAAATAATGAGTGTACTTTGTTTGTCAAATGATTTAAAAGAGTTAAGAGATAATATTGATAATATAATTGTAGGATATACAAATGATAATAGTATTATATATGTTAAAGATTTAAATTGTACAGGAGCTGTACTTGCACTTTTAAAAAATGCATTTAAACCTAATTTAGTACAAACTTTATACGGTAATCCTGCAATTGTCCATGGAGGCCCTTTTGCTAATATCGCACATGGATGTAACTCTTTAATATCAACTAAATTATCACTTAAATTATCAGATTATACTATTGTAGAGGCAGGATTTGGAAGTGATATGGGCGCACTTAAATTTTTTGATATAAAGTGTAGAAAAGGGAATATTTATCCAAATTTAGTAATAATAAATACAACTATAAAGTCATTAAAGTATAATGGTAATGATAATATAGAAAAAGGAATAGATAATTTAAAATTTCATATAGAGAATATGAAAAGATTTACGGATAATATTTTAGTTATTTTAAATAAATTTGATGATGATAAAAAAGAAGATATAAATTATTTAAAAAGTTATTTAGATGATAATAATATTTCTTTTGAAGTAAGTAATTTATATAATGGTGATTTTAAAAAATCTATTAATATTGCAAATAAGATAATAGATATTTGTGAACATGAAACCACTAAAAAAACTTTATATGATTTAAATGATGATATTTATAAAAAAATAGATATATTATGTAAAAAAGTATTACACGCAGGTAACATAATAATAGATGAAAATATAAAAAATAAATTAGATTTTATAAACAATAATTTTAGAAATTTACCAATATGTATTTCAAAAAATCCTACAAGTATAAGCGGTAATTCTAAATTGCTTGGTTATCCAAAAGATTATGATTTAAAAATAACAGATGTTGAAGTGAAAAATGGCGCAGGTTTTATACTAATATATATAGGAAATGTTATTACTATGCCTGGATTATCTAAAAATTCAAATTATAAAAAAATAGATGTTGTAGACGATAAGATAATAGGTGTTATAAAATAATATTAAATTCTGAAATTTTGGAATTAAGATAAAAGGATTGATTAATATGAATAAAAAAGATTTAAAACTAGAAAACACGGGAATATTAATTAAAATAGTTATATCAAGTATTATCTTAGCCTCAGCAGTATTAGGCGGTAAATTTTTATTTGATGAATTTAAAAAAGATGAAGAAGTGTCAGGTGTTAGAAGACTATTAAGTACAAAACATGATAGTTTAGAGTGCATTGATTTAACTTGTAATGGATTTATTGCTACTAAAAAAGATAAATCATCAAAATATAAAATAATAATTTATAATGTAAATGGCAAAAAAATTGCAAATTATAATAATAAAAATAATGAAATTCCAATTGAAATATGGGATAAATATTATATATCAAAAAATAATGTAGAAAAATATTATATAAAAAATAGAAAAGGTAAAGTGATTTATAAGACAAAAAATAAATTAGAAGTATTAAATGATAATCTTGTAAAAATAACAAATGACAAAGAAGAATATTCTATTATTAATAAAGAAGGGGAAATAATTTATGATAATATAATTGATATAAATTTATATTTGGATGGAAAATATATACAAATAAAAACAAATGACAAAATTTATATATTAGATTCAAAAGGTAATAAAATACTTGAAGGATATAAAATTTCTAAATTAGTAGCAGATGAAAAACAAAATATATTATATGCAATAGTAAAAAATGAAAAAAATTCTGTATATAATTATTATGATTTTGATAAAGAGAAAATAATTGGCGATGATTTTAATAGTTATGATGTAAGTGAGAATGAATATGAATATATAATTACTAAAAAAGAAAATGGTAAAGAAAAAAAATATATATTAAATAAAAACGGAAAACAAGAAAAATTAGAATATGATTTAGATAACATAATAGATGAAATAGAAGAAAAAATTGACAAAGATGAATATAAATTATATAAAGAGAGTATATATAAAGATAATCAGAAAGAAATATTAGTAGATAATATAAAAGATAAATCATTTGGAGTATTAAATATAAAAAATAATAAGTACATAAAAATATATAATTATAATAAAGAAAAAGATAATTTTTATTCAGATATTTCAAAATTAGAAGCAGCAGATGAGCAGTATTTAAAAATATTTTGTTCTACAAATATGTGTGATGCTAGAAAATCAATAATATATGATTTAAAAGAAAAAGAAATAGTATATTTTACATCTGATATATTTACATCTTTTGTAGGATATGAAGGTGGATATAAAGTAATAAAAAAAGATAAATATATAGTACTTGATAAAGATAATAAAGAATTATATAAATCAGATAATAATGTTATTATTGTTGATAAAGATGTTATTATAGGAAAAAATAAAACAGATTCACTAATTTTATATTCAGTAAAAAAAGAAACAACATTAAGTGATGAAAAAGCATCATTGGTTACTATTAATGATGAGATATTATATAAATATATTGATGATAAAAATAATATGGTTATATTAAATGATAAAGGGGAAGAGGTTTTAAAAGTTAAAGATAATAACTCTTTAAAACAAATAAATGATAGTTATATATATTTAGAAAATAATTTAGTGTATATATATAATATTGATAAAGATAAAACTTATAAGTATAAATTAAAAGAAAATGAAAAAATAACTTATGATGAAAATAATATTATTGAATCATTTAAAAATGTAATATTTATAAATAATAACAAAGATAAATATATAAAAGTTATAAATTTTAAAGGAGAACAAATAAAGAAGATTAATAATGTATTAATTTCAGATATAAAAATTAATATAAAAGAAGATAAAGCATTTATAATAGTTATGAAAACTTCTGAAAAGATAGATAAATACGGATTATATATTGTAGAATAACTATGCATAAATAAATTTATTTATGCTTTTTTCTTGCTTTTATTTTGTGTATAAAGTAAAATGGAAGTGTTGGTTTAAAAAGGATGTGATTATTTTGTTACAAGTAAATAATTTAAGCTTGAAATTTAATACAAGAGTACTTTTTGAAAATGTAAATTTAAAATTTGAAAAAGGTAATTGTTATGGAGTAATAGGGGCAAATGGCGCAGGTAAGTCTACATTTTTAAAAGTATTAAGTGGAGAAATTGATTCTACTACAGGGGATGTTGTCATATCTAAAGGAGAAAGATTATCTGTTCTTAAGCAGGATCACAATGCTTATGATGATATAAATGTAATTGAAACTGTTATAATGGGTAATACTAAACTTTATAGTATTATGAAAGAAAAAGAAGCCTTATATTCAAAAACGAATTTTACTGAAGAAGATGGTATAAAAGCAGGGGAATTAGAAGCAGAATTCGCAGATCTTAATGGTTGGAATGCAGAAAGTGATGCAGCGATACTTTTAAGTGGCCTTGGTATTGATGTAAGTTATCATAATAAATTAATGGGAGAATTATCTGGACCTGAAAAGGTGAAAGTTTTACTTGCAAGAGCATTATTTGGAGATCCAGATATTCTTATATTAGATGAACCAACTAACTATTTAGATATAGAAGCTAAAATGTGGCTTGAAGAATTTTTGATTAATTTTGATAATACAGTAATAGTTGTATCACATGATAGACACTTTTTAAATAAAGTATGTACACATATGCTTGATATAGATTATGGTAAAATTACTTTATTTATAGGTAATTATGATTTTTGGTATGAGTCAAGTCAGTTAATATTAAGACAAATGAAAGATCAAAATAAGAAAAAAGAAGAAAAAATAAAAGAGTTAAAAGATTTTATTGCTAGATTCTCCGCAAATGCATCAAAAAGTAAACAAGCAACAAGTAGAAAAAAATCTCTAGAAAAAATAGAACTAGATGAGATGAAAGCATCTTCTAGAAGATATCCATATATTAATTTTGAAGTAGAAAGAACATTAGGGAAAGATGTATTAGAACTTAAAGGAATAAGTAAGACTATTGATGGTGAAGTAGTTTTAAAAAATATGAATTTAATTATTAATACAAACGATAAAGTTGGTTTTGTTGGGACTAATGAACTTGCTATTACAACTTTATTTAAAATAATCACAGGTGAAATTAATCCTGATGAAGGTGAAATAAAGTGGGGGACAACTGTTAAATATGATTATTTTCCAAAAAATTATGATAAGTATTTTGAAAATGATTTGGATTTAATAGATTGGCTTAAACAATTCTCAACTAATCAAGAAGAACCTTTTATAAGAGGATTTTTAGGTAGAATGTTATTTTCAGGTGATGAAGCACTTAAAAAGGTAAAAGTATTATCAGGTGGAGAAAAAGTAAGATGTATGATGAGTAAATTAATGCTTAGTGGAGCAAATGTACTTATAATGGATGATCCTACTAATCATTTAGATATTGAATCGATCACATCATTAAATAAAGGTATGGAAAATTTTAAAGGTGCAATTCTTTTCTCATCACATGATCATGAACTTTTATCAACAGTTGCAAATAGAATAATAGAATTTAAAGAAGATGGTAAATATATAGATAAGATGATGAATTATGATGATTATTTGGAGATTAAATAATGAGTATTATAGATCAGTATAGATGCTTAATAGAAGCATATTATGGAGTTCAAGAAATGGATGAGTATGATCTAAAAGTATATATATTAAAAGAAATAGAAGAGTATATAAGAAATTTTGTTTCTGAATATAAAGATACTAATTTTGATTATAAAAAAGAAGCAGAATATATAAAAGATAATGTTAGTTTAATTACTAAACTTCAATCTAGTTTAATTGTACTTAATAAAATTAACGTACCTATGGAATTAATATTACTTATAAAAAGAAAAATTAAAAAAATAAAAGAAGAAAATTAGTGAAAAAACTTCTAAAAAAATAATATTTTAGAAGTTTTTTAATTATATAAAAAAATTATTGACAAGTGTATAAAATACACATATAATATAATTATGGTGATAATATGCAGGTAAATAATCCATTATATAAAAATCAAGGTATACATTTAATTATTAATATATTTACTGTAGAAAAGGGTATAACAAAAGTATTATTAATTAAAAGAAGTAATGAACCATATAAAGATTATTGGGCGCTTCCAGGAGGAGCTTTATATAACAATGAAGATTTAGAAAATGGTTTAAAAAGAGAATTAAAAGAAAAAACAGGAATAGAAAATATTCGTCTTAATTTAGTTAACGTATATGGGAAAATAAATAGATCTCCCGTTTTTAGAATGGTTGCTATATCATATATAGGTGTTATTGATTCAAATAGAGTAAATATACTTAAAGAAACACTTAAAACTTCAAATGCAGATTGGTTTAATATAAATAATATTCCAAATCTTGCATATGATCATAATGAAATATTAAATGATGCGTTAGAAACATTAAAAGAAAAAATATTTGAAACGGATATACTTAAAAATTTATTTAATAAAGAATTTACACTCCCAGAACTTCAAAAAGTATATGAAACAATATTAAATAAAACTTTTGATAGAAGAAATTTTAGAAAAAAATTAATAAATGATGGAGTAATAGAAGATACTAATAAAGTAATTAATTTTGAAGGTAAAAAACCTGCAAAATTATATAAATTTAAGTAGAAATGCAAAATATGCATTATTATAAACAAATTAAACGTGTATAAAATACACAAACAGGAGGGAATATATGTAAATAAAGAAAATATAGATTAAGTAATAAACTAAAATAATAAGGATTTAAGCTATTTAATGGAGGAATAAATAATGATTAAGAAAATAGTTTTAACTGGTGGGCCTTGCGCAGGTAAAAGTACATCAATATCTAAAATAGAAAGAAAATTTAGTGAAGAAGGTTTTATAGTGTTAGTGGTTCCAGAAACAGCAACGGAACTTATAAATATGGGTATTAAACCATTTGGTGAAAATAAAATAGATATGTATGAATTTCAAAGATATGTATTTTCTTATCAACTTTTAAAAGAAAGATTAATTGATAATTATATAAATAATAATAAAAATAAAGATATTATAGTTTTATATGATAGAAGTATACTTGATAATAAATCTTATGTAAGTGAGATAGAGTTTAATAAATTACTTGATGAATTTAATATGACAGAGTCAGAAATTATTAATAGATATGATATGGCTATTCATTTATTAACCGCAGCCAAAGGAACAGATGTTTATACTTTAGAAAATAATAAAGCAAGAAGTGAAACAAAAGAAGAAGCAATAATGCAGGATGATAAAACACTTAAATGTTATTTAGGTTTTCCACATCATATTATAATAGATAATAGTACTTCATTTGATGAAAAAATTAATAGAGTTATTTATCAAATTGATAAGGCAGTAAGAGGGAACATATCAAAAGTTAAACAAAGAAAATTTTTAGTAGATAAAGTAGATAATGAATATTTAAAAAACTATGCAAGAAAATTATTAATTACTCAAACGTATTTAAATAATGATAAAAAAGATGTAATGGTTAGAAAAATAGATTATGAAAATAGTTCTTCATATTATGTATCAATTAAATCAAAAACAAATAATCCATCTGAAAAAATAGTAACTGAAAGAATTATTAATGAAAAAGAATATAATGATTTAATTTCTGAAAGAAGTGATATTCTTATTAAAGATAGATATTGTTTTGAAAATAATAATGTGTTATATAGAGTAGATGTATTTAATAATGATTTGATTTTACTTGAAGTTGAAGGGTATATTGATATAGATAAATTACCAGAAGAAATAAAAGTATCAAAAGAAGTAACAGATGATGAAAATTATACAAATAAGAATATTGCCAGAATAATTAATAGCAAAAAATATTTATTAAAAAATCGTTGATTTTTATTGGTATATTATTTATAATATGAAAATAAGAGGTGAATAACATGAAAGTAAATGTAATAAATGTACTTGCAAATAATATTAAAAATATAGAATTATTAAAAAACTTCTAAATATATTAAATTCATATTCAAAAGAAGATATAGACTTAATAATGAATATTTTAAAAGACTGTAATTATAACGAAAATGTTTGCAAAATAATAGTAAATAAAGATGTATTAGAAAACAGAACTGCAAAAGAGCAAATTAAGTTAATAGAAACATTAAAAGACTGTAAATATCAAGAAGATGCATATCTTATAGCAGTAGATAAAGATATATTAAAAAAGAGAAGTGCAGACGAGCAAATTAAATTAATGGAAACATTAAAAGAATGTAAATATAATGAAAATGTTTACAAAATAATAGTAAATAAAGATGTATTAGAAAAAAGAAGTATAGACGAGCAAATTAAATTAATGGAAGCATTAAAAAAATTTAACTATAACTATTATACATATAAAATAGCAGTAGATAGTGATGTATTAGAAAACAGAACTGCAAAAGAGAAAATTAAATTAATAGAAGCATTAAAAGAATGTGAATATCATGAATGTGCATATTTTATAGCAATAAATAGAAATGTATTAGAAAAAAGAAGTATAAATGAACAAATTGAGTTAATAGAAACATTAAAAGATTATGATTATAATTACTATACATATAAAATAGCAATAGATAGAAATGTATTAGAAAAAAGAAGTATAAATGAACAAATTGAGTTAATAGAAACATTAAAAAAATGTGATTATAATGACTATGCATATCTTATAGCAGTAGATAAAGATGTATTAGAAAAAAGAACTGCAAAAGAGCAAATAAAGTTAATGGAAGCATTAAAAGAATGTGGTTATAATATAAATGCATATAAAAAAGCAGTAAATAGATATGTATTAGGAAAAAGAAGTATAGACGAGCAAATTAAGTTAATGAAAGAAATAATAAAAGAACCGATAGTAGAAGATATTCAAAAAAATACTTATATTGATAATATTAATAAAATTGAAACATTAACAAAATTAAAACAATATTTAAAAGAACTAGAAAAAAATATGGAACAGATGCTGATATAGATTTATATAAAAAGGATTTGTCTTATAAGCCAAATAATAAAAAAGACAAGAAATAAAAAATTTCTTGTTTTTTTCTTTATAAGTTTTTTAATAATTGGTATAATGAATATACAGGATGGGTGGTAATATGGATAGTAAATTAGAACTTTTACTTAGTAAAATTAATTTAAATAAAGAAGATTATAGTGATTTAGAAGGCGGGAAAATATTAAAAATTATATCTACTAGAGATAAGTTAAATTGGAATTTTGTAATTGAAGTAAAAGAATTATTAAAGGTAAGTACTCTTACCTGTTTTGACAATAATTTAAAAAATGCATTTCCAGAGTTAAATACGGTAACATATACTATTAAAGTAATTAACTTAAATAAATCATTAATTAATAAATATTATCCATATGTAATAGAAAGTTTAAATTTAGGAAAAGCAATATCAATGATTTTTTTAAGTAAAGATATAAAATTCACTACTAATGGAATGGTTCTAGAAGCCCATAATAAGGCCGAAGAAAATGTTATAAACAGTAAATTAAAAGATATTATAAATAAGTTTAAGCAAATAGGTTTTTCCTCTTTTAATTTGCAAGTTGAGCTAATTAAAGAGGAAAGTGAAATAAAATCAGAAATTGAAAAGGAATTAAAAGAAGAAACTTTAGAATCAATAAAAAAATTTGAAAAAGAAAAAAGCATTCCAAAAGAAAAAACAAAAGAAAGAATTAAAATGGTTTCTACTAAAAAAGATCCAGAAAGTAATGCAATTCTTGGTTTTGATATAAAAGAAGATACATCTAAAATAAGTACTGTTCAAAGTGAAATGGATGATGTAACTATTGAAGGATATGTATTTGGAAAAGAATTGTTTGAAAGTACTAAAAGTGTATTTAAAATAATAACTTTAAAAGTATCAGATTTAACAGATAGTTTACTTGTTAAAATATTTTTTAGAAATGAAGAAGATTTTAAAAGAATAGATTCTGAAATAAAAGAAGGTTCTTGGTATAAAATAAATGGTAGAGTATCTTATGATAGTTTTGCGAATGATTTAGTTTTAAGTGCAAGAAATATTGTGCCAATCCAAAGTAAATTTATAGAAGAAAAAGATGAAGAAGATGAAAAAAGAGTAGAACTTCATGCACATACGTTTATGAGTCAAATGGATGGGGTAGTTTCAGTTGAAGATCTGATTAAACAAGCTAAAAAATGGGGGCATAGAGGAATTGCAGTTACTGATCATGATGGAGCACAAAGTTTTCCTAATGCATTTAATTTAGTTCAAGGAATGAATAAAGAACTAGGTGAGGGAGAAGAACCATTTAAAGTTATATATGGTTGTGAGCTTGTAATGGTTGATGACAATGTAGATATAGTAATTAGAGCAAATGACGATGATATTTTAGATACAACTTATGTTGTATTTGACCTTGAAACAACAGGGTTTAACGCAGGTGGTGCAGATTCTATTATTGAAATCGGTGCGGTTAAAATGAAAGGTGGAAAAATAATAGATGAGTTTGATGAACTTATTGATCCAAAAAGAAAACTTCCACAAAAGATAATAGAGCTTACTCATATTACTGATGAAATGCTTGAAGGAAAAATGAATGAAGAAGAAGCAGTTAAAAAATTTATAAACTGGATTGGGGGAAATAATGTCCCTATGGTTGCACATAATGCAAAATTTGATGTTTCATTTATTGAAATGGCTTATCAAAAATATAATTTAGGAGAATTTATAAATCCAGTAATAGATACTTTAGAACTTTCTCGTGCGCTTGATTCAGGAGAAGCAAGACACAGTTTATCTGCAATTACAAAAAGATATGGTGTAGTATTTGAAGAAGATGCACACCATAGAGCCAATTATGATGCGGAAGGTACAGCTTTAGTACTTTATAAAATGTTAAAAAAATTGCATGATCAAAATTTTAAAAAAATAAGTGAACTTAATAATTTAGTGCCAAAAGATGAAATCCATAAGTATGGCAAAACACATGATATAAATATATTAACTTTAAATAGAGAAGGACTAAAAAATATATTTAAAATAATTTCATATGCAAATACTAAATATTTATATAAAACACCAAGAATACTTAGAAGTGAGATAGAAAAATATAGAAAAGGACTTTTAATTGGTAGTGGTTGTTATCTTAGTGAAGTATTTACTTCAGCTTCAACAAAAAGTGATGAAGAACTTGCAAATATTATTAAATTTTATGATTATGTTGAAGTTCAACCAGTAGATGAATATTGTCAATTAATTCCATCTGTATTTGAAAATGAAGCACAGCTTATTAAAAATATAGAAAAAATAGTAAGAGTTACTGAAGAAGCAGGGAAGATAATAGTAGCAACTGGTGATGTACATCATTTAAAGAAAGAAGATAAAATATATAGAGAAATAATTATAAATCAAAATGTGCCAGGTAGAGGTCGTCATCCACTTATAAGAAATAGTAAAGGTGGTAAAATACCTACACAGCATTTTAGAACAACTAAAGAGATGCTTGATGCATTTGAATTTTTAGGTAAAGAAAAAGCTAAAGAAATAGTAGTAACTAATACAAATAAAATATTAGATATGGTAGATATATTTGATGTAATTATTCAGACAGGTGGAGTACCTTTTTCACCTAGAGTAAAAGCAGATGATGGGAAAACTTATCTAGATTGTCCTAGAGTAGTAACAGATCTTGTATATGAAAGAGCAAAAGATTGGTATGGAGATCCACTTCCATATAATATAGAAGAAAGACTAGGTACTGAACTTTATGGTGATATTGTTTTAACAAGTGTTAAATATTATTTAGACAAAAATTTAACAGAAGAAGAAAAAGAATCTCAAGGATTTAAAAATTTGCATAATGTTATATTAAAAGGCTCAGATGCAGTAAAAGATTTAGTTAGAAAATATTTAAAAGATACTAATGAAGATGTTTTAGAGAAAGATGAACTTGAGAAAAAACTTAAGAAAAGTTTAGGTGGTGTAATAGGTGCGGGATTTGATCCTATATACTTAATCGCACAGCGACTAGTAAAAAAATCAAATGATGATGGATTCTTAGTTGGATCAAGAGGTTCTGTTGGATCTAGTTTTGTTGCAACAATGATGGGAATAACAGAAGTAAATCCACTTTCAGCACATTATAGATGTCCAAAATGTAAATGTAGTATATTTGAAGAAGATGGAAAATCTCTTGGTGCGATATATTCATCTGGATTTGATTTACCAAATAAAAAATGTCCAAATTGTGGTATAGATATGATTAAAGATGGACAAGATATACCATTTGCAACTTTCCTTGGATTCAATGCTGATAAAGTGCCAGATATAGATCTTAACTTTTCAGATTTAAATCAAGCCGCAATACATGAGTATACTAAAGTATTATTTGGTGTTGATAATGTTTATAGGGCAGGTACAATAGGTACAGTTGCTGAAAAAACGGCATATGGTTATACAAGAGGCTATTTTGAAGATAGAGGTATAGAAAAAAGAGGTGTAGAAATAGAAAGGTTATCTAAAGGATGCGTAGGTGTTAAAAGAACTACAGGACAACATCCAGGAGGTATTGTAGTTATACCTGATTATATGGAAGTATTTGATTTTACTCCATTTCAATTTCCTGCGGATGATCCAAATTCTCCTTGGAGAACAACTCACTTTGATTATCATAAAATAGAAGATGATGTACTAAAATTAGATATTTTAGGTCATTCAGATCCAACACAACTTCGTATGATTCAAGATATGACACATACAGATGTATCAAAAGTACCACTTGATGATAAAGAAACTATGGGAATATTTTTATCACCTGCGCCACTTGGAGTAACTGAAGAAGAAATAATGTGTAATACAGGAACATTAGGTATACCAGAATTTGGTACTAAATTTACAATTCAAATGGTTGAAGATACAAAACCAACTACTTTTGGTGAACTTATAAAACTATCAGGGCTTTCTCATGGTACTGATGTTTGGTTAGGTAATGCACAAGAATTAATTAAAAATAATGTAGTACCATTTTCAGAAGTTATAGGATGTCGTGATGATATAATGGTATATCTTATGTATAATGGACTTAAACCTATTACTGCATTTAAAATAATGGAATTTGTAAGAAAAGGAAGAGCAAGTAAACCTAAAGATCATGATCAATGGGTTGAATATGAAAAAATACTTAAGGAAGCAGGAATTGCTGATTGGTATATAGAATCATGTCATAAAATAAAATATATGTTCCCTAAAGCACATGCCGCAGCTTATGTAACAAGTGCATTTAGAATAGCGTGGTATAAAGTACATATGCCAGTATATTATTATGCATCTTGGCTTTCTTGCAAAGCAACAGATGTAGATATTATTACAATGATAAAAGGTTATAATTCTATAAAAGAAAAAATTATAGAAATAGATAATAAAGGAAGAGATGCATCAAATAAAGATATAGGTACAAGAGAATCACTTCATTTATGTTTAGAAGCTACTGCAAGAGGAATTAAGTTTTTAAATGTAGACTTATATAAAAGTGCTGCGACAACTTTTAACGCTGAAAATGAAACTGATATAATACCACCATTTAATTCAATTGAAGGTCTTGGTGATACAGTTGCGCATAATATAGTTGATGAAAGAGAAAAATCACCATTTATATCTATTGAAGAATTTCAAATGAGATGTAAGGTATCAGGAACTTTGATAGATAAGATGCGTTTAATGGGTATATTTGAAGGAATGCCTGAAACAAGTCAGTTAAGTTTATTTTAATGAAAGTTTAGGGGAGGTTTTAAATTATGAGCTTAGATCTTGGAGGTTTTGCACAATATCCAAGTGATATTGAGGCAACAGAAGAAGAATTTTATGCTTTTAACTTTTGTTTAGCAGAAGAATATTTTTCTTCAATGTATGCTGAAGACTTTGAATTAATTGGTGAAATGGATACCTCTTTAATTAGAAATATAATACATTATTTAAACTATGGTGGTACTTTTAATGATGAAGAAATTAAAAAAATAGAAACAGGTCTATTTTTAACATATAAAAATAGAACATTTGTAGATGCAATTGTTGAAAATAAAATTACATCTTTAGCGGATACTTATATATCATTAGGAAATAATGATCCAAGACTTTATGTAATAGTTATGTTATATGACGAATATTATACTGGAGTAACAATTTTAAATAATATTAATTATCATGTTAAAAATAAAGATGAATATGTTTTAATGTTATGTAAAATCTTTAATGAAATTGATAAATTGTATAATAATATAAAAGATAAAGAGGAAAAGATTATTTTATTAAAAAAAATAAAAAATAATTTAAAATTAATAAGATATCCACAAGAATATGGTAAAGTAAAAATTTCAGATATAGGTAATTATAATTTTTTTAAAGAATTAAAATATATTATATAAAATTTAATAATTTTAGATAAAAACTTCAATAAAGATAATATTATCTTTAAAGGAGTTTTTTTAGCTAGCAATAATATAAAAAATAAATATGAATATGAGTTATTTAGAAAATATTTTATAGAGTTTACTAATTTAAAAAGTTAAATCCACTAGAGATATAATTAATAGAATAAAAAATATTGAAATAATATAAAAATATGTTAAAATATTACAAAAAAAGGAGTAATTATGAGAATAAATACCGTAAATGAAAAATATATAATGATAAAAGCTGAAGAAATATCTAATTTTGCATTAGGACAAGAAAATTTATTAGAAGAAAAAGTAAATTTTAGTATAAATGCATATAATGGGCTTAAAGATTATTATTTTAAAACTAATAAGGTTCCAAGTGAAATAGCAGTTTCAATAAATTCTGAAATATCAAAAATATTATTAGAAAATATTGATAAAATTATATCTATAAAAGATATTCATAATTCATTTATGTATGCAGTTATGACAGATGATATTGAAAAAATTAATATATTACAAGAATTATTAAAACAACATGAAGAAAAATCAATTGATGATTTAAAAAGAATTTATGGAGAAGATTTAATTTTATATATAAGAAAAAATAAAGATTATGATTATATAGAAAATATTAATATTATTAATGAAAAAGATTCTAATATATTATTATTTGATGGTGAAAAATTAAGTTCTATAAATTTACAAGATAATAAATTAATATTACAAAACAAAATTTAAATAAAGAACAAATTGTTGCCAAACATAAAATATATATGATATAATTAACTTGTTTGAAAGCAATTATAAAGGAGTAGTAATATAATTAATATTTATTAAGAGAGTTAGCGGATGGTGTAAGCTAATAATATTGTTATATGAATTCACCTTTTAGCAGTATAATCAAAGTTATAACGTAATCCTGCGTTAAAGGTTTAAGAGCATAGAAATATCTATGAAGTAAGGTGGTACCGCGCATATATGCGTCCTTATATTCATAGATTTTTTTAATTTTAGGAGGTTTTTTATGAAAAAAAGATTTATATTTGATTTAGATGGTACTCTTTTAAAAGGCGATTTTTCTAAGGAAATAAATTATTTTAAAAGTATATTAAGTAAAGAAGATTATGAAAAATTTATCAAAGTATATTGTAAGTTGCTTATAAAATATGAAAGTATATTTAAAAATTATGATGTTCATCAGTTAAGTGAATTTCTAAAACAAGAAACTAAAATAAATATATCAGATAATTTTATTAAAGGCTGGATTGATATTAATTCTAACATGGATGATATAATTAATGATGGAGTTATAGAAACACTAGAATATTTAAAACATAAAGATAAAAGTATAGTTGTTCTTACAAATTGGTTTTTAAAGCCTCAAAAAGAAAGACTTAAAAAAATGAGATTATTTGAGTATTTTGATGAAATATATGCGGGAGATAGTATCTTAAAACCAAATAAGGAAAGTTATATAAATTCGTGTGGTTCTTATACTGTGACTGAATGTGTAATGATAGGAGATGACCTTGATAAAGATGTTTATTCTCCAAGTATATTAGGTATAGAATCTATATATTATAATCCAAATGATAATGATTTTTATGACAAAAGTAAAATATTAAGTATTAAAAATATGAGCGAGATAAAGGAGAGATATTAATGGAAATAGAAAATGTTAAAGAAGAATTATTAAAAGATATAGAAAATATTGATTCATTAAATAATCTTAATGAATTAAAGATTAAATATTTAGGTAAAAAAGGATTAATAACTCAATTAAATAGTGAAATAAAAAATATTCCAAATGAAGAAAAAAAAGAATATGGTCAAAAAGTTAATGAACTTAGAAATATATTTAATTCGTTTTATGAAGAAAAATTAAAATATTTTAAAGAAGAAGAACTAAATAGAAAACTAGAAAGTGAGAAAATAGATGTAACACTTCCTAGTACAAGAGTTAAAAGAGGAAGTAAACATCCATTAAATCGCACAATAGAACAGATAGAAGACTTATTTATATCAATGGGATATGAAGTAGTTGATGGTCCTGAACTTGAAACCGATGAATTTTGTTTTGAAAGATTAAATTTACCAGAAGGTCATCCCGCAAGAGATATGCAAGATAGCTTCTATATAACAGATAAATATTTACTTAGAACTCAAACATCCGCAGTGCAAGCACGTACAATGCTTAAATATAATGGTAGTAAACCAATTAGGATGATTTGCATTGGAAAAACATATAGAAGAGAAGATGATGCGACTCATTCTCATCAATTTAATCAAGTTGAAGGATTAGTAATAGACAAAAAAGAAAATCATGTTTCACTTGCAGATCTTAAAGGGACTTTAGAAGTATTTATGAAAAAAATGCTTGGAGAAAATACTCGCCTTCGTTTTAGACCTAGTTATTTTCCGTTTACTGAACCATCTTATGAAGTAGATTGTTCTTGCTTTAAGTGTGGTGGGAAAGGATGCAACTTATGTAAACAAACAGGATGGATAGAAGTTTTAGGTTCGGGAATAGTTCATCCAAATGTACTTAAAATGAATGGATATGATCCAGAAGAATGGGGAGGATTTGCATTTGGAACTGGAATAGATAGACTTGCTATGTTTAAATATGGAATTCCTGATATGAGATACTTATATACAAATGATGTAAGATTCTTAAATCAATTTGATAGAAAGGATGTATAGTAATGATATTAAGTAGAAATTTTGTAAAAGATTATATAGATTTAGATGAAAATTTAAAAATAAAACAAATTGCAGAAGACATGACAAGAATTGGAAATGAATATGATAAAGCAACTAAATTAATAGATTGTACTAATCTTATTATTGGAGAAGTAATATCATGTACCGACCATCCTGATTCAGATCATTTACATGTTTGCAAGGTAAATATAGGGAGTGAAGTTCTTCAAATTGTTTGTGGTGCGCCTAATGTAAGAAGCAAAATTAAAGTAATAGTTGCACTTGATGGAGCAAAATTACCAGGAGGAACAATAAAAAAAGGCAAAATACGTAAAGTAGAATCAAATGGTATGATTTGTTCAATTGAAGAACTTGGCCTTGATAATAAATTTTTGAAAGATGAAGATAAAAACGGGATTGCAGAGTTAGGGCATGATGCAGTAATTGGGACTGATCCAATAAAATATCTGGGTCTTGATGATGAAATAATAGATTTTGAGTTAACACCAGATAGAGGAGATCTACTTAGCATATTAGGTATGGCATATGAACTAGGAGCTATATATGATAAAAAAGTAAAAGATATTGATTTATCATATACTGAATCTGGCAATGACATAAATGATAGTTTTAAATTAAATATTAAGACAGATAATTGTAGTTTATTTTTAGCAAAAAAAGTATTAAATGTAGAAATAAAAGAAAGTCCAAATTTTATTAAGAATAGATTAATTGCATCTGGAATTAGACCTATTAATAATGTTGTTGATATTTCAAATTACGTAATGATAGAAACAGGGCAACCGCTTCATTTTTATGATGCAGATAAATTAGGGGATTCAATTACAGTTAGAATGGCTTTAAATGGTGAAAAATTAACTACACTAGATAATGTAGAAAGAATATTAGATGATAATGACATTGTAATTGCGAATGATAAAGAAGCCGTAGGACTCGCAGGTGTCATGGGAGGTCTTACTACAGAAGTAGAAAATGATACTAAAAATATAATAATAGAATCTGCAATATTTGATGGAGTAAGAGTAAGAAAAACATCTAAAAAAATAGTTAGAAGTGAAGCATCAAATAGATTTGAAAAAGGTCTTGATCCTAAAAGAACATATATGGCAATAAATAGAGCTTGTCATTTACTTGAAAAATATGCTTCTGCAACTATAGTTAAAGGTATGTGTACTTATGATTTGACTACAAAAGAAGATAAAAAAATAAAAATAGAATATAAAAATATTAATGATGTATTAGGTTCAAATATATCAAAAACTGAAATATTAGATGTGTTTAGAAGATTAGGATTTACTTATGAAGATAAGAGTTACTATGCAGTAGTAAGTGTTCCAAGTAGAAGACTTGATATTAACATTAAAGAAGATTTAATTGAAGAAGTAAGCCGTATATATGGTGTTGATAATATAGAAGGGACTCTTCCTAAGTTTAGTGAAAAAAATCATGATTATGATAATACCATAAGAAGTATAAGAAATAAAATGTATGATCTTGGATTAAATGAAACATTAACTTATGTTTTAGTTAATGAAAGCGATGTAAATAAATTTACAATAGATGAATTTGAATCACTTCATTTACTAGATCCAATAACTGAAGATAGAAATACTTTAAGATATAGTGTACTTCAATCTTTATACAAAGTTTATGAATATAATAAATCTCATAATAATAAAGATATATCTATATTTGAAATAGGTAAAGGTTTCTTTAAAAAAGATGAAGAATATAAAGAAAATCAAAAAGTAGCAGCACTTATGACTGGGAAATATTATTTAGGATTAGGTAATGAAAAAGAAGTAGATTTCTATATTGTTAAAGGTGTAGTAGAAGAGTTATTGCATTATTTAGGATATGAAAATCGTTATAGTTTTATAGTTCCAAATGTAATTCCTAAAGAGTTTCATAATGGACAAATAGCTGAAATAATAGTAAATGGTAAAAATGTTGGGATAGTAGGTAAACTTCATCCAAGTGTTACTAAAGATTCAGTATATGTAATGGAAATTAATTTAGATAAATTATTTGAAAATCGTGTTGGTGGCATAAAATATAAAGAAATAAGTAAATATCCTAGTATAGAAAAAGATTTAGCATTTATTGTTAATAAGGATATGACTTCAGATAAGTTAGTAAAAGAAATTAAAAAATCTGGTGGTAAGTTACTTAAAGAAATTAAAATATTTGATGTTTATACTGGAGAAAATATCGAAAATGATAAAAAATCAATCGCATTTAATTTAACTTTTGAAGATAATACTAAAACATTAACTGATGAAGAAGTTATTAGTGTATTTAATAAAATAATTAATGATGTAGAAAAGAAACTATCTGCAAAACTTAGAAATATGTAACTTTATATTTTAAGAAATATGATGTAAATTATTGATTTTTATAGGGGGGATAAAAAATATGTATAATGATGAATTAGTAAAGTTATATATTAGCTATTTAAAAGAAGGTTTATCTTATAAGCAATTATTTAACATGTTACAATATGATTATGATTTATTTATAAAAAAAGAAAAAGGTAATATTGATTATGATATTACTACTAATATATGTTCTGTAGAAGATGCTAAAATAAAATTTTACTCATTAAAAAAAGCAAAAGAAATACTTGAATTTCCAGTTTGTAAAGTAAAAATATTATCAGTTATTTATAATAATTATTCAAATGAAAATTAATTTAATTAAAAATACTATTTTAGATTAGATGTAATCTTTTCTAAAATAGTATTTTTTTCATCATTATTAGAATTTTCCCATACTAACATAAAAAATATTCCTAGTCCTGGTAGAGTATCTTCATTATATTCCTTTACGCTTTCATCAATCGCATTTTTAATAGTATTTTCATCATCATTTTTAAAATTTTGAATTATATAGTCTTTTATACTCATAATATCTATCCTTTCAGATAATATTATTAACAAAAAAAGTAATTATATACATATAACTATTTAATATTATCTATTAAATATTTTTTTTGATAACTATTATCTAAATAAAGTATACTATCTACTATTTCTCTATTTTCTTTTGTATTAAGTACTCTTGGTAATCCATTATTTTTTAAATATTCATAAGCATAAGGACTAAAAACTTTAGTTAAAAAACAGACTGTAAATAGATTAAATGCATAACAGTCAACTAATTCTTTATTATTACAGTTTCTATTGAATTCATTAACATATAAAGGTTTTGCATCAAAATCTAAATTACCAATTTTAAAATTATCTAAATCACATAATTCAATCTTTGAAACATCTTTTGATGTTAAAATATTTCTATTTTGAATATCGCCTAAAAATATACCATTTGAATTAAATATTTCTATTTTTTCTTTTAATAATTTTAATATTTTTATTTTTGATTTTTTACTCATAAAATAATTTGCCTCTGATAAATCACTTTTTTCCATAGTATAAGCTTTAAAAGAGCCATCTTTATATACTTTATCAAATATTTTTACTTCGTTTTTGAAAAGTGGAGAAGAAGATATAATTTCTATTTTTTTTTCTTTGTTATGTAAAATATTGTTATCTATTTTAATTGTATCATCTGATAATTTTATTTCATCTTTAAAATATTTTAATAATACAATTTTCTCATTATTATTATAATAATATAAATTACTTTCTACACCTTCATCAAAAGATTTTATAATTTTATCTTTATTAAATTCTACTATATTCATAAACATTCCTCTTTTTAATGTATTAATATTATACTCAAAAGATAAAAATAATCAAATTTTTATGATATAATAATTTTCAGTAGGTGATAATGTGAAGAAAGTAATATTAGTAGACGGGAATAATTTATTATTTAGAAGTTATTTTGCAACTGCATATTCTGGAAATATGATGAGAAATAGTAAGGGATTCCCTACAAATGGTCTTTATGGATTTGTTAATATGTTAAATAAAATAATAAAAGAAGAAAATCCTGAATATATGATTGTAGCTTTTGATAAAGGTAAAACTTTTAGACATGATAAATATAAAGAATATAAAGATGGAAGAGATGAAACCCCTATTGATTTAAAAAAACAATTTAAAGTAGCTAAAGAATTAGTACCTCTAATGGGAATAAAATGCTTTGAAATTGATAATTATGAAGCTGATGATATTATTGGTACATATGCAAGATTAATTGAAGAACATGATGATTTTACTGGGACTATTGTAAGTAGTGATAAAGATCTACTTCAACTTATTAGTGATCGTATTGATGTAAAGTTATTAAAACAAAAAGACTATATAAGAATGGATAAAAATGTATTTGAAGAAACTTATGGTATAGAACCTATTAGAATGATAGATCTAAAAGGTTTAGAAGGAGATCCTTCTGATAATATTCCAGGCGTAAAAGGAATAGGTGAGAAAACTGCATTAAAATTGCTTCAACAATATGAATCAATTGAAAATTTATATAATAATATTGAAAATATAAAGGGTGCGATCAAACAAAAATTAATTGATGGCAAAGATTCTGCGTTTATGAGTAAAGATATCGCAACTATATATAAAGAGGTTGATGTAAAATATTCTCTTGAAGAATTAAAATATTCTTCTCCTGATTATGAAAATTTAAAGAAAATGTACTCAGAACTTGAATTTTATAGTTTTTTAAAAGATGAACATTATGTACAAAAAAAGAAAAAAGAACTAAGTTATAAAAAAATAGATAAAAAAGAAGATTTAAATTTAAAAAATGAAATAGCTTTATATATTGAGTCAGATGGATCTAATTATCATGATTCAGATATTATTGGAGTTAGTGTATATGATGGCGATAATTTATATTATTTAACAAAAGAATTTATTATTAATAATAAAGACATATTTGAAGGAAAAGAAAAATATACATATGATTTAAAAAAGAATATAGTTTTATTAAACAAATATAATATTAAATTTGATAATTGTACTTTTGATTCTATGATTGCTGGATATATATTAAATTATAATGTAAAAGAAGATATTGCATATTTAGCAAATACATTTAATTATGAAATGATTTTAAATGAGAATTTTATTAAAGAAAAAGATAAAACTGAAAAATATATTGAAGACTATATATGTAAAAAGGCAGTATTCATATATGAAACGAAAAATGAACTAATAGATAAAATGCGAGAAGAAGAACAATTAAATTTGTTTAATAATATAGAAATGCCACTCTC
>CALVQR010000004.1 GCA_944358265.1 uncultured Bacilli bacterium | reverse complement strand
CCTAAAATGAGTACTCAAGTAATTGATATGATTGATGATGATTCTGATTCTGATGATGATATGTACGATATTCCAGAATTTTTAAGAAATAGAAGAAGCTTATAAGCATATAATATTATTAATAAAAGAATGGGAGGAAAATATAATGGATAAAGAAGGTGGATGTTAAAAAAATTGAGTAAAAACTCAATTTTTTTCTTTTTATATAAATAATAGTAAAATAAAATGTTATCAAATAAAAAGTAATATAAATGTAAAGAGTAAAGAAAAATATAATGTAAAAGATTGTGTTTTTCTTTTTATATGCGATAAAAAATGTTATAATTTATAAATAGGAAGTGTTTTATGAAAAGTATATATGGAATAACTAGGAAAAAATTAGAAGATTATTTTATAAATAATGGTGATAAAAAGTTTAGAGCAACTCAAATTTTTGAGTGGATATATAGGAAAAATATAAATTCATTTGATGAAATCACTAATATAAACAAAAAATCTATTACTAAAATAAAAGAAAATTTTTATTTTAATAAAATTAAAATAGTTAAAAAACAAGAAGATGAACTTGTTAAAAAATATTTATTTGAATTAGAAGATAAAAACAAAATAGAATCTGTAGTTATGTATCATGATTATGGAATAAGTATATGTATTTCATCCCAAATAGGATGTAATATGGGATGTGCTTTTTGTGAAAGTGGCAGACTTAAAAAGGTAAGAAATTTATCTGTAAATGAAATGATTCTTCAAGTTTTAGAAGTACAAAAGGATATAAAAGAAAGAATAAGTCATATAGTCATTATGGGTATAGGTGAACCTTTTGATAATTATGATAATGTTATTGATTTTATAAATATTGCAAATGATGCGTATGCTTTAGCAATAGGAATAAGACATATTACTGTATCAACTTCAGGAATAGTACCTAAAATAAAACAATTTGCAGATGAATTATCTGGAGTTAATTTAGCAATAAGTCTTCATGCACCAAATGATGAAATTAGAAATAAAATAATGAAAGTAAATAAAGCATATAATATAGAAAGTCTTATAAATGCTGTAAAAGAATATATTAATAAAACAAATAGAAGAGTTACATTTGAATATATAATGCTTAAAGATGTAAACGATTCTGATAATTGCGCAAAAGAACTTGCAAAATTATTAAAAGGAATTAATTGCTATGTAAATGTAATACCATATAATGAAACGAATAATATAGGATTTAAAAGATCAGATTTTTCCCAAATAATTAAATTTTGTGGTATACTAAAAGAGAATAATATAAATGTAACAATAAGAAAGGAATTTGGATCAAAAGTATCTGCTGCATGTGGACAATTAAGATCTGAAAGTAAGGAGGAATAAAACATGAAAACTTTTTTCTTAACAGATACTGGTAAAGTTAGAGATCATAATGAAGATAGTGTAATCATACTAAAAAATTCAAATAATGAATATTTACTTGCGGTAGCAGATGGTATGGGTGGACATAAAGCAGGAGAAGTAGCATCTTCAATGGCAATAGACCATATTACAAATAAATTTAAAGAAAAAGAGTCCTTAGGTGAAAAAAAAGATGCGGTTAATTGGATAAGAGATGAAGTTGCAGAGATAAATAAATCAATTTTTGCTTATACTGCAGTGCATGAAGAAAGTAAGGGTATGGGAACAACTTTTGTTATAGCGCTTTTAACTAAAGATTATTTACTTTTTGGTAATGTAGGAGATAGTTCAGGTTTTGTATTTAAAGGAGAAAAACTATATAAAGTAACTAAAGATCATACTTTAGTAAATTTACTTGTTAATTCTGGAGAACTAACTAAAGAAGAAGCTGAACATCATCCAAGAAAAAATATACTAATGAGAGCGTTAGGCGCTAATAATCCAGCAGAAGTAGATATTTTTGATGTAGATACAGATGTAGATGGAATTCTTTTATGTAGTGATGGACTTACTACAATGCTTAATAATATGCAAATAGAAAAAGTTCTTTATGGGGCAGGTACTTTAGAAGAAAAAGTAACTAAACTTATAAGAAAAAGTAATATACGAGGTGGGACTGATAATATATCAATCGCATGCTTAATGACTGATGAGGAAGGTGTTTAATAATGTTTTCTAAAGGTCAAAAAATTAATGACAGATATGAAATAATAAAACTTATTGGAGAAGGTGGAATGGCTAATGTTTATTTAGCATATGACACAATATTAGAGAGAAATGTTGCGGTTAAAGTTTTAAGAGGAGATCTTGCAGATGATGAGAAATTTGTTAGAAGATTTCAAAGAGAAGCACTTTCAGCATCATCACTTTCACATCCAAATATAGTAGAAATGTATGATGTTGGAGAAGATAATGGTAATTTCTATATTGTAATGGAATATATAGATGGTAAAACTTTAAAACAATTAATAAAAAAGAGAGGACATTTAACAGTCACTGAGGCAATAGATATAATGCTTCAATTAACTGATGGTCTTTCTCATGCACATGATTCATATATAATTCATAGAGATATTAAACCTCAAAATATTATGATATTAGAAGATGGTATGGTAAAAATAACAGATTTTGGTATTGCAATGGCAATAAATGCTGCAGATTTAACTCAAACTAATTCTGTAATGGGATCAGTTCATTATTTGCCACCAGAACAAGCCGCAGGTAAAGGATCGACTATAAAAAGTGATATTTATTCACTAGGAATATTATTTTATGAAATGCTCGCAGGAACAATGCCTTTTAGAGGAGAAACTGCTGTAGAAATAGCACTTAAACATATAAAAGATCCAATGCCAAGTATTAGAAAGGTTAATCCTAAAGTTCCTCAATCTGTAGAAAATATAATACTAAAATGTACAGCCAAAAATCCTAAAAATAGATATAATAATGTTCGTGAACTTCATGATGATTTAGCGAGTGCGCTTAGTATAGATAGAGAAAATGAAGAAAAAATAGTATTTAAATATCCTGAAGATGATTTAGATGAAACAAAAGTGTTAAATACACTAAAAGATGAATTAAAAATAAAAGATAAGAATAATGATGAAGAAGAAAAACCAATAGTTAAAGATATAACAGATGATGAATTTAATGATAAAAAGAAAAATAAAATTACTAAAATTTTAATTATAGTATGTTCTATATTAATATTTGCAATTTTACTTATATTTGTAATAATACCTACAATATTTAGAACACCTGATGTAAAAGTACCTGATGTAAGTGGACTAACTATTAGGGAAGCAACTAATGAACTTGAAAAAGCAGGATTAGTTGTCGCAACTAAAGTAAAAGATGATTATACAGATGAAGTAGAAAAAGGAAAGGTTTCTAAAACAGAACCTGAAGCAAGACAAACTGTAAAAAAAGGAGCAACTATTACTATATATAAATCACTTGGTAGTGATAAAATTATTATAGAAGATTATACTGGGCAAGATTATAATAAAGTACAGGCAAATCTAGAAGTTAAAGGGCTCGCTGTAATAATAGATTATCAAATAGTAGATGATAAATCGAAATATAAAGGTAAAGAAGATTTGATAATAGGCCAATCTGTAGAAGCAGGGAGCAGTTTGTTAAATGGTGATTCAATAACACTATATCTTCCTAAAATATTAAAAGAATATCCTGATTTTGTAAAAGAAAAATATACTTTATCAGAAGTACAAAATTTTTGTAATGAATATGGTATTACTTTAGAGGTAGAAGAAGTAATAAATGATGAAGAGGAAGAAGGAACTATTGTATATCAGAGTAGAGCCGCGGGAAGCGAAATTGCAGAAAGAACAGTTTTAACAATAAGAATAACTAAAAAAACTCCTACTAATGATGATGAAAATTTGCAAGCAGATGAAAATGGAATGGTGCCATATGAAGAAGAGGAAGAATAATGAATGGAAAAATAATAAAAGTTTTAAGCAATGATTATACAGTTAGACTTGAAAATGGGGAAAAAGCACTATGTAAAGCAAGAGGAGTATTTAGAAATAAGAAAATTACTCCTCTTGCGGGGGATAATGTTATTGTTGATTTAAAAAAAAATATAATTACAGATATTCTTCCTAGAAAAAATGAACTAATAAGACCACCTGTTAGTAATATAGATATAGCACTAATTGTAGTATCTGTGAAAGAACCTTCATTTTCATCTAATTTGCTTGATAAAATGATAAATATAATTGAATTTAATAATATAACTCCTATAATAGTAATAACTAAATATGATTTACTTGATGATCATAAAAAAATAGATGAAATAATAAGTTATTATAAAAAAATAGGTTATAAAGTATTTATAAATAATCAAATAGATGAATTAAAGAAAATATTTAGAGAAAAGGTAACGATTTTGACAGGTCAAACAGGAGTAGGGAAATCTACTTTAATAAATAAATTAGAAAAGTCTATGAATTTAGAAACTAATGAAATATCAAAAGCATTAGGTAGAGGTAAACATACAACAAGACATGTAGAATTATATGATTTGTTTTATGGATTTGTCGCAGATACTCCAGGTTTTTCATCACTTAGTTTTATAAATATGACTAAAGAGGATATAAGAGATAATTTTATAGAATTTAATGAATATAAAGATAAATGCAAGTATAGAGATTGTATGCATTTAAAAGAGGATTGTTGTGAAATAAAAAAATTAGTTAAAGAAAATGTTATTTTAAATAGTAGATATGAAAATTATACTAAATTTATATTAGAAAAAGAAAGAGAGAAGTAATATGAAAATATCAGTTTCAATATTAAGTGAAAAAGATAATTATAAAGATTCAGTAAATAAATTAAATAAAACAAGTAGTAATTATTTACATTTAGATATAATGGATGGAAGTTTTACAGAAAAATCATCTTTTGATATTAATGAAGCTAAAATTATAAATGATATTTCTAATAAGAAATTAGATGTACATATTATGAGTAAAAGACTAGATACTATATTAGATGATTATATTAATTTAAAACCTGAATTTATAACTATTCATAGTGAAGTTGGTAATATTGAAAAATATATTTATAAAATAAAAGAAAATAATATAAAAGTAGGAGTTGCTCTTAATCCTGAAACTGATATTAGTATATTAGATCCTTATTTAGATAAAATAGATTTAGTTTTAATAATGAGTGTAGTGCCTGGATTAGGAGGACAAACATTTATTAAAGAAGTTATTCCTAAATTAAAAGAAATTAAAAAAATTAGAAATAATTATAATTTTATAATTGAAGTAGATGGAGGAATTAATAATGAAACCATTAATTTTGTAAAAGGCTATGCAGATATAATTGTATCAGGTAGTTATGTAACTAATTCAAATAATTATCAAGAAAAAATAAATGTTTTATTGAAATAAGTTATAACTCGTATTATAATCTTGATTTTTACAGTTTTATAAATTTAAAATTCCATAATTCTTATTTTATAAAGAATTAGAGAGATTTTTCTTCAAAATTCCATCTTAACATAATTTAAAAATTGAAAGTAACTGCAAGTGGTATTGCAAAATGAATTGCAAAAGTAGATTAATTCATTTTATTATATTTAGTGCAAAGGCAAAGAAAGAGTTTTGAATAAAAATTCTTTTTTTCAAAAAAAAGACTTTACAAAATATAAATTATAATATATAATCTTCTTGTAGTATGAAAAAGGAAAGAAGATGTATATCTCACCTGACTGGCAAATGAGCTGGTAGGTCAAAGGCCACTAAATAATATATATATTTTATTGTCTTTGATAAGGGTGAATACATTGGTATTCATTTTTTTATGGAGGTGTTTGCTATAGCAAAAGAAAAAGAAATGCTTATTAATGAGCAAATAAGAGCTAAAGAAGTTCTTGTAATTGGTCCAAAAGGAGAACAATTAGGTTTAAAGAGTAGAGAGGATGCATTAACACTTGCGAGTGTCGCAGGGTTTGATTTGGTATTAATGAATTCTAACTCAGATAAACCTGTATGTAAACTTATGGATTATAACAAGTACAAATATGAAAGACAAAAGAAACAAAAAGAAGCATCTAAAAGACAAAGAGAAAATAGTACAGAAATGAAAGAATTTAGATTATCAGTAAATATTGATATTCATGATTTCAATACAAGAGTTAAACAAGTTATTAAATATTTAGAAAAAGGGCATAAAATAAAAGCAACAATAAGATTTAAAGGTAGAGAACTTGCCCATACGGAACTTGGTAAAGATGTGCTTGTTAGATTTGCGGATGCGGTAAAAGAATATGGTGTAGTTGAAAAAGATCCAACAATGGAAATGAGAAGTATGTATATGATGATTGCACCTATAAAGAAGGAAGGTAAATAATATGGGAAAATTAAAACAAAAAACACATAAAGGTACTAAAAAATCTATTATGCTTAGAAATAGTGGTTCTGCTAAATTTAAAAAACCAGGAGCAAACCACAAAACAGTAGGTTATAGTGCTGCAAGAATGAGAAATTTAAGAAAGGGTTCTGAACTATCTAAAGCCGATTCTAAAAGATTAAAAAGACTTATAGATAGAATGAACTAATAAGAGGTGATTTAAAATGGCAAGAGTAAAAGATGGGAAAGTAACAAAAGCTAAACATAAAAAAATATTAAAACAAGCTAAAGGATATTTTGGTAGCAAACACAGATTATATAAAACTGCAAAAGAACAATTAATGCATTCTGGGAAATATGCTTATAGAGACAGAAGACAAAATAAAAGAAATTTCAGAAAATTATGGATTACACGTATTAATGCAGCTTGTCGTCAAAATGAAATTAGTTATTCTAAATTTATAGATGGACTTAATAAAGCAGGTATTGCTATAAATAGAAAAATGCTTTCTGAACTTGCAATTAATGATAAAAAAGCATTTACTTCATTAGTAAATACTGCTAAAGATGCATTAAATGGTAAAATAGATACAAAAAAAGAAGAGAAAAAAGTTGAAACTAAAAAGGAAGAAACTACTGATTTATCAAAAATGACAGTTGCTGAACTTAAAGCACTTGCAAAAGAAAAAAATATTACAGGAGCAAGTACTATGAAAAAAGCAGAATTAATTGAGGCTTTAAAATAAGCTTCTTTTTTTGTATTTAAGTAGCTTTTTAAATAAAAATATTTTATAATTATTAAAGAGATATAGGTGATAGTATGACTAATTTATATTTAATATATGGTGATGAAGAATATTTAATAAAAAAAGAATTAACTAATATTATAAACACATCAAATGTAATAGATGATAATATTATTAAGTATAATTTAAATGAAGTAAATGTAAGTTTAGCACTTGAAGAAGCAAGCATGATTAGTATGTTTGATAGTAAAAAAGTTATAATTTGTGAAGGTTGTAATTTTTTAACTGGAGATAATAAAAAGGAAGTTAATCATGATATAGATTCGCTTATTAAATATATAAATAATCCATTTGATGATGTTTATTTAATTTTTATAGTTAGAAATGTGAAATTAAATAAAAAAAAAAAAATAGTAAAAAAAATAAAAAAATGTTCTAAAGTAATTGAATGTAAAAAATTAGAAAGTCATAATTTAAATAATTATATATATGAATATTTTAATAAAAATTCATATAATATAGATATGCCACTAGTTAGATTAATTATTGATAAAGTAAAATACGATTTATCAAATATAATAAATGAATGTGATAAATTAATGATTTATAAAGATGATGATAAAAATATTACTAAAGAAGATGTAGATAATGTTATAAGAGATAATATAGAAGATAATATTTTTTCTCTAACAAATGCTATAATGCAGAAAAACTCTAAAAAATCAATGACAATATACACAGAATTAATACTGATAGGAGAAGAACCTATAAAGTTAATAGTTATGATTGCAAATCAATTTAGACTAATACTTCAGGTTAAATTAATGCTTAAAAGCGGTTATAAAGAAAGAGAAATGGCAAACGTGATATCAGAACATCCATATAGAGTAAAACTTGCATTATCTAGTGAATTTATGATAGATGAAATAATAGAAAATATGAAAAAACTTATTAAATTAGACTATGATATAAAATCAGGGAACATTGATAAAAATTTTGGCTTAGAGTTATTTTTACTTAATATTTAAAAAAAGATTAACTAACCTTTATAAGTCCATTAATCTCTTTTTTTACTAAATTACAATCATATATAGATGTAACTTTTAATTCAAAATCAAATTTATTATTATAATTTGTATATATAGGAATATCTATTTCTTTTTTTATTTTATTTAAATATTTTCTTCCCTTATTATTAAATCCAAGAACTCTTATATAATTTATATCTCTTTTTTTAGCTTCTTCTTTAGTATATCCTACAAGTATTGATAAAAGTAACCTTTTTATCTTACTATAAGTATATCTTTTAGATTTAATATTAAGTATGAGTTCTTCATAACTATTTGAATCATATATAACTTTTTTAATTTTATTCTCTATTCCTTCATCTGCGCCTTGATATACATTTAAATTATCAATTTCACTTAGTATTTTATATTTTAATAAATTATAATAATCTGAAATAAAATATAATTTATTTTTTAAATATTTATATGATGTACTAGGTACATATTTTTTTATATTTTTCTTTTTTATATTTTCTCTAATACTAGTTGCACTAGTAATATATTTAGTAAGTTTTTTATTATTATGATTATTTTCTCTTTTTATCGTTATTGGAATAATATTACTATTTAATTTGATTAGTTCTCTGACATAACTAATACCTAATATATCATTAGGATTTTTAATATCATTAAATCCAAATTCTTCTAATGCTTTAGAAAGTGCAGTAGCGTAATTTATACCTTTATTCATATATTCTTTCACTTTTTTATTATAGTTTTCATCAAGTTGAGTAATTGCTATATTTTTTATTAATTCAATGTCATTTGATTCACTACCAAATACTAAGTAATCAACTTTTAAATGATTTAAAATAGTACATGCACCATTTGCGAATATATCAGCCGATTCACAAGTATATTTAAATGGAAGCTCAATTACTAAATCTATGTTATTTTTAAGTGCTATCTCAGTTTTATCCCATTTATTTATAATTGAAGCATCACCTCTTTGTGTAAAATTACCACTCATAACAAGGACAATAGTAGATTCAGGGAACATTTCTTTTACTTTATTTATATGATATAAATGTCCATTATGAAATGGATTATATTCTGCGATTATTCCAATTGTTTTCATGCAAAAACACCTCTTTTAAGTATTTTAACACTATACATGTTAAATGTAAAATACTAGTATATTGATTTTTTTATAAAAATAATATATAATTTTAGTGTATTTGGAGTGATATCATGATTATTAATTTAACTAAACTAATAACTAAATTAACAGATAAAGTAATTATTGATGATGAAGTAGAAATAGATAAAAGTTATTTAAAAAATACAGATATTAAAAATATAAGTAAAGTAAAAGTTAAAGGAGATATTACATCATATCAAAATCAGTATGAACTAAATTTAAATATTAAATGTACACTTACACTTACTTGTAGTATATCACTCAAAGATGTAAAATACGATATAAATATTGATGTTAATGAAGTAATTGGAGAAGATGAAGAGTCAGCAGATATTGAAGAAAATAATAAAATTATTAATAATACTATTGATTTAATTCCAATTATATGGCAAAATATTATATTGGAAGTACCTCTGAAAGTTATAAGTCCGGATGTTAAATCTAAAAATATAAAAGGTGATGGATGGAGATTTATAACTGATGAAGAGGCAATGGAAAAAGATATTGATCCAAGATTAGAAAAATTAAAACAATTCTTAGATGAATAAAGGGAAGGAGTGTAATTTATGGCAGTACCTTTTAGAAAAATTTCTAAAACAAGAGGTAGAATGAGAAGAACACATTATAAAATTGAAGCAAACACAACAGTAAAATGTTCAAATTGTGGCGCAGATATAAGATCTCATAGAGTTTGCCCTGAATGTGGATTTTACAAAGGAAAAAATGTAGTAGAAAAAGAAGAAGCAACTAAATAGTTGTTTTTTTTTTGACATTTAAATAAAGCTATGTTATCATACTCATCATAAAAGTGGGTGGTATTTATGAATAAAATAAATGAAAAAATAATTAATGATAATTATAATTTTGATCTGTTAAAAGAAAATTTAGAAAAAATTATAAATATGTATATCTATGATAATTATACAAAAGAAGAATTAGTTAAAGATTATCTAAATCAAATATAAATATTATTACAATATGTAGATAATTTTAATAAAATAAATAAGAAAGATATAAAGCAAAAAATAAAAGAATCAAGTACAAAAGAAGAATTAATTAAAAATAAAAAAATATTAAATGAATACAAAAAAATAAATAAATGGCTAGAATATATAAAATTTATACGTGATGAAAGTGATATTACTGAAAATCTAAAAAATGAATACTCATCCAAAAAATTAGAAATAATTTTTTGGATTGTTAATATGGCTTTGTTTTTTGATTGTATAAGTATAGGTATACTTGAATATAAAGAAATATTATTAAATCCATTTAATAATATTTCTGATTATTTTTGTGTGATAGCATCAACGTTACTTCTTGCATTTGAATTTGATTTTATGAAAGAAAAAACTAAAGAAAATATATCTATTATAAGTTCTATGAAGAAAACTTTGAAACGTGAAAATAAAACTATTATAAAATAATAATATTTTTATTGAATAAATAATTTTATTTTGATAAAATGTATTTACATCTAAAGGAGGAGTTATGAATAAAAAAGGGAAACTATTTGTAGTATCAGGTCCAAGTGGAGTAGGAAAAGATACTATTGTAAAAAAATATTTAGAAAAAAATGATGGACATTTATCAGTATCTGCGACAACTAGAAGTCCAAGAGAAAATGAAATAAATGGTGTGGATTATTATTTCCTAACAAAAGAAGTGTTTGAAAACTGGATTAAGAAAGATAATTTTTTAGAATATGCAGTTTATAATAATTGTTATTATGGGACTCCAAAATCTAAGATAGAAGAATACTTAAATAAAGGGATAAATGTGTTTTTAATTATTGAGGTTCAGGGAGGACTTCAAATAAAAGAAAAATTTAAAGATAGTATTCTTATATTTATTCTTCCACCAAGTATAGAAGAGTTAAAAGAAAGATTAGAAAAAAGAAATTTAGATAATAAAGAAATGATTGAAAATAGACTTAAAATTGCAGAAGAAGAAATAGAAAAATCAAATAAATATGATTATTTAATTGTAAATAGAAATATAGATTCTGCAGTAGAAAAATTTAGTTTGATAGTTAATGCATAAAAAAATTAAGATTAATTCTTAATTTTTTCTTTTGCTTCTTTGTATAATTTAACTAACTTATTATATGTATTAGGTGATAATTTATTTTTTAGTTCAAAAAATAAATTAGTTGGATCACCGTTATAAAAAATTTTAAAATATTTAGTCAAATATTCATATATTATGTCTACTTCATTATTTTGCAATATTATATCGTTATTTTTAGCATATTCTTTAATATGTTCTTTTTTTAATTTTTTTATGTAAGATTGTAATATTAATTCATTCAAAAAAATTCACCTCTTAAAATAAATATATGTTATATAAAATAAATATATGTTGCAAAATAAAAAAGGAGGAAGTTTATATGAATAAAGAAAATAAAAGTTCAAATATTAGATTAATTATACTTGGAGCAATATTATTAATATTTTTTATAATAATAGCTTTAAAACTTGTTAATATACAGATATTAAATAAGGAAAAATATATTAAATCACTTGATGAACTTAAAGTAGATGAAGTTTATAGTACATCGACTCCAAGAGGAAGAATTTATGATAGAAATTATAATTTACTTGTAGATAATGTAGGAGTAAAAACGATTTATTATAAAAGAAAAAGTGGTACAACTACTAGTGAACAAATAGATCTTTCATATAAACTTGCAAATAATATAGATATAGATTATTCAAAGTTGGATAAAATTAATTTAAAAGAGTTTTATTTAGCAAATAATAAAGAGTTATGTGATAAAAAGATAACATTAAAAGAAAAAAATCAATTAAAAGAAAGAAAACTAACTATAACTGATATAAATAACTTAAAATTAGAGAGAATTACTGATGAAGAATTAAATAAATATAATGAAATAGATAAAAAAGCAGCATATATTTACTTTTTAATGAATAAGGGATATTACTATGATGAGAAAATAATAAAAACTTATGCATCAGATAAAGAGTATGCGTATGTTGCAGAACATGTATCAGAATTAAAAGGATTTAATGTTAAACTAGAATGGGAAAGAAAATATTTATATGGTGATACATTTAGAACTATACTTGGAAATATTTCAACATCATCTTCTGGTATACCTTTTGAACTAAAAGATAAGTATTTAAGTGAAGGATATTCTTTAAATGATAGAGTTGGAGTTACGTATTTAGAATATCAATATGAATCGCTTTTAAAAGGAGATAAAGTTAAATATAGTTTAAATAATGATAATTCATATACAATAATTGATGAAGGAAGTAGAGGACATGAAATAGTTTTAACAATAGATATAAATATTCAAATGGAAGTTGAAAAAATATTAGAAGAAGAGATAGTAAATGCAAAAAAGAATAATATGAATACTAAATATTATAGTGGATCACATGTTATTGTAGTTGAACCAAATACAGGAGAAATACTTGCAATGGCATCAAAACAAGTAGTAGAAAAAAATGGAGAATATAAAGTATATGATAGTACACCAACACTGCTTACAAATCCAGTTACACCCGGATCAATAGTAAAAGGTGCATCAATGACTGTCGGTTATAAAACAGGTGCGATTGATATAGGTACCACAATGTTAGATGAATGTGTAAAGATAAGAAATACTCCTGCAAAATGTTCATGGACAACAGGACTTGGATATTTAAATGATGTAAAAGCACTTGCTTATTCGTCTAATTCATATCAATATAAGATAGCAATGAAAGTCGCAGGTGCAAATTACTATTATAATGGACCGCTTGTAATAAATGAAAATGCATTTAATATATATAGAAGTACATTTTTAGAATATGGACTTGGAGAAAAAACTAATATCGATTTACCTGTTGAATCATATGGATTTAAAGGTACAAGTACAAATCCTGGACATTTATTAGATATAGCAATAGGTCAGTATGACACATATACACCTATACAAATTGCAAGTTACATAAATACACTTGCTTCTAACGGAAATAAATATCAACTTCATTTATTAAAAGAAATTCATGAGAAAACAAATATGGAAAATATTGGCAAATTAGAAACTAAAATAGAACCTAAATTACTTGGTACAGTAAATTTAGAACAAAAATATAAAGATAGAATAAGATTAGGGTTTGAAACTGTTATGAAAACACTTGGATATGGTCAGATGGGTGAAGTTTTATCCCCTGCAGGTAAGACGGGTACTGCAGAAAGTTTTTATGATTCAGATAACGATGGGAAGATAGATGTAGAAACAATATCTAAAGGATTTATAGGATATGCACCTAGTAATAATCCTAAATTTTCTATAGTTGTTTTATCTCCAAATGTAAGATATAGTCAAAATTCTACATATACTTCGCCTGTAAATAGCAAAATAAGTGCAAGAGTATCAAATAAAGTATTTGAAATTTTGCAATAATATGATATAATTATTATGCTTAAAAAAGAGGAGGAAGTTATTATGGCAAAAGCGAAAAAAGATGCAAGAAGTTATGTTGCTTTAGAATGTACTGTTTGTAAAACAGAACATGGAGTATCAAGAGAAAACTATTTTGTTGAAAAAAATAAAACTAATACACCAGAACGTCTTGAAATTAATAAATATTGTCCTACATGTAAAAAACATACTGTTCATAAGGAAAAGAAATAATTAGTTTTTTGGGGGAATAAAAATGAATAAAGTGGTAGTGGTTGGCTGTGGGAACGTTGGTAATGCCTATTCATATGCTTTATTAAATCAAAATACAAAAGTAGATGAATTAATACTTATTGATATAGATAGCAAAAAAGCATTAGGTACTGCGATGGATTTAAGTCATGCACTTTTATTTGCAAAATCTAAAATAAGAGTAAAAGCAGGCAGTTACAAGGATTGTAAAGATGCTAAAATAGTAGTAATTGCTGCAGGATTAAACCAAAAACCTAATGAAACAAGACTGGATCTTGTAAACAAAAATAATAAAATATTAAAAGATATAGTTGCTAGTGTTGTGTTATCAGGTTTTAGTGGAATATTTTTAGTTGCAACAAATCCCGTAGATATAATGACTTATATGACAAAAAAATATTCTAAATTTCCATCTAGTAAAGTTATAGGAAGTGGAACTCTTCTTGATACTTCAAGACTTGCTTTTTTGTTATCTGAAAAACTAAAAGTAGGTTATGAAGATATTCATGCATATGTTTTAGGTGAACATGGAGATAGTAGTTTTATATCTTGGTCTAATGCAAAAGCAGGTGTTATTGATATTGAAAGTATTATATCTAAACCTGAATTAGAAGAACTAGAGGAAAAGGTAAGAAAATTAGCATATAAAATTATTGATTTAAAAGGTGAAACTAGTTATGGAATAGGAATGTGTATATCAAGAATAACAAATGCTATACTTAATGATGAACATAAAGTTTTACCCGTATCAGTATATTATGATGGAATATATTTAGGCATGCCTGCGGTTATAAATAAAAATGGTGTTAAAGGTGTAATGAGAATTAAACTTAATGCTGAAGAAAGTAAAAAATTAGAAAGATCAAAAAATATCATAAAACAAATTATAAAAGATTTGGAGGAATAGTAATATGATGATTGATATAAACGATATTAAAAATGGTATGACAGTTATAATTGATGGTAACTTATATCAAATTGTTGAGTTTTTACATGTTAAACCTGGTAAAGGCGCAGCCTTTATGAAAACTAAATTAAAAAATTTAAGAACAGGTGGAACTTTAGAAAAAACTTTCAATACTAATATCAAAATTCAAAAAGCTAATATAACAAAAAAAGCAATGCAATATTTATATAATGCTGCAGATACATATTATTTCATGGATATGAATACATATGAACAAGTTGAATTAAATGCAAGTCAAATAGAAGAGGAAAAAAAATATTTAAAAGAAAACTTAGAAGTAGAACTTGTATATTTTGAAACTGAATTAATAGGTTTAAATTTACCTGAAAAAATTGATTATATAGTAACATATACAACAGATGCGGTTAAAGGAAACACATCAAGTAGTGCTCAAAAAGATGCTACTTTAGAAAATGGACTTGAAATAAAAGTACCATTATTTGTTAACGAAAATGATGTTATAGTAGTATCAACTAAAGATGGCAAATACGTATCAAGAAAGTAGATTAATTTTAATCTACTTTTTTTAAAATTAGTAATATAAAAATATCTTTTTCATATATTTTATTAGTAGATATATGGAGGGAATATTATGATTAATAAACAAAGTATTTGGCTTTTAACGTTATTTAGTTTAATATTAGTACTTAGTGTGTATTATATTACAATGCCATCAGAATTTTTAAGTACGGCTAATAATGCTGTTACCGAAGAAAAAGAAGAAGTAGTAAATATAAAAGAGAGTGAAATAATATCTACTTTAAAAGTAGAAAAGGAAGAAGAAAGAGAAGAAAAAATAAAAGAACTTCAAACAATACTTACTACAGAATCATCTACTACTGAAGAAAAAAATAATGCATATGAAGAATTAAAAGCTTTAAATATATTAAAAGGTAAAGAAGATGAAATAAGTGCTAAAATAACTAGTGAATATAATGTAGAAAATTTTGTAAAAATAAAGGATGATCAAGTAAGAATAGTAATAATAAAAGATAACCATGATACAAAACTTGCAAATGAAATAATGAATTTAGTTCAAGATAATTTTGATTCAAAAATGTATATATCAGTAAAATTTCAAAAATAACATATAGTTATTTTTTTCTTTTTTAATAACATAATTACTTTTTTTTCATAAGATAATATGAGTAATTATATATACACCTCTTATGAAAGAAAGTGAGGATTAAAATGAATAAAGGAATATTAACAAAAAGAGAAAGAGAAGTATTTGAATTGTTAATAAAAAATAATTCTACTAAAGATATAGCGGATAAATTAAATATTAGTGAAAAAACTGTTAGAAATCATATATCTAATGTTATGCAAAAACTTGGTGTTAAAGGAAGAAGTGGTGCAGTAGTAGAACTACTTAAATTAAATGAGATTTCTCTATAGAAAGCTCATTTTTTCTTAAATAAATCATATAATTTTTTAGGTGAAGAAAATGTTAAAAAGAATATCAATTAAACAAATTGGTAAATATACCATACTTTTATTAATAGTCTTTTTGTTTTACTTATTTCCAGAAAAACAAAATTATACATTAGAAAAAGTCTCAAAAGAAATAAAAACAAATTATCATGATATCTTTTTAATTGACAAAAATGGATATGTATCTAAAACTAATATTCAAATTACTAGTACTAAAACTGAAGAATTAATTGAAGAATTAATTGAAGGATTGATAATAGAAGGAAAATATCAAGATAAAGTACCTAATGGTTTTAGTCCGTTATTACCAAGTAATACAAAATTATTAGATAGTAAAATAGAAGGAGATATTTTAATATTAAATTTTAGTAAAGAACTACTTGAAACTAAAGCCGAAATGGAAGAAAAAATAATAGAATCGATTATATATACAATGACATCTATTGATAATATAGATGGAATAAAGATTCAAATAGAAGGTAATAATTTAAATAAACTACCTAAGTCAGGTAAATTACTTTCTGATGTTTTAACTAGAAATTTTGGTATAAATAAAATATATAATATTATAGATTTAAAAGATGTTACAAAAGTAACAATTTATTATTTAAATAAAACTAATAATAACGAGTCTTATTATATACCTGTTACTAAATATATTAATAGTAAGGACGATAAAATAAAAATAATAATAGATGAATTAACTAGTAAAATATCTTATGAAAGTAATTTAATGAGTTATTTAAATTATAATGCTAAATTATTAGATTATAGTTTTAATGAAGATGTGTTAGATTTGAATTTTAATGAATTTTTATTTGATAATTCAGAAAACAGAAAAGTACTTGAAGAAGTAATATATAGTATATCTTATTCTATAATGGATAACTATGAGGTCAGTAAAATTAACTTCTTTGTAAATAATCAAGAAATTTAATTAAATTACTTGAAAAAAAGATTTTTTTGGTGTATAATCTATTTGTCCTTTGAAAAGGAAGCAGGAGTGCCTCAATAGCTCAGCTGGATAGAGCAACGCCCTTCTAAGGCGGCGGTCAGGGGTTCGAATCCCTTTTGGGGCACCATATAGATAGTAAACTCGGACTTTTTGTTTGAGAATAATAAATTGCTAACAGAAATGTTAGCTTTTTTGTTGTTTAAGAAAGTGAGAGTGATAAGTATGATAATAGAAACTAAAGAACTTATAACAAGTGAAGAATTAAGAAAAAAGTAGATATGATATGTAGATTTGCTTGTAATAGTCTATCAAAAGACGGAAGACTTATGAATGGAATTAATAAAATTGATGGAATATATGTAAGAGTCACAACTGAGAAACAAAGTCGTGAGGATTTTAGTTTACAAGAACAAGAAGATAAATTAAAGGAATTTTGTAATTTTAAAAGATATTACATCTATAAAATATATAAAGATTTAGGAATAATTTCTAAAAACCAAAAAAGACCTACTTATCAAGAAATAATGAATGATGTTATCAATAAAATATAAATGTGATAGTTACGTTTAAATTAGATAGATTAACTAGAAATGTTTTCGATATAGTTAATGATAAGGTTATATGCTGACGAATCTAACACAACTATTTCCAATGGTAGAATGATAATGAGAATAATGATTAGTATTACACAAAATGAAATAGAAAAAAGTAGTAAGAGAACAAAGATTTGGCATGGCAGGTGCAATCAGTTCTGGGCATATACACAAATCCTTATTTTATAAGGAATGACGTGTTGTTATGGTGCCATTTTCTTATCTTGCTCTTTTAGAAATTATCAAATTTTATAATATTTTGATCCTATTTAATTATTAAAAAGTGTTATGAATAGATAGATTATATCAAGAAAAAATAGTATAATTATTCTAGGATGCGGTAACTTTGATTAAAGATAATATAAAAATAATTAGAGATTTTTTTAAATTAGTTAAAGGTAGTAAAAAATGGATATTTTTACTATTCTTTGGTTCAATAATGGCTCATTTATCGAGTTTATTAATACCAGTATTTACTTCTAATATTATTTATGAAGTAACTAATGGTAACACGAATGCAACATATATGAATATAGGACTACTTGCTATTACATATATAGCATATAATTTATTTTGGTATTTGAATTATGTTTCATATTCTCATAATTTTAAATATAGTTACAAAAATCTAAGAGAAAAAATTGTAGATAAGGTATTTACTTTTGATAATGAATTTTCTGATAAGTTATCTAAAGGAACAATTTTAAATACAGTAAATACTGATACTGCTAATTTATCAGAAATGATTGATAATGTTTGTGAAATCCTGGTTGTATTTGTTAAGGTAATTATAATGATAATTATATTTTTAAAGACAAATATTTATATTGGATTTATTGTTTTATTGCTTGAATGCTTATATTTAAAATCATTTGATTACTGCAATGTTATGAGTACAAAATATTTAAGAGGTCAACAAAAGTATAGGGATAAATTAACTGATAATCTTTCTCAAATATTAAATGGATTAGGAGAAATAAAAGTATTTAATATATATGATAAAATTAAAAATAATTTTTATATCATTGCAAATAAACGGGCTAATCAATATATGTTAAAAAGAAAGTATGTTAATATTCGTTCAAGTTTATTACCTTTTATAGTTCATTTTGGTAAAGTATTATTATATCTAGTTTTAGCTTTTCTTGTACTAAATGGTAAATTTGAAGTCAATATTTTGATATTGTTAATTACTTATTTTGAAAATATTATGACAAATACAAAAGAGTTAATGGGATACTCAAGACAAATAAGAGAATGGTCCATTTCAATTACAAGAATTAATAATATTTTAAATTATTCAAGCAAACAGCAAATTACATTTGGAATGAATGATAATGATTATATCAATGGAATAGTAGAATTTAAGAATGTGAATTTTTCTTACAAATCTAAAAATAGAGGTAATATTGAAAATATTAATTTTATTGCTGAACCTAATAAAATAACTGCCTTGGTAGGACATAGTGGTAGCGGTAAAACAACTATTATCAATTTAATTCTTAGAAAATATAAACCTGATAGTGGGGAAATATTGATTGATAACAAAAATATCTATGAATATTCTAAAGATGTTTATTCAACAAATGTAGTTGGTGTTAATCAATCACCATTTATATTCAATATGAGTATCAGAAAAAATTTAAGTTTAATAGATTCGAATTTTGACAATCAGGTCGAAGCATGTAAAAGAGTTGGCATTCATGAATATATAATGAGTTTACCAAAAGGTTATAATACAATACTAACAGAAAATGCTACTAATTTTTCTGGTGGGCAAAGACAATTATTAGCCATTGCTAGAACATTGTTATCTAAAGCAGAAATATTAATATTTGATGAAGTAACTAGTTCTTTAGATACTTTGTTAGTAGAAAAAATAAAAGATATTTTTGAAAATTTAAAATTAGATCATACAATTATAATTATTACTCACAAAAAGGATGTAATGAAAATTGCTGATAAAATAATTGTACTTAATAAAGGTAAAATTGTAGGGCAAGGAACTCATAAAGAACTTATGAAAAATAATGAGTTTTATATTGACTTACAAACAAATAATTATTCAAGTTCACATAAAAAAATGGAAAGCAATATTATAGTAAGTGAAAACATTTTAGAACAAAAATAGTAAGATTACGCTATACTTATATTAGTTAGTAAATTATTACTACCTATTATTGCTTCAAGAAAGTTATTTGACTTCCTTTTTACAGGCACCATCAAGAAATCTATTCTAATTTTTGTTAGATATAAACATATAGTATCAACTTCAAAAGAAGTTGATTTTTTTAACAGGTTTTATCTTTATAAGAGAATTATAGGTAACTATAATTAATACTTTTTGTACGTATATAATTTAGTCTTATATGAAATAAAGTTTAATTTTGTATAAGACTTTTATTAATATTTTAGATAGATTATCCTAATTAATAAAAAATTACTTTAAAGGTAGATTATATTAAAAAAAAATAGTATAATTGTTATATAATATTTAAGATAGCAATTTAATAAGGAGTATTTTTATGGAAAATTTAGTAATAGATATAATGAATAATTATGGATATATAGGGATTTGTTTATTAATTTTAATTGAAAATATATTTCCGCCTATACCAAGTGAACTAATATTAACATTTGGTGGATTTATGACAGTAGAAAGTAATATGACAATTATAGGAGTAATAATAGTGTCTACATTAGGTTCATTATTAGGAGCAATAGTGCTTTATTATGTAGGTAAAATATTAAATAAAGAAAGATTAATTAAAATAGTTAAAAGTAAATATGGGAAGTTATTAAGAATAAAACCGAAAGATATAGAATCAGCAGATAAATGGTTTGATGAAAAAGGAAATAAAACAGTTTTCTTTTGCAGATTTATACCTGTAGTTAGAAGTTTAATTAGTATTCCTGCTGGTATGAGCGAAATGCCAATGTTAAAATTTATTATTTATACAGTATTTGGTAGTTTAATATGGAATACAGTTTTAGTTTTAGTAGGAGCATTCGCAGGAGATAAAAAAGATTATATTTTAAATATAATAGATAGCGCATCATATTTAATAATAATTATAATACTTATAGTATTTTGTATTTTTGTATATAAATTATTTAAAAGAAATAAAAAAGATAAAAATAAATAATAAAAAAAGAACTTTTTAAAGTTCAATTTTTTATTTACTCGTTAATTTTCTAAGTGTTCTAGCTTCTCTTGCTGTTGTTTTAAATTTTATTCCATTTATTGTTACATATTGGAAATTTAAATTTTGTCTTTTATTTGTTCTATTATGCGCATGAGATACATTTTTAGCTGAATTTGGTCTTTTACTAGTTACTTTTCTTGCCATTTTATTTCCTCCTTCAAAAACTTCTTGCCTAATAACTTTAACATATTATTTGTTTTAAGTCAATTATATTGTAATAATTTTGTGTTTTGTGTAAAATATTTATGTAAGGAGAAGAATTATGAATTATATACCATTAATAGTAAAAACTAATTATTCATTGCTTACTAGTTTAATTGATATTGAGAAATTAATATCAAAATGTAAAAGTATGAATTTAAATGCAGTTGCAATTTGTGATGATAATATGTATGGTGTAATGGAATTTTATAAATGTGCACTTAAGAATAATATAAAACCTATAATTGGTCTTGAAATAACTATTGATGATAAAAATATAATGTTATATGCTAAAAACTATAATGGATATCAAAATTTATGTTACATATCTAGTAATGATAAAACGTATGATATTTTAAAAAAAAATAATGCTGATTTAATTTTAATTGTTCCTTATGAATCACTAGAAATTTATGATAAACTAAGTGATATATTTAAAGATGTTTATGTATCTTATAAAAATTTAGAAGAAAGAAATAATATAAAAAACAAGAAATGTGTTTTTGCAAATGTAATAAGATGCTTAGAAAAAGAAGATAGAGAATATTTAAAATATCTTTATATGATTAAAGATGGAAAAAAAATAAACAATAAAGATGAATATATATTTGATGATAATAATTATTTAATTGAAGATTTAACTAAATATATAAATAAAGCTGATTTAATAAATTATAAAGTTATATATGAAATGTGCAATATGCAAATAGAAAAAAAAGATGATTTACTTCCAAAATATAATTATGATAAAAATTTTAATGAGTTTAAATATTTGACTGAATTATGTAAAAAGGGGTTATTAAAAAGGTTTAATAATAAGGTTCCCATTAAATATGCAGATAGATTAATGTATGAACTTAGTATTATAAATAAGATGGGATTTTGTAATTATTTTCTTGTAGTATGGGATTTTATTAAATATTCAAAACAAAATAAAATATTAGTAGGTCCAGGCCGTGGTAGTGCAGCTGGATCACTTGTTAGTTATTCACTTGGTATAACAGATATAGATCCAATCAAGTATAATTTATTTTTTGAGAGATTTCTAAATCCAGAGAGAGTAACTATGCCTGATATTGATGTTGATTTTGATGCATCAAAAAGAAATAGAGTAATTGATTATGTCATAAGTAAATATGGAAATAAAAATGTAGCTCAAATTATTACATTTTCAACTCTTAAATCTAAACAGGTTATAAGAGATGTATCTAGGATATTTGATATAGATACAAAGATAGTAGATAGTTTTGTAAAATTGATAGATTCTAATTTGTCTTTAGTAGATAATAAAAAAAATAATTTAGTGTCTTTAGAACTATCTAAAGATATATTACTTTCTAGAGTATATGATGTTGCTATGCACATTGAAGGATTAAAAAGGCAAACTAGTATTCATGCTGCAGGCGTTATAATATCAAGTAAAAACTTAGATAGATATATTCCTATTACTAAAATAAGCGATAATGAATATATAACAGGTTATACAATGAATTATTTAGAGGAATTAGGTCTTCTAAAAATGGATTTTCTTGCAATAGACAATTTAACTTTAATTAGTGAACTTCTTGATGAAATAAAAGAAGTAGATTTTAATAAAATTCCTTTAGATGATAATCTTACTATAGATTTATTTAAAAGAGTAAATACAGATGGAATATTTCAATTTGAGTCATCAGGAATGAAAAATATGCTTAGGAAATTTAATGTATCATCATTTGATGATTTAGCCGTTTGTATTGCACTTTTTAGACCAGGTCCTATGGAAAATATAGATTCATATATAAGAAGAAAAGAAGGAAAAGAAAAAGTAGAATATATTCATGAAAATTTAAAACCAATATTAGAAAGTACATATGGTATAATTGTTTATCAAGAACAGATAATGCAAATAGCAAATATAATGGCAGGATATTCACTTGGTGAAGCAGATATTTTAAGACGTGCGATGGGAAAGAAAAGTCATGAAATTATGCTTAATGAGAAAGAAAAATTTATATCAAGAAGTATTAATAATGGGTATGATAAAGATGTAAGTAATAAAGTATTTGATCTTATATATAAATTTGCAGATTTTGGATATAATAAATCGCATTCTGTAGGTTATGCAACAGTCGCTTTTAAAATGGCATATTTAAAAGCACATTATCCTAATTATTTTATGAGTCATTTATTAACTATGGTAATAGGAAGTGATGTTAAAACTAAACAATATATAAATGAATGTAAATTTCAAAATATTACTGTATTAAAACCATGTATAAATGATAGTGAGACAAAATATAAAACTGAAGGAAATAGTATAAGATTTTCTTTAGAATCAATACATAATGTAGGTCATTTAGCATGCATGCAAATTATAAATGAAAGAAAAAATGGTAAATATAAAAATTTCTTTGACTTTATAAAAAGATGTTATGGTAAAAGTATAAATAAAAGAGTAATAGAAAATTTAATTTATTCAGGTAGTTTTGATAGCTTTGGATATAATCATAAAACACTTATTAATAATATAGAAATTGCAATTAATTATGCAGATCTTGTAAAAGATTTAGATGAATCACTTATAAATGTCCCAGAAATGGAAATTGTAGATGAATATGATAGTTCTGAATTAATAAAACAAGAATATGAAGTGTTTGGATTTTATTTAAGTTATCATCCTGTACAGAGTAAAAGGAAAAATAATATCAATAGTGCCATTATTAAAAATTATTTTAATAAAACAATTAATATATATTTACTTATTGATAATATAAGAGTAATAAAAACTAAAAGAGGAGATAAAATGGCATTCATTACAGCAAGTGATGAATATGGTGAGGTAAATATGGTTATGTTTCCTAAAATTTATGAACGATTTTATAATTTATCACGCGGAGAAGTAGTTTTAGTTTCATCAAAAGTAGAAAAAAGAATTAATGAATATCAACTTATAGTCAATAATATTGAAAGATTTTAAAGAGTTATTATATATAATTAATGAAATAAAAAATTGTTGAAACCTCCTTTAAGGATAATATTATCTTTAAAAGAGGTTTTTAAATGAATAAAAATCTAAATAATATAATATATCAAAGAAGAACAAATTTATTAAAAACGGCAAAGAAAAAAATAAAAGTAGGGGAGAATATAGATATATAGATTTAGTGTTTTTTATGTAAAAATTAATTCATGTGTATTAATAGAGTTAAAAATAAATAAATTAGAAATAAATGATATAGGGTAGCTAGAATTTTATGTAAATTATTATGATGATAAAATAAAAGAATATTTTCATAACAAAACTATTTGTTTAGTAATATGTAAAAAAGAGTAATGATATAATAAAAAATTATAAAATAGTTAAATTTTTTTAGACCAATTTAATGAAATTAATTGACAAACAAATAATATTAATATATAATCTTTCGTATAGGAGGAGTATTGTGAAAAAAAGCAAATTATTATTATGTTTACTAACGATTTTGATGACTATGTCATTAACAACGGGATGTGGTAAGACAAAAGATAGCAGCGTTGATTCTAGTAGTAAAGCAAATACAGAAAACAAGTCAGAAACTAAAGTGAAGGCAAATTGTGAATTCTATGAATGTATTGATGAATTAAGTACAAATACAACAGTAGAAGAAGCCAATAAAATAATAGGTATTGATGGAGTATTAACTGATGAAAAGTATAATTTTTATGAGTATGATTTTGGAAATGATAAAAAAATAATTTTAAAATTTTATTCAAGTGATAAACCAACAATATCAGTTGATTATGATAAAGACGATCTTAAAAATAAAAAAGTAACATTAAAAAATTTAACTGAATTAAAAGGAAAGATAAATGATGGCATTACATATGAACAATTTAAGGAAGCTGTTGGTGGAGTAGATGGAACTTTGTATGAAAAGTCAACTCTTTCTAATAAGTATGTATGGGTTACAGAAAATGGTGGATATGTAAGTGCATCATTTAGTGTTGATTCAGGAAATTGTACATTTTTTTCTGGATTTGGTAGTTAATTATAATAAAAGTAGACATTATGTATAAATTGTCTACTTTTTTCAATACATTATTTAAGATAAAATCGATTTTATAAACGTTTACTCTGTTATTTATAAAATCGATTATATTTTAATTTTTTAACATTTATATAATAAATTTACAAGCATTATAAAAATAATAATATATTTGTTATTATCGATAAAGTAAAATTATAATTATGTAAAATAAATTATTTAATATTTTAATTTTTTATTATTTATTGTATAATTGATAATAGGGTGAAGTATATATGAATAAGACTAAAATAATTGCTACTATAGGACCATCATCAAAATCAAAAGAGGTAATAAAAAATATGATTACTGAAGGTGTAGATGTAATAAGAATTAATATGTCTCATTCATCGTTTGATGATGCGAAAGATGTAATTTTAAAGGTAAGAGAAATTAATAGAGAATTAAATAATGTTACTGGAATAATGATAGATATAAAAGGACCAGAAATTAGACTTACTAATCTAGAAAAAAATAAAATTAAATTAGAGGCAGGTAATACAATTAGAATTGTAAAAAATAATGTAGTAGGAAATTCTGAAATAGTATCGCTTACACTTCCTGATGTAATTGATTATATAAAAATGGGAGAAAGATTAGTAATAAATGATGGTAGTATAGAACTTAATGTATTATCTAAAACATCAGATACATTAATATGTGAAATAAAAAATGATGGATATATAAAAAGTTTTTGTAGTGTAAATATTCCAGATGCTGATTTTAATTTAAGATTTTTATCAGAATTTGATAGAGAAACAATTAAATTTGCAGTAATGATGGGAGTCGATTATGTTGCACTTTCTCATGTAAAAGATCAAATGGATGTACTTGATATAAATGATCTATTAATAGAATTATCTGATGATCATATTCAAATAATATCTAAAATAGAAAATAAAAATGCAATTGATGAAATAAAAAATATATTAAAAGTTAGTGATGGAGTAATGATAGCAAGAGGAGATTTAGGAATAGATATCGAACTTGCTAAAATACCTAGTGTTCAAAAGAAAATAGCTAATATGGCAAAAGAATCAGGAAAAATATGTATAATTGCAACTGAGATGCTTTCTAGTATGCAAGATAGTCCAAGACCTACAAGAGCAGAAGTGTCTGATGTAGCTAATGCGGTATTAGATGGTACCGATGCAGTTATGTTATCTAGTGAAACTGCAGTAGGTAAATATCCTATTGAAACAGTTGTTACTATAAATAATATAATAAATGAAATTGAAAAGGAAATAGATTATAATTCGTTGTTATTGGAATACAATAGAAAAGAAAAATTAGCAATACCTGATGCAATATCTTATTCTGCTGTGGATTGTGCAAATAGAGTAAATGCAAGTGTAATAGTATGTTCAACTTTATCAGGTAAAACTGCTAAAAAAATTAGTAATTGTAGACCTAGTGCATCAGTAATCGCAATATCACCAGATGAAAAAACAGTTAGTAGTTTAACAATAAATTATGGAATTATTCCTGTTAAAGTACCTATGCTTGATTCTACTGATGAAATAATTAGAGTATCAGTTAAAACTGCGAAAGATGTTTTTAAACTAAAAGAAAAAGATAGAGTAGTTGTAGTAGGAAGTTTCCCTTTAGAAACTGTTAGTTATACTAATTTTATAAGAATAGAAGAAATAAAGGAATGATTAATTTTGGAAATAACTATAGATAATTTAAAACAAGTAAAAAAAGAAATATTTGAAAGTAAAATAACAAAAGAGGAAAAAAATAATATTATTAATAAAATTGAAGATGAAATATCAAAAATATTAAGTGATTTTGATAAAAAAGAGGAAATGGAAATAGATGAATAAAGATATAAAAGAAGATTTATATAAAGAAAAAATAAATGAAAGTATAAATAAGTATGTTAATAATATTATTTTGAATAATCCTGAATTTATCAAAAAATATCCAATACTTGAAATTGAGTATAATGTAGATGGTACTAAAAAAGATATATATTCTTTAGCTTCTGAAAGAGATATAAAAAAAATGCAAATTAAAAGTGATAAAAATGAACTTGATTTTAAATTTAGTCAAAATATCATAACTAAAGATGAATATGAAAAAAGTATAAATAAAATATATGAAAAACAAAAAAAACAAGATTTATTATACGATGATTTAATTTTTGAAATAATAAATAATAGTACTATGGAAGAAATAAAAAACTCTATATTTAAATATAATTTAAATAATATTGATTTAACACGTCTTGCAGAGGCAATAAATTCTGTTTCAGAAAATAAAATAGAAGAATTTAGATGCAATAATAAAGATTTTATGATAGATAAATTATCATATTGGAATTATAAATACAATAAAATATCGAAAAGTATAAGTAAAGCAAGAGAAGTAGAAAGTTTTATAATTGACATGGTAAAAAATTAATAAAGATCTACATGATCTTTTTGTTTTATTAATAATTGTATAATAAATAAAAATATTAATTTCTTAGTGGAATTTACTAAGTAAATAGAGTATAATTTATATGAAAGGAAAATAATATGTTAAAATTAAAAAATATTAGTAAGAGTTATAGTACTAACTCATTTAAACAAAAAGTATTAAAAAATATTAGTGTAAATTTTAGAAATAATGAATTTGTTTCTATATTAGGACCATCTGGTAGTGGTAAAACTACACTTTTAAATATTATAGGCGGACTTGATAAATATGATTCAGGAGATCTTATAATAAATGGTAAATCAACAAAAAATTTTAAAAATAAAGAACTTGATGCATATAGAAATAATAGTATTGGTTTTATATTTCAAAGTTATAATTTAATATCACATATGAGTATATTAAGTAATGTAGAGTTATGTTTAACTTTAAGTGGAGTAAAAGCAAGAGAAAGAAAAAGAAGAGCTAAAGAAGCACTTATTAAAGTTGGTTTAAAAGATCATATTAATAAAAGACCAAATGAACTTTCAGGTGGTCAAATGCAAAGAGTTGCAATTGCAAGAGCACTTGTTAATAATCCTGATATAATACTTGCTGACGAGCCTACAGGAGCACTTGATTCTAAAACTAGCAAGCAAATAATGGAACTTATAAAAGAAATTGCAAAAGATAAACTTGTTATTATGGTAACTCATAATCCAGAACTTGCTTTAGAATATTCAAGTAGAATAATTACAATAAAAGATGGAGAAATAGAAAATGATACTAATCCATTTACAGAAGAAAAAGAAATGAAGATATATAGATTAAATAAAACTTCAATGGGGTTTTTTACTGCACTAAAATTATCATTTAATAATATATTAACTAAAAAAGGAAGAACAATTTTAACATCATTCGCATCAAGTATAGGTATAATGGGAATTGCACTTATTCTTTCATTATCTAATGGTTTTAAACTTCAAATAGATAAATTTGAAAAAGATACATTGTCACAAGCACCAATTATAATTAGTGAAGAAACTATGAATATGAGTACTGATATTTTGAATAATGATGAAGAAAAATTAGAAGATTATACAAATAAAAAAGAAATATATTTTAAAAATACGATAGAAAGTAATGTTCATATCAATAATATTACAGACGATTATATTGATTATTTAGAAAATATAAATGAAGATTTACTTAGTGGGATATCTTATCAAAGAGCTACTAATTTAAATTTGCTTACTAAAGTAAATGGTAAAGTAAAATATATTGATTCAAATAGTATTTTATTTCCTATGCCTAGTAAAATAGATGGAAGTATATCAAAAGTAAGTAATGATAATTTTGAAGTAATTGAAGGAGAAATTACTGATAATAAAGAAGATTTATTACTTTTAGTTGATACAAAAAATAGAGTAAGTGAAAATATATTAAAAGTTTTAGGCTATGAAGATAATGATAAAATAAGTTTTGATGAATTTATTGGAAAAGAATTTAAAATAATATTAAATGATGATTATTATACTGATAATGGTGCATATTTTTCTATTAATTCTAATTATGAAACTTTATATAATAATAAAAATGCAATTACTCTTAAAATAAGTGGAATAATAAGAGGCAAAAAAGGTAGTGATTTTGCAAAGTTATCAGGTAATGGTTTAATATATAATAAATCATTAATGGATTATGTAATTAATATAAATAAAGATTCAAAAATAGTAAATGCACAAAGAAAAAGTGATTATAATGTATTAACTATGCAGAAATTTGATATGAGTACTAGTGATGAAATAAAGGGAAAAAATATTATACTATCATATCTTGGGGATGATATAGCACCATCAGTTATACAAATTTATCCAAATGATTTTGATTCAAAAGATGAAATAGTAAAATATTTAGATGATTATAATAAAAATAAAATTGAAGACGATAAAATACTTTATATTGATCAGGCAGAACTTATAACAAGTATGTCATCATCAATAATGGATGCGATAACTATAGTTTTAGTTGCATTTTCAGCTATATCACTTATAGTATCAACTATAATGATAGGTATAATAATATACATTTCTGTTCTTGAAAGAACTAAAGAAATAGGCATACTTAGAGCAATTGGTGCAAGAAAAAAAGATATTACAAGAGTATTTAATGCTGAAACATTCATAATAGGATTAGCATCAGGAATAATAGGAATAGTATCAGCAAATTTACTTACTATACCTATTAATAATGTCATAGAGAATTTATCTAACTTACCTAATGTAGCTCAATTAAATGTTGTTCATGCAGTTATATTGATTATAATAAGTGTAATATTAACAATGATTGGAGGATTTATTCCTGCTAAAATGGCTAGTAAGAAAGATCCAGTTAAATCTCTTAGAGTAGAATAAAACATATAGAAAAGATATTTAGATATTTTTTCTTTTTTTGTATAAAAATTTCATTTCTAATCAAAAGTTATTTGAAAGGAGATTTTTATGTCAAGAAACAAAGTAGAAATCACAGGAATAAAAACAAGTGAACTTAAAACATTAACAAGTGAAGAACAATTAGACCTTTTTAAAAAAATGAAAAATAACGATAAAAATGCAAGAGAAAAATTAATTGAAGGGAATTTTAAGTTGGTACTTAGTATTCTTAGAAAATTTTTAAATAGATCTGATGACATGGATGACTTATTTCAAATAGGATGCATTGGACTTACAAAAGCTGTAGATAATTTTAATTTGAGTTATAATGTTAAATTTTCAACTTATGCTGTACCATTAATACTTGGAGAAGTTAGAAGATATTTAAGAGATGATAGTATGATTAGAATATCTAGAAGTGTTAAGGATATTGCATATAAGGCACTAAAAGCAAAAGAAGAATTTATGATAGAAAATGGAAGAGAACCTAATGTAGATGAAATATCAAAAATAATTGGTGTAGAAACTATGGATATAATATGTGCTTTAGAGGCAACTAAGTCAACAGTAAGTATGTTTGAACCTATTTATAATGATGGAGGAGAAACAATATATTTATTTGATCAAATAGAAAACAAAGCAGAATCAAGCAATAATTGGGATTTAAAAATAAGCTTATCAGATGCAATAAACAAATTAAAAACAAAAGAACAATTTATAATGTATCAAAGATATTTAATGGGAAAGACTCAAATGGAAATAAGTGATGAATTAGGTATAAGTCAGGCACAAGTTTCTAGAATAGAAAAAAATGCTATTAATAATGTAAAAAAATTAATAAGATAGTGTTTGCGAAATATAAAAAATTGTGATATAATAACCCTCGTTTGTGAAAAAATAGGGGGATTATAGTTATGAATGAAAAAATTAAGAATATAATTGAACTAGATAAAACTAGTAAAAATATACTTAAAGTTATAAAATTATATTTATTATCAATTGCATTAATTGTATCAAAAAATGAGATTAAAAATTATATTGATAGTGAAAATTTAAAACCAGACTTTAATGTATCTATACAAACAGATGTAGAAATATTACCAGAGAATGGTGCAAACTTAAAAGTTGAAGATTATGCATCTATAAAAAGATATGAATGTGAGAAAGTAGTAGAAAAATATTCTAATATATATGGGATAAAAAAAGATATAGTAATTAATATAATTAAAGAATATACTGAATAATTTTCATCTTTTGAATTTCAATATAATAAAGATATTTTTGCAACAGGGGGTACATATGATAATTTTGATTTACAAGTACTATTATTAGTACATGATTTATATTCAAAACCATATAATTTTGGATATGAATATGATGACGTAAGATGTAAAACAAATACAGATGAAATTTCTAATATGACTATTAGAGATTATGTTTATGAAACATCCGAAATCTTAGGTATAGATAAAGATACTGCGCTTGCAATAGCATGTGCTGAATCACATTATTTTGATGCCAAAATAGCAACTAATAAAAACAATCCTTTCGCACTTAATTCATCAAATGGATTTAGACATTTTGATAATATATATTTAGGCACTTCAGAAGGATTAATAAATTTATATAAAAATTATCCATCATTAAATATTACATCAATGGCGAAAAGATATTGCCCTCCTGATCCAAATCATTGGATAAATTTAGTATATGGTTGCCGATATGAACTTGAAAATGGGAGAAAACTTTATGATGAAAGAAATGTAGAACTTGTTTTAAAATAAATAAAATTAATAGTTTTATTTATTTTTTTCATTTTATAAAATATAATTAACTAGGTGGTTTTATGCGTTTATCAGAAATACAAAATAAAGATGTTATTAATATTAATACAGGTATAAAAATAGGAAATATAATTGATGTTAAAGTAAATAGTGAAACTGGTAAAATAGAATCAATTATATTAGAAAAAAGAAAATTTTCATCAATTTTTTCAAATGCGGATGAAATTGAAATATACTGGAATCAAATAAATAAGATTGGAGAAGATGTAATTTTAGTGGAAAGTTTAACTATTTAATGATATAATATGTTTGAAAGAATGGAGGACAATGATGGAAAAAGTAAAAAGAAATTTAATTTTAGCTGTAATATTTATGATAATATATATATCTATAGAATTAGTTTATATGATTTGTACAAATCAAGTGATATCAAAAAACGTGTTAGATAATATTATCAATTTATTATTTTTAATACTATCAATAATAAGTATCTTATATTTTTTAATATTAGCTTTTAATAAAAATATAGATATAAATAAGCATTATAAAGGGATTCTTATATGTTCAATAATTTTCTTTATTTGTAATATTATATCTGGTATAATTGGATTTAATATATATTCAAATTTAGATAAAAAGGGTAAAAAGAAAGAAAAAAGAGAGTTGCCTATAATTGAGTATAAAGAATTTACAAATAAATATATTTGTTTGATTGCATTCTTAATATGTATGTTTATAATGTTTTATTTATCAAATTATATAAATAGTATTATTCAAATGATATTGATGTATATTTCAATAATGGTTATATTGTTAGTAGTATTTAGAAAACAATTAATTCATGATTTTAAAATATTTAAAGAGTATTTTAGAGAATATATTTCACTAACATTTAAAGTATGGTTAAAATCATTAGTAGTTATGATGTTACTAAGTTTATCAATTCAAATTTTAACAAATACTCAAAATTCTAATAATCAGCAAAATCTTCAAGAGATGTTTAATGCTGTACCTATTTTAATTTCTTTATTGACAGTTATATATGCCCCAATCGCAGAAGAATTAATGTTTAGAGGAGTATTTAGAAAATTTATAAATAATAAAAAGCTATTTATTATAATAAGTGGAGTAATATTTGGACTTATGCATGTAATTGATGATTCAAAAACACTTGCAGAATTTTCATATGTATTAGTTTATTCATCATTAGGTATGTATATGGCATCACTTTATTATAATACTAATAATTTATTTACAAATATATCATTTCACTTTATGCAGAATGCTCTTGGTGTAATAGGCATGATATTACTTAAATTTATGGTATAAAAAAGGAACTTAATTATAAAGTTCCTCTTTTAATTTATCAATATTTTCATTCATAATAGTTATGTAGTCTTTATTTTCATTTTTATCTGCAGTAGATATATTATTTAATGTATCAATTTCTAAATAGTTAATATTATATGTATTTTTTAAATCTTTTAAAGTTTCTGTTTCAGTAAAACCATTTTTAACAAATATATATTGTACGGTTTTATTTGATATTAAGTCTTTAGCATCAGCTAAATTTTTATCCGTCATATTTTTTTCATCTACAGAAATAATATTAAGTCCATATTTTGATAGTATCTTTAAATCATCTGATGCAACAATTATATTATTGTTTTTAGCGTTATTAACAGTTTCTTTTAAGTCTGCATCTAAAATTGATAATTTTAATTTTAATTCATCATAATTTTCATCTATTTCTTTTTCTAAATAACTACTATTTATATATTCTTTTAAACCATTTCTTACATTTTGTGCGATTGTAAGCATATTTGATGGATTTATCCATATTTCATCCATACTATTTGTATATTCAATTTTTGCTGTAGAATCAATTATTTTTAATTTTTTATTTCTATTTATCATATCCACAATATAATTCTTTTCTACATCTAGTCCATTATATATAATTAAATCAGATTCACTATAATCTTTTATTTGTTTATTTGTTAATTTGTATTCATAAGGATTAACATCCGCAGGGTAAAAACTTATAATATTTGAATGGTTTCCATATAAAGTTTTTGCTATAAATTCAATGGGATATACACTTGTATAAACGCTAATATCTTCCATAGTATCTTTATTTGTACAACCTCCGCATACTCCACACAACATTGTTATAATAGTTAAAATAGATAATTTTTTAATTAATTTTTTCATAATTTCCTCCATTTTTACTTTTAGGAACAGGATCATATCCAAATTTACCAAAAGGTCTACATTTTAAAATTCTCTTTATTGATAAATAAGTTCCATAAAAAAATCCATGTTTTTCATAAGCTTCAATTGCGTAATTAGAACACGTTGGTACAAACCTACACGCATCATGCATTTGAAGTGGTAATTTTTGATATAACTTAATTATATGAATCATTATATGCTTTATATTTATCACCACCTATAATTAATTTTAGCATAAATTTAAATATAAAAATAGATATATATTAAAATTATTGTAAAACTTTTATCAATAAAAGATAATAATATAAAATTATCTTATGATACTAATTTATAATATAGAAAAGTTACTTATGTTTTGTAAAAATTGTAGGATAATAGTAATTAAAATAGGTTATGTCCCAAGAAATTTATTTGCCAGTCATTAAAAATTTATTTTAACATTTTTATTTTTAACTATATCTTTTCATAAGAAAACAACCATGAAGTACTTGGTGATCAAATTTTATTTTAATTCTTTTTATCTTTAATTTTATATATAAATATGATAAAATTAAATAGGTGATTTATATGAAAACTATAGAAGAATATGGAATAGATTTAAAAAATAATTTAATAAAAAGAGCTTTTACTCATTCATCTTATGTTAATGAAACAAAAAAAGGTGAAGATTATGAAAGATTAGAATTCTTAGGAGATAAAATATTAGATTTTTTAGTAAGTGAATATTTATATGTATCCGAGCATTTAAAAGAAGGAGAAATGACTAAAATACGTGCAAGTTATGTATGTGAAAATGCTTTATATCAATATTCTAAAAAATTAAATTTTGGTAAATATTTAAGACTTGGTAAAGGAGAAGAAGCATCTGGTGGAAGAGATAAAAAAGCAATTCTTGCAGATGTATTTGAAGCATTTTTAGCCGCCACTTATTTAACTTATGGATTAAGCAAAGCTAAAGAAGTAGTATACGATGTAGTCATTAAAGCAATTGAAAATAAAGAAGATTATTTTCTTCATGATTATAAATCTATTCTTCAAGAACTACTTCAAGCTGACAAAAAAGGTGTAGAATATGTTTTAGAAAATGAAGAAGGACCATCTCATAATAAAATATTTACATCTGTTGTAAAAATAGATGGTGTAATATTAGGTAGAGGAGTTTCTAATAGTAAAAAAGAATCTGAACAAGAAGCTGCGAAAGATGCACTTAGTAAACAAGCTATGGTTAATAATTTAAAATAATAATTATATAATAATAATGGAGGATTTATGAAACAGAGACTAATTAGTGCGTTAATTGCATTTATAATTTTAATTCCAATTTTAATACTTGGTGGGATATGGTTTAAAATTGGAATTACATTAATATCATTAATCTCGATATATGAAATATTAAAATTGAAACAAATACCTAAGTTTATAATTGTAGTATCTTATCTTTTGATGATATTAATGACATTTGCATCACTAAATTCAATAATGAAAATATTTATAACTTTATTTGTTTTATTTATACCAATTATATTTTACGATAAAGAAAAATATAATATTGAACTTTGTACATATTTGAGTAGTTTTATTATTTTGTTAGGGTTAGTTTTTTCTTATGTATGTGTAATAAGAAATGCAGATATTAATATATTAATATTTTTATTATTGATAACTATATTAACTGATACATTTGCTTATATTGGTGGTAAATTATTTGGTAAACATAAATTAATAGAAAAAGTTTCACCAAATAAAACAATTGAAGGATCAGTAATAGGAAGTTTGTTTGGCACAATTATTCCTAGTATATTTTATATTTATATGATTGATCCAGGTGCAAGTATATCATTAACTGTACTTATGGTTTTAATTTTATCAATAATTGGTCAATTTGGTGATTTAGTATTTAGCTCAATAAAACGTTATTATAAAATAAAAGATTTTTCTAATATAATGCCTGGGCATGGAGGAATTCTTGATAGATTTGATAGTATTATATTTGTAGTTATAGGCTATATAGTAATAATAAATTTTATATAAAGGAGATCTGAAAATGACAATAATATTATTTTTGATTATACTAGGAGTAATAGTTTTTATTCATGAATTAGGACATTTTATCTTCGCTAAAAAAGCGGGAATATATGTTTATGAATTTTCAATTGGATTTGGACCTAAATTGTTTTCTTTTTCAAGAAAAAATGATGAAACAAAATATATGATTAGATTAATTCCTCTTGGAGGATATGTTGCAATGGCAGGAGAAGAAGATTTACTTGAAGATGACAAACTTAAGATCCCTGAGGATAGAAAATTATATAATAAAACATGGTGGCAAAGATTTTGGGTAATGATCGCAGGTGCTATGAATAACTTTATTTTAGGAATTGTACTTCTTTTTATAATGGGACTTATATATGGAACACAGAGCGCAAGTAATGTACTTGAAGGAATCCCAAAAAATTATAATCTTTATTTACAAGGTGCAAGAGATGGAGATAAAGTAGTAGAAATAAATGGTAAAAAAACTAGAAATTATGATGATATACAAACTTATTTAGCACTTGTAGAAGAAGGTGATGAAATAAGTGTTACTATTGAAGATAATAATGGTAAAGAAAAAAATTTAAATGTAGAACCAATAAAAGATGAAGATGGTAAATATTATTATGGAATAAGTGTTAAAGTTGAATCAGAAAAAGGATTTGTCCCTGCACTTAAATATGCGATTGATAAATTCGTATCAATATATAAATCTATGTTAATAGTTATAAAAAGTTTATTTACTGGAGTTTTAGGAATAGAAAGTTTATCTGGACCTGTTGGGATATATAGTGTAGTGGATATGGCAAGAAATTCTATTCAAATGATTTTGTATTTAACTGCATATTTATCTATTAATATTGGATTTATGAATTTAATACCTTTTCCAGCATTTGATGGAGGCAGAGTATTATTCTTAATTATAGAGAAAATAAAAGGATCTAAAATTAGTCCAAAAACAGAAGCAATTGTTAATAGTATAGGATTTATGCTTTTAATGATTCTTATGATTGTAGTAACAATAAAAGATGTAACTAATTTGTTTTAAGGTGATAATATGAAAGATGTAAAAATAATATATATGGGGACTCCTGAATTTAGTGTAGAACCCTTAAAAAAATTGATAAAAGAATATAATGTAATTGCGGTTGTAACTCAGTGCGATAAAGAAGTAGGTAGAAAAAAAGAAATAAAGTTTTCTCCTATTAAAGAATTTGCAATTGAAAATAATATAAAAGTATTACAACCTGAAAAAATAAAAAATGATTATGAAGAAATAATAAAATTAAATCCAGATATAATTATTACTTGTGCATATGGTCAAATAATTCCAAAAAAATTATTAGAATTTCCAAAATATGGCTGTATAAATATTCATGCATCACTTCTTCCAAAATTAAGAGGGGGCGCTCCTATTCATAGAGCAATTATTGAAGGCTATGATAAAACAGGTGTAACTATTATGTATATGGATGAAAAAATGGATTCTGGGGATATAATTTATCAAGAAGAAATTAAAATTGAAAATACTGATAATGTAGGAATACTCTTTGATAAATTAAGTATTCTTGGGGCAAATATGATTATTAAAGTGCTTCCTAATATAATTGAAGGTAATATTAATAGAATTAAACAAAATGAAAAAGATGTAACATACGCATATAATATTACAAGAGAAGATGAACATATTTATTTTAATAAAACTTCAAAAGAAGTATTTAATAAAATAAGAGGACTAAATCCATGGCCTGTTGGATATGCAGTATTAGATAATAAAAAGGTAAAAATATATGAGTCAAAGATAGGTGATAGTAATAATAATGTTAATTGTAATGCAGCTTTTGGCGAAATAATAAATATATATAAAGATTCTTTAGGGGTAAAAACTATAGATGGAGAAATATTAATTACTAGTATTCAATTAGAAGGGAAAAAGAAAGTATCTGTAAAAGATTATCTAAATGGAATACAAGATAAAAGAACTCTCATAGGTAAAAAATTTAATTAATAAAATAAAACGACAATATTTATATATTGTTTTTTTTATAATAATTTTGCAAGGTGTGGTGATTATTTGTAGGTATATTTAGATCTAATATTTATAACTAATTTTTTGTTTGATTTTATAATATTACTTGCAGTATCATTTGTATTAAAAAGAAATATTAAGATATATAGAGTATTATTAGGAGCATTTTTTGGAACATTAACATTATTAATTTTATTTATTAGAATGAATAGTATAGAATTATTTATATTTAAATTTATAGTAAGTATATTTATGATATTAATAACATTTAATTATAAAAATATTAGATACACATTGAAAAATATTTATTATTTATATTTAACAAGTATTATTTTAGGAGGTTTTTTATATTTTATAAATCTTCAGATATCTACATCACACGCAGGGGTATTATTTGTTACTAATGATATAAGATTAAATGTTGTTATATCTATTATATTATCAATAATAATGTTATATAGTTATATAAATCATATAAAAAATTTAAAAATTAATAATAATAAATATTATAAAATCAATATCGAGTTTTTTGATAAAACAAAATATAATATTAACGCATTTTTAGACACTGGAAATAAGCTAGTTGATCCATATAAAAGAAGACCTATTATATTAGTAAAAGATAGTATAATCAATGAAAATTTAAAGAAAAAAATAATTTTTGTTCCATATTACACCGCATCAGGAGAAGGAATATTAAAATGTATAAATATATCAAAATTATATATAGATGGGATTTTATGTAAAAGAAAATGTTTAGTGGGATTAACTGATAATATTAAACTTGATGGTATAGATTGTATTTTAAATGAAAGATTATTGGAGGGATAAATATGATTAAATTATTAAAGTTATTATTAGGTAAATTATTTTCAAAATATAATGAATTGTTTTTTGTAGGTAGTACTGATATACTTCCAGAACCTTTAAGTAAAGAAGAAGAAGATAAATATGTAGAATTATTTCAAAATGGGGATTTAAAAGCTAGAGATAAATTGATTGAACATAATTTAAGATTAGTTGTTTTTTTATCTAAGAAATATGAAAATACAAAAGTAGACCTTGAAGATTTAGTATCTATTGGTACAATCGGACTTATAAAGGGAATAAATACTTATAAAAATGATAAGAATATAAAACTTGCAACATATGCTTCTAGATGTATAGATAATGAAATATTAATGTATCTAAGAAAAAATAAAAAAAGACGTGCGGATGTGTCTTTAGACGAATCTCTTAGTTATGATTCTGAGGGAAATGAATTACATTTAGAAGATGTACTTGGAACTGAATCAGATGTTGTTACTAAAGATTTAGAAGAAAATGATATGCGAAAGATAATGCTTACTGAAATCGGAAAATTAAATGAGAGAGATAAACAAATAATGGTACTTAGATATGGGCTTAATAATAACGAAGAATTAACTCAAAAAGAAGTTGCAGAATTTTTAGGGATATCACAAAGTTATATTTCTAGAATAGAAAAAAAGGTAATAAATAAAATAAGTAATATTATAAAAATATAATAGAATTAAAAATGTTAGATATAAACTATTAACTATTTTCTATTTTTATGTTATCATATATAAAAGAATAGAAAGTAGGAGAAATATATGCTTGGAAAAATAATATCATTAGATGGGAATATATTAAAAATTGAACTAACAATAGATGTAAGTAATAAAACAGGACTTTTAAATTTACATGTTGCGATAGAATGTCAAGGTAAAAAAGTTATTGGTGAAATAATATCAATAGATTTAAAATACGCGACCATTATGCTTTTAGGAGAAATAGTAGATGGTAATTACATTTCAGGAGTTAATTCTAAACCATCATTTGCCTCTACTGTAAGAATAATTACAAGGGATGAATTAAATATAATTACTGATAACAGTAATTTAGAATATGCAGTTAATTTTGGGAAAATACCATTATATTCCAATTACCCACTTAATTTAAATCCTGAAAATTTCTTTTCAAGTCATTCTTGTATAGTAGGTAATTCTGGAAGTGGTAAATCAAGTGCAGTTGCAAGACTGCTTCAAAATATTTTTTCATCAAAATTAAAACCTAAAACTAATATATTTATTTTTGATGTATTTGGGGAATATCATACTGCGCTTTCAGGATTTAGTAATATAAATTATAAATCTTATACTACTGATAGGAAAGACAAAATAAATGATTTAATAAAAATTCCTATATGGCTTTTAGATTCAGAAGATTTAGCTCTTTTACTTGAAGCAGAAAATTTTATGCAACTTCCAATAATAGATAAAATGCTTAGAGTTGTTACAATCTTTTCTAAAGAAGAAAAAGAGAGTGAAATTTGTAAAAATGATATAATTGCAAGAGCTATTCAAGAAATACTTTATAGTGGGAAAACTGCTGCTCAAATACGTGATCAAATAATTGCAATATTAACTAATTTTGGAACTAAAACATTAAATTTAAATACAAAGGTAGTCGTTCCAGGGTGGACAAGAACATTAAAACAATGTCTTCAACTTGACAAAGATGGAAAAATTCAAGAAATGCAGCTGGTTTCTGAATTTTTAAATACTTATTTAGCTGATAATCTTGAACTTAATTTACCTGATGGGAATATGATGTATACTTTGGAAAATTTATATGAAGCATTAGAACTTGCCTTTATTTCAGAAGGTACATTAAAATCAGATGCAATATATGATAAAGTAAATTCAATAAAAGTAAGATTAAAGTCTATAATAGATGGTGAATTTGGAGACTATTTTAGATATGATAAATTTGTTACAAAAGAAGAATATATAAGTTTACTTAATAAAAATGGCGAATATCAAATAGTAAATTTTAATATAAATTCAATAACAGATAGACAAGCTAAAATAATAATAAAAATAATTTCAAAATTACTCCTTCAATATTCATTTAATGTGACGCCAAGAGGTTCTAAGCCAATACATATTTTTATAGAAGAAGCACATAGGTATGTTCAAAATGATAATGATGTTGATTTGATTGGATATAATATCTTTGAAAAGATTGCAAAAGAAGGAAGAAAGTATGGTGTTATTTTAAATTTAATAACACAAAGGCCATCTGAACTTAGTGATACAACATTATCTCAATGCTCAAATTATTTAGTATTTAGAATGATAAATCCAACTGATATAGAATATATTAGAAAAATTGTTCCTAATATTACAGAAGAAATGCTTGATAAAATTAAATCGTTACAACCTGGATATTCATTAATGTTTGGAATTGCATTTAAAGTACCTTTAGTAGTTAAATTTGATTTACCAAATCCAAGACCCAATAGTGCAAATATAAGTATTAAGGATACTTGGTATAATATAAATGGTTAAGTCAGTATATATTCATATTCCTTTTTGTAAAAATATTTGCTCTTATTGTGACTTTTGCAAAGTATTTTATAACAAAAATTGGGTATATAAATATCTTGAATCTTTGGATTTGGAAGTAAAAATGAACTATAAAGGTGAATGTTTAGATACAATATATATTGGGGGTGGAACGCCTTCTTCTTTAGATATTAATGAATTAAATAAATTATTTAAAATAACAAATACGTTTAATTTAGAAAAAGATTATGAATTTACAATTGAATGTAATATTGAAGATATTACAATAGAAAAATTAAAATTATTTAAGAAAAATAAAATTAATAGATTAAGTATAGGAGTAGAATCATTTAGTAGTAAATGTTTAAGATATCTAGGTAGAAATTATACAAAAAGTAAAATAAAAAATAAGATTAATTTAGCGAAAAAGTATTTTAATAATATTAATATAGATTTAATATATGCACTTCCTTATCAAACACTTAGTGAATTTGAAGATGATATAAATAATGCATTAGAACTTGATGTTAATCATATTTCATGTTATTCACTTATGATTGAAAAAAATACAAAATTATATATAGATAATCAAAAAAATATAGATCCAGATTTAGATTATGAAATGTATAAATTCATAGATAACAGATTAAAAGAAAAATATGTGCATTATGAAATTAGTAACTATGCTAAAAAAGGATTTGAATCAAAGCATAACTTAACTTATTGGCTAAATAAAGAATACTATGGATTTGGTATTTCAGCATCAGGATATATTGATAATATTAGGTATACAAATACTAAAAGTTTAACTAAGTATATTAATAATTCAAATGAAAGAGAAAATGAAATTGTAGATGAAAAAGAAAAAATGAAATATGAATTAATATTAGGTTTTAGATTAAAAAGAGGAATTAATAAAAAAGAATTTTATAATAAATACAATATAGATATACATGAAGTTAAAAATATAAACAAATTAATACGTGAAGGATATTTAATAGATAATAAAGATAATATATTTGTAAAAGAAAAATATTTATATGTATTAAATGATATATTGGTAAATTTTGTATAGGAGGATAAACTTACAATGAAAGAAGAAATAGAAGTATTAGATGAAGATTTTGTGGAAGCAAAAAATGAATCAGAAAATAATGTTATAGAATTAAATAGACTATTTAATTTAAATGAAGATGATGTAGTAGATGTGTATGAAGAAAAAAAACAAAAGGAAGAAAGAAGACAAAAAATAGTAACTAAAGTACAAATTGGGATGATTATTTTTTTAATAGTATTTGCAAGTTTATTTTATTTCTTTGGATATGATTTAGTTGAACCTTATATAAAAATAGATTAATAATTTAAATATATTTATAAAAAAGTAGAAATGTCTACTTTTTTATTATTTTAGCACTCAATGCTTGACATTGCCAAAATAAGTGGTATAATTAGGATGTACACTTGGATTAGAGGTGAATATATGCTCAGTAATAGACAAAATGATATACTTAAAATTATAGTAGAAGAGTATATAAAAGTTCCAAAACCAATTGGTTCAAAGTCTATTTGTGATTTATTAAATGTATCAAGTGCTACCGTTAGAAGTGAAATGGCAACACTTGAAGAGTTAGGTTTCTTAGAAAAAACACATGTATCATCAGGTAGAATACCATCTGAAAATGGCTATAGATATTATGTAGATAATTTAATGAAACCAAAAGAAATGAGTGGAGAAGATGTTTTAAAACTTCAAACTATATTTCAAAATAATTCATTAATTTTATCTGATGTTATAGTTAAAAGCTTAGAAATAATTTCTGAAATGACTAACTATACTGCTGTTGTATTAAAAGATAATGCATCACAAAGTAAGTTAAAAAAAGTAGAAGCAATACCTATAAATGATGAAAATGTTACGGCAATACTTGTAACAGACAAAGGACATGTTGAAAATAAGATTATAAATATAGGTGGTTCTAATTTAGATGAGGTAAATAAAACTGTTGAACTTATTAATAAACTTATTGTTGGTACACCTATAGATGAAATATCAGAAAAACTAGAATACGAAGTAAAGCCAATAATAAATCAATATGTAAAACATCATGAGATATTATATAATGCATTTTATAATGCGTTTAATAATCTTAAAGATTTTAGCGATATGACTATGAGAGGCAAAAGTAAATTACTTGGTTTTGATGAATTTTCAAAAGATGCTGATAAGATTAGAGATTTGGTTAGTAAGTTTGATAGTGAAAAAATTATTTCTAAAATAAAAGAAGATGATGCAGGTATTAATGTTTACATAGGAAAAGAAAGTCAAATAGATGATGATTTAACAATTATTAAAACAAGATATAATGTTGATGGTAGAGAAGGTACTCTTGCAATATTAGGGCCAAAGAGAATGGAATATGATAGAGTTGTGAGTTTACTAGAATATCTAAAACAAGAAATTGAAAAGTAAGGAGGCTAACAAGTGGGAGAGAAGATTGAGAAAGTAAAAGAAGAGAAAAAAGCAGCAGAAGAAGAAAAAAAGCCTGAAGAAAAAAAGAAAGATCATAAAAAAGATAAGAAAATAGAAGAACTTCAAAGCGAAATAGCTACTTTAAAAGATAAAAATATGAGAGTAACTGCCGAAATGGTAAATACTTTAAGAAGAAAAGATGAAGAAACAAGTAGACTTATGAAATATGCTAACGAATCATTAATTTTAGAGTTATTGCCAATACTTGATAATTTTGAAAGAGCACTTAATTCAAGTGGAGATATAAGTGAAGAATTATCTAGTTATCAAAAAGGGGTAACTATGATATATAATGATTTTAAAAATACGTTAGAAAAATTTGAAGTAAAAGAAATAGAAGCAATAGATAAAGAATTTGATCCAAGTTTTCATCAAGCAGTAATGCAAGAGGAAACAGAAGGAAAGGATTCAAATATAGTAATAGAAGTTATGCAAAAAGGGTATACTTATAAAGATAAAGTAATAAGACCAGCAATGGTAAAGGTAAGTAAATAAAGGAGAGGATATATATGAGTAAAATAATAGGTATAGACTTAGGTACAACAAATAGTTGTTGTGCAGTATTAGAAGGGGGTAATGCAACAGTTATCCCAAATCCAGAAGGAAATAGAACAACACCTTCTGTAGTAGCATTCAAAGGTGATGAAATAATTGTTGGTGATGCTGCTAAAAGACAAATGGTAACAAACCCAAATACAATTTATTCAATTAAAAGATTGATGGGTACTGATGAAAAAGTTAAAGCAAATGGTAAAGAATATACACCACAAGAAATATCTGCAATGATACTTAGTTATATAAAAGATTATGCAGAAAGTTATTTAGGTGAAAAAGTAACTAAAGCAGTTATAACAGTTCCAGCATACTTTAATGATGCTCAAAGGCAAGCTACTAAAGATGCCGGTAAAATTGCAGGTCTTGAAGTAGAAAGAATTATAAACGAACCAACAGCAGCAGCTTTAGCATATGGTTCTGATAAGCAAGATGATATGAATACCATACTTGTTTATGACCTTGGTGGAGGTACATTTGATGTATCTATACTAGAACTTGGTGATGGTGTATATGAAGTTAAATCAACAAGTGGTAATAATAGATTAGGTGGAGATGATTTCGATAATAGAATATCAGATTATCTAGTTGATTTATTCAAGAAAGAAAATGGAATAGATTTATCAAATGATAAAATGGCTATGCAAAGAATAAAAGATGCATCAGAAAAAGCTAAGAAAGATTTAAGTGGAGTAACAAGTACACAAATAAGTTTACCATTTATATCACAAGGAGAAAATGGACCACTTCATTTAGAGACAACTTTAACAAGGGCTAAATTTGAAGATTTAATTCGTGATTTAATAGAATCAACTCTAGATCCAGTAAGAAAAGCTTTAAAAGATGCAAAACTTACTAAAAATGATATTGATAAAGTAATATTTGTTGGTGGTTCTACAAGAATACCAATGGTAACTGATTTAGTTAAAAAAGAACTTGGAAAAGAACCAAGTAAAGGGGTTAACCCAGATGAAGTTGTTGCAATGGGTGCAGCTATTCAAGGAGGAGTACTTACGGGTGAAGTAAATGATATAGTACTTCTAGATGTAACACCACTTTCTTTAGGTATTGAAACAATGGGTGGAGTTATGACTGTATTAATTCCAAGAAATACAACAATACCAACAAGTAAAAGTCAAGTATTCTCAACTGCTGCAGATAATCAACCAGCTGTTGACATACATGTTCTTCAAGGTGAAAGACCAATGGCAAATGATAATAAGACACTTGGTAATTTCCAATTAAATAATATACCACCAGCACCAAGAGGAGTTCCTCAAATAGAAGTTACATTTGATATAGATGCTAATGGTATAGTTAATGTTAAAGCTAAAGATTTAGGAACAAATAAAGAACAATCAATTACAATAACAGCATCTACATCACTTACTGATGAAGAAATAGATAAGATGGTTAAAGAAGCAGAAGCAAATAAAGAAAAAGATGCTAAGAGAAAAGAAGAAGCAGATACTAAAAATGAACTTGAACAATTAGTATTTGCAACAGAAAAAGCTATTAAAGATCTAGGTGATAAAATTTCAGATAAAGAAAAGAAAGAAGCAGAAGATGCAGTTAAAGAAGCAAAAGATGCTATGGAATCTAGTGATATAGAAAAAATGAAATCTGTAAAAGAAAAGTTAAATGAAAAAGCAATGGCACTTGGTTCAAAGGTATATGAAGAAGCAGCTAAAGCAAATCAAAATGCCAGTGAAAGTACATCAAATGAAAATGATAAAAAAGATGATAATGTAGTAGATGCAGAATATGAAGAAAAATAATTAGAAGTTCTAGGTTTTACTAGAACTTTCTATTCGTATTATTTGAAAGGAAATATAAATGAATAAAGAACTTACTAGAAGTGAAATTGATGATAAATATAAATGGAATTTAAATAGTTTATATAGAAATGAAGAAGAATTTAATAACGATAAAGAAAAATTTATTGAATTAATAAAAGAAACAGAAGATTTTAAAGGTAAAATTACAACTTCGTCTGAAGTATTATATGAATTTTTAAACTTACAAAATCAAATGGAAATAATATTATCAAATTTATATTTGTATGCAAGTTGTAAAAGAGATGAAGATATATCAAATACCGAAAATCAAAAAAGATATAATGAAATAAATAATATAAATTTTATGTATGATTCTAAAACTAGTTTTATAATGCCAGAATTATTAAAAACAGATTATAGTATTATAGAAAAATATATAGAAGAAAATGATAAGTTAAAAGAATATGAATTTGATTTAAAGTGCATATATAGATATCAAAAATATACACTTAATGAATCAGAGGAAGAATTATTATCAAATATTTCAGATTTACAATCTAAATTTGAAAACAATTTCGATTTAACATTATATTCAATAATTGAATATGGTACTATACTTGATGAATTTGGTAATAAAGTAACTCTTACTAATGGTAATTATTCTAAATATATTAGATCAAAAGATAGAAGAGTTAGAAAAGATGCATATTTTACTAGAAATAAAGAAATACAAAAATATGTAGGTTTATTTGCAATAGATTATGAAGGTAATATAAAATCAGATTCTATTATTGCTAAAAAGAGAGGATATAAAAGTTCATTAGATATGTATTTATATCCAGATGGTGTAACTGAGAAAATATATGATAATTTATTAAATGTTGCAGAAAAAAATAAAGATAAATTATATAAATATTATAGTACTATTAAAGATAAATTAAAATTAAAAGATTTGGAAACATATGATTTAGCAGTGCCTTTAATAGAAGAAAGTAATAAAGAATATAAACCAGAAAAAGCAAGAGAACTTCTTATAAAAGCGTTAGATGTATTAGGTGAAGAATACATTACTATAATAAAAAAAGCATTTGATGAAAATTGGATTGATTTTTATCCAAATAAAGGGAAAAGAAGTGGATACTATGAAACGTTTTCTTTTAAAGGTAATCCTTTAATACTTGCAAATTATAATGATGATTTAAATAGTGTATCTTCAATATGTCATGAATTAGGTCATGCAGTACATTCATATTTTAGCTTAAAAAATAATGTTTCACATCAAGTAATATATAGAATATTTGTCGCAGAAGTTGCATCATTAACAAATGAATTATTATTTTCTAATTATATAATTAATAATTCAGATGATAAAAATGAAAAATTATCTGCAATAAATAATATATTAGACATATTTTCTAGTAACTTCTTTGATACATTATTAGTAGGTTCATTATTTGAAAAAACAGTTCATCAAAAGGTATATAATGGAGAAACTTTAACAGAAGAAGAATTTAATAATATATATGAAAAAATAATTAAAAATTCGTATGGAAATATAGTAAAATCAAATGAATATATTAAATATGGATGGAGCAAAATACCACATTTTTATTCTTCATTTTATTATTATAAATATTCAATAGGTATTTCTTGTGCTTGTTATATATCAAAAAGAATTTTAAATGGAGATAAAGAGTATTTAAATAAATATTTAAAATTTTTAAAATTAGGTGGTTCGATGATGCCACAAGATGAACTAAAAATGATTGATATAGATTTATCAAAAGAAGATGTATTTAATGAAGCAGTTAATTATTTTGATAATTTGATTGATGAATTTAATATACTATATGATACCAAAAAATAGGATGGTGAAGTAAATGGCAAAAAGAGATTATTATGAAGTTTTAGGTGTTTCTAAAACTGCAGATGAAAAAGAAATAAAAAGTGCATTTAGACGTTTAGCAAAAAAATATCATCCAGATTTAAATAAAGATAAAGATGCACCAGAAAAATTTAAAGAAGTACAAGAAGCATATGAGGTATTATCTGATCCAAATAAAAGACAAACATATGATAAATATGGTCATGCTGCATTTGATCAAAATGGTGATACAAGTGGATTTGGGGGATTTAGTGGTGGATTCTCTAATTTTGGATTTGATGATATAGATTTATCAGATATTTTATCTGGTGTTTTTGGAGGAGGTTTTAATTTTGGAGGCTCATCTTCCAGAAGAACTTCAAATAGAGCTCAAAAAGGTAAAGATACACTTTATCAAATAAGATTATCGTTTATGGAAGCAGTATATGGATGTAATAAAGATATTACATTGGACGTTTATGAAAAATGTGATGAATGTAATGGTAAAGGTGGTCATAAAGAAGAGACATGTTCTAGATGTCATGGTAGTGGAACAGTAACAGAAGAGCAAAGAACTATGTTTGGATCTTTTGTATCAAAGACAACTTGTCCTGAATGTAAAGGTAAGGGAAAAGTATACAAAGAAGTATGTATGGAATGTAAAGGTAAAGGAAAAATAAAAAAAAGAAAAACTTTATCAGTTACTGTTCCTGCAGGTGTAGATACAGGACAACAAATTAGAATAAAAGAAAAAGGGGAAGCAGGAATTAATGGTGGCCCTAATGGAGATGTTTATGTAGAATTTTATGTAGAAGAACATCAAGTATTTAAAAGAGAGGGTAATGATATATATATGGAACTTCCTATAAATGTTGTAGAAGCAACTCTTGGATGTAGGAAAGATGTTCCACTTATGAGAGAAAGCGTAGTGTTAAATATTCCAGAAGGTACTCAAAATGGAGATAAACATAGATTAAAAGGAAAAGGCGTTCCTTATGTTAACTCAAGTAGAGTTGGTGATTTATATATAGTTATTAAAGTAGTAATACCAACTAAATTAGATAGAAAACAAAGAGAATTATTTAACGAACTTTCTAAAACTAATTTAGATGATAACAGTGATTTTATAAATAGATTTAAAAAATTTTTTAAAAAATAAAGTGATATATAAATTCTTTAAGTATGTAAACAAGAAGAAAATCTATACTATAAAAAACACAAAATAATTAATTTTGTGTTTTTTCTATTAAATTTACTAATTTAAATGCATCAGAAGTGCTAGAAGTGTATGCTCTAACAAGGCCACCTGCACCAAGCTTAATGCCTCCAAAATATCTAATAACTACTGCTAAAATATTAGTAACACTTTTCTTTTGTATAACATTAAGTATTGGTCTACCTGCAGTGCCTGAAGGTTCACCATCATCTACTGCTTTTTCTTTCCCATTAATTATATAGGCATAACAAATATGAGTACATTTTTTATATTCTTTTTTTAAATTATTTATAATATTATCAACTTCATCTATATTATCTATATAGTATAATTTAGTAATAAATCTGGATTTTTTAATAATTATTTCATTTTCTATATTTTTATCAATTATATACATAAACCTCACCTAAAATAATTATACTATAAAATAATTTATATTGAGAGAAAAATGTGATAAAATAATATATAACTAGAGGTGATATTATGGATTTAATAAAACAAAAACTTGCTCTTTTACCTAAAAAACCAGGTTGTTATTTAATGAAAGATAAAACTGGTACTATAATTTATGTAGGTAAAGCTAAAATACTTAAAAATAGAGTAACTAGTTATTTTAGAGGAGAAAAAACAGGTAAAACAAAAGCACTTGTTTCAAATATAGTAGATTTTGAATATATAGTAACTGAATCAGAAAAAGAAGCATTTCTTTTAGAAATAAATTTAATAAAAAAATATGATCCAAAATATAATATTATTTTTAGAGATGATAAATCATATCCATATATATCACTTAGTTATGATAAATATCCAAAACTTGAAGTAATAAGGCCTAAAAAAAATTCTAAAAAAGGTAAAAATACTAAATTATTTGGCCCATATCCAAGTGCATATGCCGCTAAAAATATTGTTAATATGTTAAACAGAATATATCCACTTAGAAAATGTAAGACATTTCAAGATAAACCATGTTTATATTATCATATTGGAGAATGTTTAGGTTATTGTACAAAAAAAATAGATGAAGAAACAATGGATGAAATGGTTAAAGAAATTACATCTTTTTTAAATGGAAACTATGATGATATAATCAAAAAATTAAAAAAAGATATGATTGAAGCATCTAATAAATTGAATTTTGAAAAAGCAAAAGAACTAAAAGAATTACTAGACTATATAGATAAAGTATTAGAAAAACAAAAAATAGATTTAACTGATAATGTAAATAGAGATATATTTAACTATTATGTATATAAAGGGTTTATTTCACTGCAAGTACTTCATTTAAGAGGAGGGAATCTAACATCTAGAAATAGTTATATATATGAACTTAATGAAGATGAAGTTGATTTATTTAATAATTTTATTATATCTTTTTATGAAGAAAATACTGATAAACCCAAAGAAATATTAGTAAATGATAAAATAGATACACAAATGTTATCAGATATATTAAATATTAAAGTATTAAGTATATCACGTGGGCTTAAGAAAAAATTAGTAGATATGGCATATGAAAATGCTAAAGTAAGTCTTCATGAGAAATTTGATTTAATAAATAATGATTTAAATAGAAGTGTTCGCGCTAACGAAGAGCTATCAAAACTTCTTAATATTAATATTCATAGAATAGAATCATTTGATAATTCACATTTGTTTGGCGATTATACAGTAAGTGGTATGGTCGTATTTGTAGATGGAAAAATGAGTAAAAAAGATTATAGAAAATATAAAATAGTAGGAAATGCAAAAGATGATTACCATTTAATGCAAGAAGTAATAGAAAGAAGATATTCTAGAGTTATAAATGATAATTTAGTTAAACCTGATTTAATTCTTGTTGATGGTGGATTAATTCAAATAAATGCTGCAAAAGAAGTATTAGATAATTTATGCTTAGATATACCAGTATATGGCATGAAAAAAAATGATAAACATAGAATATGTGCTTTAGTAGATGGAACAATAGAAATACAGATAGAAAAAAATAGCGATTTGTTTCATTATTTAGAAAAAATAAGTGAAGAAGTACATAGATTTACTATTAATTATCATAAAGATATTAGAAGTAAAGGATCACTATCTTCTGTTTTAGATAATATACCTGGTATAGGAGAAAAAAGAAGAAGAAATTTGTTAAAAAGATTTAAATCATTAAATGGTATAAAGTTAGCAAAAGATGAAGAATTAGAAGAAATATTACCAAAAAATGTAATTATAACTTTAAGAGAATATTTAAAAGAAAATAATTAGAAATTTATGCTTTCTGTAAATAACTATTATAAATTATTCTTATGTCTTTTTTTATTGCATATATACTTTATTTCAAATTTAAATTAACATTTCGAAATAATTTTGACAAAAAAAATAAATTATGATAGTATATTGCTCGATATTTAAAGAAAAGTGGGGGTTGTATGAAAATAGAATTAATGAAATTATTGTCTCATAATATTAAAGACATAGAACTGTTAAAAAATTTAATTAAAATATCAGAATTATATAGTAATGATGATTTAAATTTAATAATTAATATATTAAAAGAATGTAATTTTAATGAGGATGTATGTAGAATATTTGCTGAATGTTATGATGATACAATAAATTTAAATGATAAGATAGAATTAATAAAAGAATTTAAAAAATATAACTATAATAAATATGAATATCAAATAATAATGGATGCACAAATGTTTGATAATATGTCATTAGATGAAAAAATAAAGTTAATTAAATTATCAAATAAGTCTGGTAGTAATAAGTTTGCTTATTATAAAATAAAATTTATGGAAATATTGGATGAATGCAATTATAATGAATATGTATATAAAATAATATTTAATTCAAAAGTTAGAGAGAAAAGAAGCTTAGATGATATAATAAGATTAATACATGCATTTAAGAATTGTGATTGTAATTATTGTGCATATCAAATAGTAGTAGATGAATATATGCTGGAAAATAGAACAGTAGATGAGCAAGTTATATTAATGCAAAAATTAAAAGAAAATAACTATAGTAAAGAAGTTTCTGAAACAGAAATTGACGCTGAAATATTAGAAACAAAAACTTTCAGCGAACAATTAATATTAATAGATTCATTAAAAAAAGAACAAGCTAATGAAAAAAGTACTCATATTAATAATATAAATAAAATTAATTCAATAACAGAATTACAAAAGTATTTTGATAAACTTGAAGAAAATCATGGGTCAAAAGCAGATATAAAGTTAGATACCAAAGTTCTTAATTATAAAGCAAACAAAAAAAAAGACAAGAAATAAAAATTTTCTTGCTTTTTTTGTATTTAATAAATATAATAAAAACAAGAGGTGAATATAGTGAAAATAGATGTAATGAATGTACTTGCAAATAATATTAAAAATATAGAATTATTAAAAAAACTTCTAGATATATTAAATTCATATTCAAAAGAAGATATAGAATCATTAATGAACGTTTTAAAAGACTGTAATTATAATGAAAATATTTGCAAATTGATAGTAAATAAAGATGTACTAGAAAAAAGAAGTATAGAAGAGCAAATTAATTTAATGGAAATATTAAAAGAAAGTGAATATAATGAATATGTATATGAAATAGCAATAAATAACGATGTATTAGGAAAAAGAAGTATAGATGAACAAATTAATTTAATGGAAATATTAAAAGAAAGTGAATATAATGAATATGTATATGAAATAGCAGTAAATAACGATGTATTAGGAAAAAGAAGTATAGATGAACAAATTAAGTTAATAGAAACATTAAAAGACTGTAAATATCAAGAAGATGCATATCTTATAGCAGTAGATAGAGATGTATTAGAAAAAAGAAATGCAAAAGAACAAATTGAATTAATGAAAACACTAAAAGATTATGATTATAATTACTATGTATATGAAATAGCAGTAAATAACGATGTATTAGAAAAAAGAAGTGCAAAAGAACAAATTAAGTTAATAGAAACATTAAAAGATTATGATTATAATTACTATACATATAAAATAGCAATAGATAGAAATGTATTAGAAAAAAGAAGTATAAATGAACAAATTAAGTTAATAGAAACATTAAAAGAATGTAAATATCATGAATATGCATATAAAATAGCAATAGATAGAAATGTATTAGAAAAAAGAAGTATAGACGAGCAAATTAAGTTAATGGAACTATTAAAAGAATGTGATCATAATGACTATGCATATCTTATAGCAGTAGATAGTGATGTATTAGAAAAAAGAAGTGCAAAAGAACAAATTAAGTTAATAGAAACATTACAAGAATGTAAACATAATTTGTGTGCATATTTTATAGCAGTAAATTCTTATGAACTAAGAAAAGGTATAGAAGAGCAAATTGAGTTGATGAAAAAGTCTCGAAGACAACAGATAGACATAATGAATAATAAAGTAGAAAAAGAACAAGATGAGAAAAATATTCAATTAGATACTTATATTTCTGTTATTAAAAATATTCAAACATTAACAAAATTAAAACAATATTTAAAAGAACTAGAAAAAAAATATGGAACAGATGCAGATATAGATTTATATAAAAAAGATTTGTCTTATAAGCCAAGCAATAAAAAAGACAAGAGGTGAGTAGAATGCAAATAGATGTAATGAATGTATTAGCAAATAATAGTAAAGACATAGATTTATTAAAAAAATTAATAATAACATTAGATTCATATTCAAAAGAAGATATAGACTCAATAATGAATATTTTAAAAGAATGTAAATATAATGAAAATGTTTACAAAATAATAGTAAATAAAGATGTACTAGAAAAAAGAAGTATAGAAGAGCAAATTAAGTTAATGAAAACATTAAAAAAATGTAAATATAATGAATATGCATATAAAATAGCAATAGATCCTATTGTATTAGAAAAAAGAAGTATAGAAGAGCAAATAAAGTTAATGGAAGCATTAAAAGAATGTGGTTATAATATAAATGCATATAAAATAGCAGTAGATGAAGATGTATTAGAAAAAAGAAGTATAGAAGAACAAATTAAGTTAATGAAAACATTAAAAGAATACAAATATAATGAAAGTGCATATAAAATAGCAGTAAATAAAAATGTATTAGAAAACAGAAGTATAAAAGAACAAATTAAATTAATTGAAACATTAAAAGAATACAAATATAATGAAAGTGCATATAAAATAGCAGTAAATAAAGATGTACTAGAAAAAAGAAGTATAGAAGAGCAAATTAAGTTAATGAAAACATTAAAAAAATGTAAATATAATGAATATGCATATAAAACAGCAGTAAATAGATATGTATTAGGAAAAAGAAGTATAGACGAGCAAATAAAGTTAATGGAAGCATTAAAAGAATGTGGTTATAATATAAATGCATATAAAATAGCAGTAAATGAAGATGTATTAGAAAAAAGAAGTATAGATGAACAAATTAAGTTAATGGAATCATTAAAAGAATGTGAATATCATGGAGATGCATATAAAATAGCAATAAATAGAAATGTATTAGAAAAAAGAAGTATAGAAGAGCAAATTAATTTAATAGGAACATTAAAAGAATGTGAATATCATGAATATGCATATAAAATAGCAACGGATAGGGATGTATTAGAAAATAGAAGTGCAGAAGAACAAATTGAGTTAATGAAAACATTAAAAGAATGTAAATATAATAAATATGCATATCTTATAGAAGTAAATGAAGATGTATTAGAAAAAAGAAGTATAGAAGAACAAATTAAGCTAATGGAAACATTAAAAGAATGTAAATATAATAAATATGCATATTTTATAGCAGTAGATAGAGATGTATTAGAAAACAGAAGTATAGAAGAACAAGTTAAGTTAATGGGAACATTAAAAGACTGTAACTACGATTATAATGTATATAGAATGGCGATAACTAAAGATGTACTAAAAAATAAAACTATAGATGAACAAATTGAGTTAATGAAAAATATTACAGACAAAGAACAAAATACTGAAAATAAAACTTATGCTGAAAAAATAAAAGAAATAAATTCAATAAAAGAATTTAAAAAATATTT
>CALVQR010000003.1 GCA_944358265.1 uncultured Bacilli bacterium | reverse complement strand
TCGAATAGATAAAGTACGCCATATGTTTAATAAAAAAGAAAATTAAGTTACTATTCGCTAAATTACAATTTATAGAGCAGAGTAATATCTGCTTTTTTTAGTGATTACGAAGTGATTATGATATAATTAACTATATAGAGATTGTTGGGTGATTATATGTCAAAGATTGTTGATGCTATTATTGGCCATGCTGTTGGAGATGCAATGGGTGTGCCAACTGAGTTTTGTATAAGAGAACATTTATTAAAAAGACCTATAGTTGAAATGGTTAGTTCTTCTAAAGTTGGCCAGCCAGCTGGAACCTGGTCTGATGATACTTCTATGGAAGTATGCACTATAGAATCATATAACGAATGTGGAAGATTTGATTATGATAATATCATGCAAAAATGGGTAGAATGGATAAATGAAGGAAAATATACAGCAACAGGAGAAACATTTGATGTTGGAAGAACATGTTTATCAGCTATTAGAAAATATTCTACTGGAGTAATCCCGTTAAAATGTGGTGAAGATGGAGAATATTCCAATGGTAATGGATCTCTTATGAGAATTTTACCTGTAGCTTTGTTTGCTCATGTTAAAGGTATCTCAAAATATGAAATAATAAAATTAACAAATGAATTATCTTCATTAACTCATACTAATGATATTAGTAAATTGGGTTGTTATATTTATGTCAAATATGTTTGCTTTCTTTTAGAAGGAAATACTAAAGAAGAAGCATATAACAGGATAAAAAGAACTGATTATTCATTATATTCTGAGCATGCGATTGAACAATATAAAAAAATTTTAAAGGAGAATATCAAAGAATTAAATGTTGCTGAAATAAAGTCAACTGGGTATGTGGTTGATACTTTGGAATGTGCATTGTGGATATTGTTGAATGCTAGTAGTTTTAAAGAGACAATTATTGCTACTACAAATATTGGAAATGACACAGACACTATTGGAGCTATTGCTGGTTCTATGGCTGGTATTATTTATGGTATTGATAATATTCCTGAAAATTGGTTAAATAAATTGCAAAGAAAAGATTATTTAATAGATTTGGCAATAAAGTTTGAAAACAACTTGAATTGATTATCATTGATAATCTTTTTTTGTTGGAGGTGAGAAATGCAAAGTAAAACAAGAGAACAACTGGTCGAGATGTATTTAGATGCATTAAAAGACAATAAAATACCTTGGCGTGAAAGATGGTATAGTGATTTAAATAAGAATGGTGTTACCAATACTGAATATAGAGGTGTTAACCAATTAATTTTATCTTATGTAGCATATAAAGAAAAATATACAGATAATCGTTGGCTTACATATAAACAAATAAAAGAAAATAAATATAAACTAGACAATGCTAAAGGAAAGGGTGTTCCAATAGAATTTTGGAGTGTTTATGATATTAAAAACAAAATACGTTTAGATTTCTCAACTTATGAAAAAATAATCGAAAAGACTCCAGAAAGGCAAAAAGATTTTAAAATTTTCTGTAATACAACGTATGTATTTAATGCGAGTTTAATAGAGGGAATAAAACCAAATGAAAAAAATAACAATAATACTATACCTCCTAACATATATTTCAAAAGATTAATTTCCAAGTTGCATATCAAATATATAGAAGAAGGTAATAAAGCATATTATATTCCATCAAAGGATACTATTGTGTTACCATCTTCATCAAAATTTTTTGATAAATATTCTTATTATGCTACTCAGCTTCATGAGTTGAGTCATGCTACAGGACATTCTAGTAGACTTAATAGGAATTTAAATAATCAAAATAAAAAAAATTATGCTAGAGAAGAACTTATTGCAGAAATTAGTTCTTCTTTTTTGATGCAAAAATTAAACGTCAAAGTTAATGAAGATGATTATAACAATCATAAGAGTTATATCCAAAGTTGGATAAAACTATTAGAGGATAAACCAAATGAATTATTTAAAGCGGTCAATGAAGCAAATAAAATTTGTAACTATATTGATGAAAAAATTAAAGATAAAGGAAAGGAAAGATAAAGTGAGTATAGATAAAAAAATAAAACAAATAGATTTTTTTTTGAAAAATTCTATTGAACACAGGCAAAAAAATATTGAATATGTTCTTTTAAATCCTAAAACACAAGAATTATATGTGTTGTGTGCTGATCATGATGATGCAATTGAATTTACTCCATATACTAAAAATTATCCTAATGGATATTGTCATGTTCCTGACTTTGATTATAATTTTGATTATTATCTTTTTAATCAGTTAGAAAGTGGACTTAATATAAAATATATAAGCATGAACACTCATAATGGGATTTGGAATTCAATAAATGAATTATATCCGCATGATTTTGAATGTAAAGCAGGATTAAGAAAATACATAAATTATTGTCAAAAAAATAATATAACAAAATCAAAAATAGATAAAGAAACATCTAGTAATGTACCAAATATATTGAATTTATTTAATAAGGAAAGAAAGGAGGAACGTTAATGAGAAAACAATATGATGATTTTACTCAACTTAAACTAAAAGATATGAGCAAAAGTATAAGTGATATGACTTATAAGTATATAAATCCAGAAACTGATAAACCAACTAAAGTGCCACCTTCTCATTATGAAAAAATACTAGACCAAGTAACTGAAAAGTATATGTCTGATATTACTTCAAGACAGTTTCTTGTGATTATGTATAATCAGTTAAATAGTTTAAAAAAAGAAGATGAAAAGTATTTTCAGCAAGCTTTGCTATGTATTGATTTAGGAATAAATCCTAAGGATTTAAGAATTAATGAACAAATTGCTTTGGAATATACAAACGAATTTTTAAACGAACGAAAACAATAACTAAAAAAAGATAATCATCTTTTGGATCAATGTATTATTGATTTTTATGATGAGTGTAAAGAAAATTCAAATATTCAAAGTCAAGCTGTAAAGAATTCTAACAGAAATGAAGGACTTACAAATAACAAAAAAGAGTGGGAAAGGTAATTTGCAGATTTTTATATTTATGTAATATGTATTATCATATAATTGAAAGGAGTAAAAATGCTAGTACGTAATACTATTAATGAATCTAATCATGAGTTATATGATATTTTACTATATTATTTAATTGACAAAAACGATTATTCACCAAGAGTCAAAAAAGCTTTATTACGTCTTTATAATGTGCTTATAGATGAAATAAATGCAGAGGATTTACATGGAGAAATGGATATATTAGAAATCAAAGTTTTTGAAATAGAACATTCTGAAAGTGGCAAAACTAATGAAATGGAAATAAATTGGGAATGCTATTTGCTAAATGATTTAGTAGAAAGTTATTTTGAAAATAAACGTGGGTGTTATCCATCTACTATTTCTGATTTGCTAGATAAATTACACAAAGAATTATTAAATCATGTAATTAAAAGTGGTGATTTTATGAAAGAAGATTCCGAATTTATTGAAATTATGATGGAATATAACTATGAGGAAACAACTTAGTTTCCTTTTTTTTGGAGGTGAAAAGAATGGAAGTAAAGATTAATAAAGAGATTAGAGATTATACTGAAAGCATATATTTTGGATTAAATTTAAGACAATTTATTTTTAGTATTTTAGGTTGTATTGCTGCAGTAATATTATATTTTTTGTTAAAACCTTATTTTGGTATTGAAACATTGTCATGGATTTGTATTTTAGGTGTTATTCCTTTTGCTGCTGTTGGTTTTTTAAAATACAATGGAATGACTGCAGAACAATTTATTTTTGCATGGTTTAAATCGGAATTTTTGATACCTAAACATTTAAAATTTGATGCTAAAAATTATTACTATGAACTTTTGTACAACAAGTCAAAAGAAAATAAGAAAGGAGAACAAGATGAAAACAATAAGAAGCCTGTTTAAAAAAGATAAAGCAGAATTTTATATTCCAAAGAGCATTCAAGATACAATCCCAATAACTAGAATATGGAAAGATGGGATTTTTTTAATGGGAAAAAATAAATATAGTAAAACATACAAATTTACTGATATAAATTATGCTGTTGCTTCTAGAAATGATAAAGAAGCAATGTTTTTAAATTACTCTGAATTACTTAATTCATTTGATTCTAGTTCTACATCTAAAATTACGATTTTAAATAGAAGGTTAAATAGGATTGATTTCGAAAAAAACATCTTACTTTCAATGGCAAATGATGGATTAGACAAATATAGAGAAGAGTACAATAAAATGTTAATAGAACAAGCAACAAACTCTAGCTCAATGATTCAAGAAAAATTTTTAACAATATCTACTAACAAAAATAGTTTAGAAGAAGCAAAACAGTATTTTACGAGAGTCTCTGTTGAATTAAATAATAAATTTAGAGAGTTAGGATCTAAAGTAGAAGAATTAAACAGTAATGAAAGATTAAGAATTATACATGATTTTTATAGAACTGGTGAGGAATCAATATTTAATTTCGACATATTAGATAACATGAAAAAAGGTCATTCATTTAAAGATTATATTTGCTCTGATTCATTATCTTTTGAAAAAGATTATTTTGAATATGGTAATAGATTCGGAAGAGTTTTATATTTAAAGGATTATGCTAATTATATAAAAGATGATATGGTTGCAGAACTTACTGATATGGACAGAAGCATGCTTTTATCTATTGATGTAATTCCAATTCCTATGGACGAAGCAATTAGAGAAGTTGAAAAAAGAAGATTGGGAGTAGAAACTAATATCACTAATTGGCAAAGGAGACAAAATAACAATAATAACTTTAGCGCTGTTGTACCATATGATTTAGAACAGCAAAGAAAAGAATCTAAAGAATTTCTTGATGACTTAACGACCAGAGATCAAAGAATGTTTGTGTGTGTAATAACTATGGTACATACTGCAGAGACAATAGAAAAACTAAATCAAGACACGGAATCATTACTTTCAACAGCTAGAAAGCATTTATGTCAGTTGGCTATCTTAAAATATCAACAATTAGATGGATTAAATACCGCTTTACCATATGGTGTTAGAAAAATTAATACATTAAGAACTTTAACTACGGAATCTTTAGCTGTTTTTACACCGTTTAGAGTACAAGAAATTAATCATGAAAATGGTATATATTACGGATTAAATGTTATATCAAAAAATATGATAATTGCGGATAGAAGACAATTGCTAAATGGTAATTCATTTATTTTAGGGGTATCAGGAAGTGGAAAATCTTTTACTGCAAAAAACGAAATTGTATCAATTGCCCTTCGTGATCCTAATGCAGACATTATTATAATTGATCCAGAACGTGAATATCCAAAATTAGTTGAGTCGTTAGGCGGAGAAGATATTCATATATCTGCGACAAGTAATAATCATATTAATGCTATGGATATTAATGCTGATTATGGTGATGGAGCGAATCCAATAATATTAAAATCTGAATTTATATTATCACTTTGTGAACATTTAATGGGTAATCAAAAATTAGGCCCAAAAGAAAAATCAATTATTGATAGATGTACTGCAAAAGTTTATAGATCATATCAGCAAGGTAATTATCAAGGTCTAGCACCCACATTACAAGATTTTAGAGAAGAACTCCAAAAACAACCCGAGGAAGAAGCACGTCAAATTGCGTTAGCTATTGAATATATATCTACTGGTTCACAAAATACATTTGCACAAAATACCAATGTTGATACAAATAATAGAATTATATGTTATGACATATTAGACTTAGGTAAACAGCTTATGCCAATTGGAATGTTAATTATATTGGATAGCATATTGAATAGAATTACTGCTAATAGGACAAGAGGAAGAAATACATACATTTTTATCGATGAAATTTATCTATTGTTTCAACATGAATATTCTGCAAATTTCCTATTTACCTTATGGAAAAGAGTAAGAAAATATGGAGCTTATGCAACTGGTATAACTCAAAATGTAGAAGATTTATTACAGTCTCATACTGCTAAGACAATGTTAGCAAATTCAGAATTTATTGTTATGTTAAATCAGGCTTCAACGGATAGAATCGAATTGGCAAAATTATTAAATATATCAGAATTACAACTTAGTTATATAACTAATGTTGGTGCAGGTGAAGGGCTATTAAAGGTTGGACGTAATCTTGTTCCGTTTGAAAATCATTTTCCACACGATTTAGAACTGTATAAATTGATGACTACTAAGCCTGGTGAGGATAAATGAAAGATATAAAAACAAAAGATAAATCTAATAAAGGAATAAAAACACTTAATAAAGCAAGTACGTGGACCGAAAGAATTAAAGATCCGATAGTATCATTAAATCGGCAATCAAACGGGGTAAATAATAATGATGCAGATGTAAATGAATACGGTTCAGAAAAAATAAAATATTATACAAATAGATTAAAAGATGAATCACTCCACAATGTTAGTGCATCATCAAGTAAAGCTAAAGATGTAATAAAGAAAAAAATTCAAAAGAAAAAGATAAAAAGTCATACTGTTAATAAAATAAAAAGGCGAGCAAGTGATATTAAAAATGTAACAAAAAATGTCAATAAGATAAACAATGTCGGGAAGCAAATGTTTATACAAGGTAAAAAATTAGCAATTAGCATGGCAAGAACTTCAAGAATTATGGTTATGGCAATAGCAAGAGGTTTAGTAATGGGTGTTAAAGCATTAATAGGTGCATTAAGCTCACTTATTGGAATATTAGCAAGTGGTGGTGCAATTGTTATAATTATAGTTGTCATAATTTGCTTAATTGCAATGCTATTAGGTTCTGTTTTTGGTATCTTTTTTTCAAATGATTCAGGAAGCAGAACTATGACAAGTGTTATAAGTGAGATAAATCAAGAAGTATATAGAAAAGTAGATAATGAAAAATTATTATCTCAGGCTGATGAGGTAGTTTTTGAATCTACGTATTCTAATTGGAAAGAAGTAATATCTGTTTATTCGGTAAAATATTCAGGTGATGAATCTTCTCACATTGTTATGTATTTAGATGATAAAAATGTTAATAATTTAAAAAATGTTTTTTATGATTTTAATACAATCACAACAGAAGTTAGAAATGAAACTAATGATTCAACTTCTTTTAATCCTGGATCTTTTCAGATTTCAAATAATGATAAAAAGATTTTATACGTGAATGTTAATTCAAAATCATTAGATGATGTAATGAAAAACTACAATTTTACAGAAAGCCAAAAAGAACAAATAAGAGAACTTACTAGTTCTGAATATGACGACATGTGGAGTAACCTGCTATATGGTTCTGAAACGGGAGACTATATTTATTGGCGACAAAAAGGTGCAGAATGGTCTAATATCATGCTTGGTAATTCTGGTAAAACAATTGGTGATATTGGCTGTTTAGCAACTTCGATTTCCGTTCTTATAGAAAAGTCAGGTGTAAATAATAGTTTAATTCCTTTTAACCCAGGAGTTTTTGTAACAAAATTAAACGAAAATAACGGATTTGATTCTGAAGGTAACTTACAGTATGCTGCAATAAATAAAGTGATACCTAACTTTGAATATGTGGGAAAAGTAAATTTGAATGGGAAAACTCAAAAAGAAAAACTCACGAAAATAAAAACATATTATGAGCAAGGATATTATATTGCAGTTGAAGTAATGGGAAGCACAGGTCAACATTGGATTGCAGTTGTGAATGTAAATGGAAATATAATTAAAATGGTAGATCCATCTTCTGATTCAACTGATTTATGGAGTACATATAATTGGAAAAATACATCTCAATTTGTTTACTTCAGAATAAAAAAATAGTAAATTTTGTAATGTAAATTTTCTAAAATATTAAGTCTTTTAAAAAACAATACAAATGTTCGTGCTATAATATAAAAGAGGTGGTAAAAATGAATAGAGTTTATATGTGTATAGATCTTAAAAGTTTTTACGCTTCTGTAGAATGTGTAGAAAGAAAATTGGAACCGTTAAATACAAATTTGGTTGTTGCAGATGAATCTAGAACTGATAAAACTATTTGCTTAGCTGTAAGCCCGTCGCTAAAACAATATGGTATAGGCGGTAGAGCTAGACTTTATGAGGTAAAACAAAAAATAAAAGAAATAAATTATCAGCGTAGGAAAAATAACAATTATAAAAAATTTGTTGGTAAATCATACTTGGATTCCGAATTAAAGAATAATAAAAGTTTAGAATTGGACTTTATAATAGCTCATCCAAGAATGGCATATTATATGAAATACAGTTCAAAGATATATAGCATATATTTGAAATATATTGCTCCCGAAGATATATTGGTTTATTCAATAGATGAGGTTTTTATAGATATAACTGAGTATATATCACTTTATAAATGTACACCTAGAGAACTAGTAACAAAATTAATAAAAGATGTCTATGAGACAACTGGTATTACTGCAACAGCAGGTATTGGAACTAATATGTTTTTAGCCAAAATTGCAATGGATATAGTTGCAAAAAAGGCAAAACCTAATGAATTTGGGGTAAGAATTGCCGAACTGGATGAAAAAACTTTTAGAAAAAAATTATGGAATCATAAACCTATAACAGATTTTTGGAGAGTTGGTAAAGGAATAGCAGAGAAACTTGAGAAAAATAATATGTTTACAATGGGAGATGTTGCAAGATGTTCACATTATAATGAAGATTTATTATATAAATTATTTGGAATTAATGCAGAATTATTAATTGATCATGCATGGGGATGGGAACCGTGTACAATTGAAATTGCTAAAAGTTATAAACCCTCAACAACTAGTTTGAGTTCTGGTCAAGTTTTGCATGAACCATATGATAATAAAAAAGCAAAAGTTATTGTACAAGAGATGGCAGATAATTTAGCATTAGAACTTGTAAATAAGCATTTAGAAACTGATCAACTTGTTTTAACAATATCTTATGATGTAGAAAATTTAACTAATCATCAAATATTTGATAAATATTTTGGTGAAATCACAATTGATATTTACGGAAGAAAAATCCCAAAACATTCACATGGCACAATTAATCTAAATCATAAAACATCATCCTCTAGTGTTATTATCAAAAATTTTGTTAAATTGTTTGAACAAATTTCAAATCCTTTACTGTTAATAAGAAAAATTAATTTATCTGTAAATAAATTGGTAAGCAGTGATATTAAAAAGGAAAATAAATCTTTTGAACAAATAAATTTATTTACTAATTATGAAGAAGAAGAAAGAAAAAAGATGAAACAAAAAATCGAAGAAGAAAAAGACATAAAAATACAAGAAGTGATGTTAAAAATAAAAAATAAGTATGGTAAAAACTCAATATTAAAGGGAATAAATTTAACAGAAGGTGCTACTGCAATTGAACGTAATAAACAAATTGGAGGTCATCATGAATAAATATGAAGATATAATTAATTTAACACATCATGTATCTAAAACAAGAAAGCCAATGACAATGTATAATAGAGCTGCTCAATTCGCTCCATTTGCTGCACTAACAGGATATGATGAAGAAATAAAAGAGGTGGCACGTTTAACATATAGGAAAATAGAATTAAGTGATGAAAGTAAAGAACGTATTAATAATGAATTAAATAAAATTAAGGAGAATATTAATTCTCATCCACAGGTGACATTAAAGTATTATGTTCCAGATAATAAGAAACTAGGTGGAGAATACAAAGAATTGACTGGAACAGTAAAAAAAATAGATATAGATAAGAAAGTTATTATTATATCTAATAGGTCAAAAATTGCTTTTGAAAATATTATAAATATTGATTATTTAAAGTGAGTTAAAAAACAAATTATTTTATCACTTGTAGAATGATAAATTGCTGTATATAACACTAATAATTCATATTTTATGATATAATATAAACAAATTTTAATTAACAAATTATTCTATTTAATACCTTTAATTTTGGGAGTGATTGATATGAAGTCTATTTTTTTACTTTGCGACTATGGTATAGCTTATACAACAGTGAAAAGATTATATGATAATAATATTAAATTATACAATATTGCAAATGATCCAGATTGTTTAAATAAAGTTTTAGGAGAAAAAAGCCAGAAAGTAGAAAAAATTAAAGATATACTTCCTATGGCTGTTAACTCTGATAAAGATTATTCCATCTATGATTTAACTATTTACGGATTATCAATAGGAATAATCCAATTGCTTAAAAAAAATAATATTAATATAAATGATATAGATGAAAAATTATTAAAAAGAGACTTTATTACTGATTCAACTTATAAAAAAATTATGAAAAGTTATGACTCTTTTTTAAGGGAAAATGATATACATTTAGAACTATCTTCTAAAATATTATTTTACCTAATAAAGAAGAATTTTGAATATAATGATTTTACATATAACCAAATTAAAGAAATGCTAGTAGAAAAAAATTATTCAATTGAAACTTTAGATGATTTACTTTTTAGTTTAACAAATAATAAATTAATAAATAAAAAAGACGAGATTTTTTCTCTAGTAAAGCCAAAATTGATTTCTGAATTAAATAAAATTAGTAATAAAGGACATTATGATATTGTTTTAAAAAAACTAAGCGGAATGACACTTGAAAGTATAGGTATTGAATATAATGTTACCCGTGAAAGAATAAGACAAATTGTTTCTAAAGAACTAAAAAAAATTAGCCCGACCAGAGAAGAAGAAAAATATTTAGAAACTTTTCAAACATATAATTTTGATTCGTATTTATTTAGTGAATTTTATAATGAAAGTCCGATAGTATATTATTTTTTAAAAGAAAAGTATAAACTAGGGGAAAAAGATCCATCAGATATGCTAGATGAATTGAATTTAAGTCAAAAACAGTTAAATGTATTAAAAAGAAAATATAATTTGATAAGTTATTGTGGAGAATATATTGCTGCAAAGCGTAACAATATATTACTTGCAATAATAAAAAGATTTAATAAAACAATAGAATATTCCGAAATAATTGATGAGTATAATAAATTAATAAAAAATTTTTCACTTAATTTAGAAGAATTATCTGAACAGGATTTTAGAAATATAGATTCTATTTTAAATAGAATGCAAAATATTTTATGCGGAGCAGGGAAATACTACAGATATTATGATATTAATGCCCTTGAAGAAAACGATATTACAGAATTAAATAATATGTTAAATGTTGAGCCAGGAGATTATTCTGCAGAATTTTTCTTTAATAACAATAGTCTTTTAATGAAGAATATTGATATTAGAGACGAATATGAGTTACATAATTTATTGAGAAAAGTTATAAACACAAATAACAATAAAATTGTTTTTTCTAGAATGCCAGATCTTCTTATAGATTGTAGTGACAAACTTGAATTTGTTGAAGGTCTGATACATGAATTATCACCAATTAGTTTAGATGATTTTACAGAATATGTGCATCAAAATTATGGACATAAGATTAATACATTTAGATCTCTGCTATTGACTAATTTTAACAAATATATTACTAATGGTATTTTAATGAGTGATTGTGAAGAATTTACAGACGAACAATTAACAATTATGAAAAATAATTTAACTGAAGATATATATTCTATTTCAACAATAAAAGAAATGCTAACTAGATTATTTAATGTTAATGATTTTAAATTGATAAATAATATAAATATGCAAAAAATAGGTTATAAATTAAGAGGAAATTACATAATGAAAAACTCTATATCAAATTTAGAAGCGTATATGAGAGAGGTAATCCTTAATTCTGAGTATTACGAAGTTGAACCTGAAATGCAAAAAATAGGTTCGACTTATTCTAGTTATTTATATAAATTTATCTATAATTTAGATTTATTTAAGATAAGTGAAGATAGATTTATTACCATAAAAAAACTTAATAATATGGGGATAACAAAGGAAAAAATAAAAAATTTTATTGATGAAATAGAAAAGGTTATAAAAGATGGTGAATATTTTAATTTATATACACTTGATAAAGATAATTTTTTAACAAATTTAAAGCAATATGATTTTCCTGATTGTTTCTATGAAACATTAATTTCAACGATTAATGACATAAAAATTATTAGTCTAAAAAATAATATACTTTTTATAAAAACAAAGGAACAGCCTACACGTGAGAAATTTATAAATAGTTTTATATACAAGGATAAAACATATATAAAGGATATAAAGAAAGAAATTTATGAAAAATATAATATTGATTTATATGAATCTTATATTAAAAATTTTATAAATAAAAAATTGTATTATTTAGATAGTTCTATTGATTGTGTATATTTAAGTAAAGATATTTATGAAGAGGATATAAACGATTTTGATATTCTTCAATATATAGATTAAGTAGCACTTGCTACTTTTTTTTTAAAAATAAAAAACTGGATAAAATTTTAATAATAATATTTTTTCTCCAGTAAATTATGATATAATATAATTGTAATAAGAATTATATTTAATGCGAGGAGGAATATAAATGATCAGATATATTTGTAGTAAGTGCGATAACTTAATATGTGAATCAAGTATTTGCCCTGTGTGTAATAGTAGAACTTTTTTAGATAAGTCCGAAATATATTATTGTGATCAATGTAATATTCCTTTATTCGATAAAATCTGCCCTATATGTGGTAAAAAGGCAAATTATATGGGAACAGATGTTAGACCTGTTTTCCCTGAAGAACGATTACTTTTAGAAGCAATTGAGGGTACACCGTTTAAATATGCTAATAAATCTATATGGAATACAACAGGTAATAACTATTTTGTTGATGGACAAAAAATTAAGCTTACAATTAAAAATATTGTAAAAAATATTGATGCAAATATTATAAGAAAAATAATAGAGGAGAATCAAGAAGAAAATAAAAAATATGTTGATAAGTTTTACGAGCAACAATATATAAAGGATTTTATAAAAGCAAATAGTATTAGGTTAAATTCCATTGTTACAGAAGCACATGAATATATAAAAGATATTTCTAAAAATTATAATTTAGACTCAATGTTTGTATCTTTTTCGGGAGGAAAGGATTCAACAGTTACAAGTGATTTGGTAATGAGTGCTTTAGGAACTGATAAAATAATACATATTTATGGAGATACAACTTTGGAATATCCTGAAACTGGTGTTTATTTGGAAAAATTTAAAAAAGCTCATCCTACAACTCCTTTATTAGTAGCAAAAAATAAAGAACAAGATTTTAATGAATTATGTAAGGTTATTGGACCTCCTAGCAGAGTTATGAGGTGGTGCTGTACTATATTTAAAACCGGTGCTATAACCCGTAAAATAGATTCTACTTTTAAAAACAAAATAAAAATATTAACTTTTCAAGGCCTTAGAAGAAATGAATCTATTGCAAGAAGCAAATATGAACGTGAAAGTAGCGGCGCAAAAATCACCAAACAACAAACGGTAGCTCCTATCATAGATTGGCTTGATTTTGATGTATGGTTATATATATTGTCAAAACATTTAGAATTTAACAATGCATATAAAAAAGGCTTTTCAAGAGTTGGATGTTGGTGCTGCCCTAATAATTCTTATTGGTCTGAATATTTGTCTAATATTTATATGAATAGTGAATATAATAAATTTCATAATATTTTGCTGGATTTTGCAGAACGTATTGGTAAACCTAATCCTAAAGAGTATATTTCATCTGGGGGATGGAAGGCAAGACAAGGCGGTAATGGTTTAAAATATAGTAGTAATGCTGTTTTGTCTTTTAAACCTTGCGTATTAGAAGAAAATGCATATAACTTTGAACTAAATAAACCAATAAATGATACTCTATATGAGCTTTTTAAACCTTTTGGAGATATAAATTTTAACATTGGAAACAAAAGACTTGGAGAGGTTTTCGTTTTAGATAAAAAAACAAAAGAACCAATATTAAAATTAACAGGTAAGATTGGGCAAACGATTTTAAAAGTATCTGTATTAAAAGAAACAAAAATTTTTAGTAATCCAAAAATAAGAGAAATGTTAATTAAAAATCAAATTACCAAGTTTCAAACTTGTATTGGATGCATGGCTTGTGAAAGCGTTTGTAAATTTAATGCTATTAATATTAAACATATTGAAAGGCAAGAAGGAGAAAAATTTAATATATCATATAAAATTGATGAAAAAAAATGCGTTGGATGTTTAGAATGTGTAAAACATTTTAGCGGTGGATGTTATATGAAAAAGGTTCTTAGAACAAAACAAGAAAAGGAGTAAAAATATGGTGAAAAAAGTTAAAATGAAAAGACATGAAAGTTTTTCTATTAGAGAAGGCTGGCTTGCTAAAGGAATTAGGGCAGTAAAAGAAAATCCTAAAGTATTCTCATCAAGTGACGCAACTGATGTTTTAGGAATAGGAACTAATATGGTTAAATCATTAAAATATTGGATGCTTGCAACATGTTTAGTAAAGGATGAAAATAAAAATATTGTATTATCGGAATTTGGAAATTTAATTGATAAATATGATCCATATTTAGAAGATATTTTTTCTTGGTGGTTAATTCATTTAAATCTAATATTGAACCTAGATGATTCTTATATATATAATCTTTTCTTTAATAAATGTGCAATGAAAAATTTTACTAAAAAAGATGTTTTTGAACAACTTTCTAATAATCTGAGAAATGATAATTTGGATTTCAATGATAATATACTTCAAGATGAAATAAATATGATAGTAAAAACCTATTCAATTGATGAAAAGATTGATAATCCGGAAAACAATTTTATATGTCCTTTGTCAGATTTGAATTTAATAAAAAAGGTTGATGTAAATACTTATGAACGTATAAAACCAGAATACAGAAATTTAAATTACTTAGTTGTTTATTATTTGATTTTAAAAATAGCTGATAATAAAGATTATTTGAGTATTGATGAATTAATTAAAGTGGATAATAGTCCTATAAAATTATTGAATTTAGACAAAAATTTAATTAATGAATATTTAGATGAAATGAAAAGACATGACTTAATTGTTGTAAACAGAACTGCTGGATTGAATATGATCTATTTTAGCAAACAACTTTCATTGGAAGAAATAATGAAAGAACATTTTGAATGAGGTGTAATAAATGAAATACAAGGAATTAATTGGCGTTAACGAAAACTTTCAATATTCTGTTAATTTACAATTTGATTTAAATGATATATCTAAAATCGAGCAATATATTCCTACAAAAGACGGATGTGAACTGTTAAATGTATATTTTAATAATGTATTGACTTCAAAAAACAGAGCAACAACTTTAATAGGGCCTTATGGTAAGGGAAAGTCTCATTTACTACTTGTCTTGATGACGCTTTTAAGTGATTATAACGATGAAAGTGAAAAACAAATTAATAGATTTATTGAAAAAATAAAAAATGTAGATTTAAATACATATCATACATTATCTACTATAAGAAATAAGCATATAAAGTTGTTACCAATAATAATTAATAGTAATTATGGTGATTTAAATCAAGCGTTTTTACTTGCTTTATCTGAAGCCTTGGAAAGAGAAAAATTGTCTGATATTGTAATAAACACATATTTTGATATAGCCTTAAAAGTGATATTAAAATGGGAAAGTGAATATGAAGATGCTATATTTGACATTAAGAAATGTCTAAAAGAATATAACTGTAGTTTAAAAGAACTAAAAAATGGATTGAAAAATTATTCAGAAAAATATTATACAATATTTAAAAATGTATATAGTTGCATATTACATGGGCAGGAGTTTAACCCGTTAGTTAATTCAGACATTATTAAAATTTATAAAGACATGACACATGAAATTAAAGAATATGGTTATGATGGAATTTTTATTGTTTTTGATGAATTCAGTAAATTCTTAGAATATGTTGAGAATTCTCATATGATGAAAGACTTAAAATTGTTACAAGATTTTGCTGAATTGGCAAATAGAACAGGTGAAAATGAACAAATACATTTAAGTTGCATAACGCACAAAACAATGAACCAGTATGCTAAAAATATGTCTGATGATAAGGCAAATGCGTTTAAAACAGTTGAAGGAAGATTTAAAGAGCTTTATTTTAATAGGAGTATAGAACAAAATTACGAAATTGTTTCTTACGCATTAAGAAAGAAAAAAGGATACGTTGATTTTTATAATAATTTTTATAATGCTAATATTGACTTTTATAATAATATCAAAAAATTACCAATTTTTAAAAACAATGATTCTATAGAGAAAATATTATTTAAAGGATGCTTCCCATTAAATCCTCTTACTGTATATTGTATAATTCAATTATCTGAGAAAATAGCACAAAACGAGAGAACGCTATTTACATTTCTAACTGATGATGATCAAAATAGTTTGAAGTATTTTATCGATAATAACGACTCAGGTCTATTTAACGTTAATAATATATATGATTATTTTAAACCGTTATTTAAAAAAGAAAGTGATTCAGCTATAAAGGATATTTGGGTAAAATCAGAAAATGCAATTGCAAAATGTACTGATGATATCGAAAAAAATGTCATAAAAACTATTGCTGTAATTTATATGATTAATGAAACAGAACTTTTAGTTCCTGACGATTTAACAATACAATTAGCAATGTCAATAGAAAGTAATAAGTTTGAAAAAATCACTAATAGTTTAATAGATAAGAGCATTATAAAAAGGAAAAAAATAACTAATGAATTTGAATTTACTACTATATATAATAGAAAATTATCCAAAGAGGTTAAAAGAATAAGTGAAACGCAATTTAATAATATAAATATAAAAGATACTGTTAAGGAAATTATGAATATTAATTATACTTTGCCAAGAAGATATAATGAAGAATTTAAAATAACAAGATTTTTCTCAAATATTTATATGTCTGAGGAAGAATTGTTATCTATAAACAATTTAGACATCCTTTTTGAAAATAATTATTGTGATGGAATAATAATAAATCTAATAAGAAATTCAAGAAATATACAAAATATTATAGATCATTTTAAAAATGTAAATAATGACAGAATTGTATTAAAAATGCCTAAAACATTGTTTCCAAAAACAATTTCATCTCTATTAAGTGAATATAAATCAATTGATTATTTATTACATAATGAAAGTAATAAAGATGATTTTGCAAAAGCATTAGAATTAATGAAAAAAGAAATTATTAATGTACTTGAAGAACTATTAAGTCAATATTTTTCAAAAGATAATATCCAAGAATACATATACAGAGATAAAATAGATAAAAATGTGATTAATGTAAGTTCATACATATCCAATATATGTTTTGATATTTATAATGAAACACCTGTTGTAAACAATGAAATGATTAATAAAGCTGAATTATCTGCTCCAATTAAAAGAGCGAGAGATATAGTTATTGAAACTATATTAAATAATGATGAAGGTTTGATAAAAAGTAAAACCAGTGCAGAGGCTACGATTTATAAGGCAATAGTAGAGAAAAAACATACCCAATCAATAAGTAATATTTTAAATATAATAAATGAATTTATAAAAAAGAGTGATAACAACAAAATTAGTTTTAGCAAATTATATAATACTTTAGAAAATAAACCTTACAGTATAAGGAAAGGAATTATTCCAATTTTGCTTTCCATGTCTTTATATAATTATTCGGACATTATTATTATTTACTTTATGAATAAGGAAATTGATTTAGATGCAGGTAATTTAATTAAAATAAATGAAAATCCTGACAAATATTTTATCTTAACCGAAAAAGGAACAACAGATAAAATAAAATATTTATCAAAACTATTATATATTTTTAATATCCCAAATTTAGATAATCAAAGAGTTAATTTGAGAAAATTAGTTGAATCAATGAGAAGATGGATATTATCTTTACCTAGAATTTTAAGAGAATATAGAATAGAACAAGATGAGATGAACATATCCGAAAAATATATAAGCATAAAAAATGAACTTTTAAGACCAGACATAAATAATAATGAATTTATATATTCTAAACTATTAGAAATTCTGGAAACTGATGACTATGAAGTTGTTTGTTCCGAAATAGAAAAAATGAAGCAAACTTTTGATAACTTTGTTAGTAAGTATTCTGTAATTTTAATTGATAAAACTAAAGCAATATTTGATAAAAACTTTAAAGGAAGTTTACATTCTTTATTAAAAGAGTGGTATAAAGATAATAATCTAGGATCTTCTCCTGTAATTTTTGATTTAAAAACTAAAGAAATAATTGATTATATAAATATTATGTCTACACATGATGAATTTGATATTATAGAAAAAATATCTAAAATTATTACAGGATATTATATTGAAGATTGGCAACCTAATGAAATTAATAACTATGAAAATGGTTTGTTAAATGTAATAGAAAAGGTAAAATACATTGAAAAAAATGATACTAATGATGCTAACAAAATCATTTTAATTAGTGGAAATGAGAAGATAGAAAAATATTTCAATAGTTCTAATGATATATCGGCAATAGGAACTACAATGAAAAGTAATATTGAAGAACTTATTGATGAGTATGGTGATTCATTAACTGAAGAAGAAAAAATTACTGTATTACTTGATATAGTAAAAAAATACATGTGAGGTGAGATATGATATATTTAGATAATGCAGCAACTACTTTTCCGAAACCTGATGAAGTATATGCCGAGTTGGAACAAGCAAATAGAAATGCTTTTAACACAGGACGAGGAAGTTATAAATGTGCACGAGAAGCCTCTGCAATTAAGGAAAAAGTTAGGCAAGAAATATTGGATTTAAATAGAATGAATAATGGTAATGTTATTTATACATCTTCAGCAACTGAGGCCTTAAATGATATTATATTCGGTATTGATATAGTTGAAGGGGATTATATTTACGTAAGTCCTTTTGAACACAACTCAATTATTAGACCGCTTGAACAATTAAAAAAAACAAAAAAAATAAATGTTGAAATTTTATCGTTTGATAAAGATAGTTGGATGCCTGATTTTTCGAAGATAAATGATCAATTTGTTATGCATAAACCTGCCGCGATATTTTTATCACAAGTTAGTAATGTTACTGGATACATTATACCATATGAAAAAATTTTTGAAATGGCAAAAAAATTTGATGCAATAAATGTATTAGATGCATCACAAGGCTTTGGAATTATTCCAATAAAAAATCATATAGCCATAAATTATGTTGTTTTTGCTGGTCACAAATCATTATATGCTTCGTTTGGAATAGCTGGATTTATAAAATTAAAAGATGATTTATTAAATACTAATATATTTGGAGGAACCGGATCTGATACGATGAATCCAAATATGCCAGATAATATTCCAGATAAATATGAAGCTGGTAGTCCAAACATTGTTGGAATCAGAGGTTTAGCTGCAAGTATAAGATGGCTAAAGTCACAGAATATTTATGAACATGAGATTGAGTTGACGCAATATTTAATTGATAATTTAAAAAAAGTGAAAAAGGTTAAATTATTCTTACCACCAGGAGAAAAAAATATTTTTGGAATTGTTTCTATAGCTATAGAAGGATATTCTTCTGATGAAGTAGGGATGATTTTAGATGATGAATTTGATATTTGTGTTAGAACAGGATATCATTGTGCACCGCTGGTACATGACTTTATAGATTCTTTGGTGTATAATGGAACTGTTAGAATTAGTATTAGTTTCTTCACTACTAAAAAAGAAATTGATTTACTAATTGAAGCTTTAAATAGTTTGTAGGATGGTGCAATATGAGTTTATTAGATGTTAGTTTAAAAAAAGAATATAGAAGCCCTAGAGATAATATTGTAAGTGATTTTTATATTCCATTATTAAAAGAGTCTGTTTTATATAAGAGGAGTGTTGGATTTTTCTCTTCCTCATCATTATTAGAAATTTCTTATGGAATAACTAATTTGATAAATAATAATGGAAAAATTCAATTAATTGCATCACCAAATTTGTCTGAAGAGGATATTGAGGCCATAAATAAAGGATATGAATTAAGAGATAATATTATAGAAAGAGTGCTACTACAATATATAACAGAACCTCAAAATTATTTTGAAGAAGAAAGATTAAATTTACTAGCAACTTTAATTGCGCAAGAACGTCTTGATATAAAAATTGCGTTTTCTTTGAAAAATGATAAATTAGGTTTATATCATGAAAAGCTTGGTTTAATGTATGATTCAGAAAATAATATAGTTGCATTCTCTGGATCTATGAATGAATCAGAAAATGCTTTTGTTAACAATTACGAAATTGTTGATGTTTTTACCTCATGGAATGATAAAGAGCGTGTTACAATTAAACAAAAAGCTTTTGATAATTTATGGAATAATACTGATGAAAGTGCTGTTATATATGAATTTCCAGAGGTAGTAAAACAAAAATTATTGTCATTTAAAAAGGATTTTGTTGATTGGGAAATCGACAAAAAAGAGTTTAACATAAAACGTATTGATGGTACAATTGAAAAATTAAAAAAAGTAACAAATTCGCCAGAAATACCTGCAGGTATTTCATTACACGAATATCAACAGCAAGCAATAAAAACGTGGAAAGAAAAAAAATATAAAGGTATTTTTGATATGGCTACGGGTACAGGTAAAACATTTACGGGATTAGGAGCAATTACACAACTATATAAAGATTTAAAAGGAAGGTTGGCTGTTATAATTGTTTGCCCATATCAGCATTTAGTAAATCAATGGGTAGAGGATATTGTTAATTTTAATATTAATCCAATCATAGGGCATAGTTCATCTGTACAAAAAGATTTTAAGAATAGATTTAAAATGGCTATTATGGATTATAATTTAGGTGTAAGAAATTTCTTTTGCTTCGTATGTACAAATAGTACTTTTGCAACAGATTACATTCAAACGCAAATAAATAATATTAGAGGTGATGTTCTTTTAGTTGTTGATGAAGCACATAATTTTGGAGCAGCAAATTTAAAACGAACATTAAGCGATAAATTCAATTTTCGTCTTGCTTTATCAGCTACTTTAGAAAGACATGGAGATGAAGAAGGTACTAATGCATTATTAAATTATTTTGGCGATAAATGTATTGAGTTTACATTGGAGGATGCAATTAAGGGTAAAAATGGAGAAAGATTTTTAACTCCATATCAATATTATCCGGTAATAGTGTATTTAACTGATGATGAATTAGAACAATATCATGCTTTGTCAAAAGAAATTGGAAAGTGTGTCATCAAAAAAAATGGTAAAACAAAATTATCTGATAGAGGGAAAATATTAGCTCAGAAAAGATCAAGATTAATTGCTGGAGCATTTAATAAAGTAAATGCACTCGCTAAAGAAATAAAACCTTATAAAAATGATAATCATATTTTGGTATATTGTGGTGCTACAAAGATTTCAGAACAAGATGAAAATGGAGAAGATATGAGACAAATCGATGCAATCACGGAATTACTTGGAAAAAATATGGGAATGAATGTTGCACAATTTACTTCTAGAGAAGATAGTTATACACGAGATTTATTGAGAAGAAAATTTTTTGATGGTGATTTTTTACAAGTATTAGTTGCAATTAAATGTTTAGATGAAGGTGTTAATATTCCAGCAATAAAAATTGCATTTATATTGGCTAGTACAACTAATCCTAAAGAATATATTCAAAGAAGAGGAAGAGTTCTGAGAAAATATCCTGGAAAAGAGTTTGCAATTATATATGATTTTATTACTTTACCTAGGCCATTAGATGAAGCAGCAAATTTAACTTATGAAGAAATAAAATGTGAAAAATCGATGGTCAGAAATGAAGTTAATAGAATGAAAGAATTTAATCGACTTGCAATGAGTAAAATGGAGGCAGATAAATTAATTTATGATATCATCGATACTTATAAATTAAATGAAGATGATAATTATGAAGATGATATAGAAATGGAGGAAATATATGATTAATGATGAAAAAATTAATGAAAAAGAATTTCAGTTTGTTGATCAAAGCAACTTGGATCGCGAGAAACTAAATAGAATTGTCAAAACAATTATTACTTTAGAAAATGATAACGTAAAAACAAGAGATTTAAATGATGATGAAATGAAAAAGAAAATAGAAAAAATTATTGAGGAGGAAATAAAATGTTGTTAAAGAAATTAACGCTATGTAATTTCAGACCTTTCAAGGGTGAACATACAATAGAATTCTCAACTGATAAGGAAAAAAATATAACTTTAGTTATGGCTGAAAATGGGGCAGGCAAAACAACGCTGGCACAAGCGTTTCAATGGGTATTGTATTCAAAAACTGATGGGTTTAAAAATAAATCAATGCTTAATAGCATTGTTGAAAAAGAAATGTTAGAAGGAACGGAATCAACAGTAAGTGTTAAGTTAGATCTTGAACATAATAGTATAAATTATTCCATTATAAGAAAACAGGTTTATAAAAAAGATATTAATGGATTTCTAAAGCAGGAAAATACTACTTTGGAAATTTATCAAAAACAAAATGATGGTCAAACAATTATTGTTAATCCTTTAAAAAATTTATCTACAATAGCGAATATATTACCTGAGTCATTATCAAAATATTTTTTCTTTGATGGTGAAAGAATAGAAAAAATGGCTGGAGAAGTTAGTAGTGGAAAAAGTGATGAATTTAAAACGGCAGTACAAAACATTTTAGGTTTAACAGCATTAACTAAAGCAATAGATCATTTAAACCCAGGCTCTAAAAACAGTGTAATAGGTAAATATTATTCTCAACTTGATTCAGCTGGAGATAGTGAGACAAAAAAACTAAGAGAGATAGTTTATAATAATACAGAAAAAATTGAATCTAATTGCGAAAAGATAGATAAAATAGAAAATGAATTAAATTATTATAGTAAAGAAATAGAAAAAACTAAAGCTGAAATATTGTCTTATGCAGAAGCTGAACAATTACAACATGAATTAAATATACTTAATAGTAATTTACAAACAGAAATTGAACACAAAAATAAAACTATTGCAACAGTTATGGCAAATTTTAGTCGTCAAACATACGCTTTTCTATCACGTAAATTAATCAATGATGCTTTAATAGAATTAAAAAATACAGATAATGTTGATAAAGGGATTCCGGCAGTTAGAGATGAAACCATTAAATATTTGTTAAACAGAAAAAAATGTTTATGTGGATGTGATTTAACTGATCCTACTTCATCAGCGGTTCAAGAATTAATGAATTTATTAAAATATATTCCTCCTCAATCTCTAGGTGGTGCTATTAATCAATTTCAAGATCGTTCTGGAATGTTAATTAAAACAAGTGAAAATTATTTAAGTAATATGGAATCATTGCTTGGTGCTATAAGAGTCAGTAGTAACAAAATAGATGAGTTGGAGCATCAAATTGGTGAAATAGATAAATCTATTTTAAAATCTTCTAATACAAAAGTAAAAGACTTGAAAAGTCGACAAAATGATATGGAAAATACTGTACGAGAATTAAATGATCAATTAAAAAGATTGGAAATCCAAAATGGCGTTTTAGAAAAAGAAAAACAGGATGCTGCAGCAGAAATAAGCAGACTACAAATGAAAATTGAAAAAAATCAATCTATAGAAAAACAAATTATGTATGCACAGGCTGCCTATAATAAATTTAAGCAAACTTATGATTTTCAAGAAGCTAAAACAAGAGAAAAATTAGAAGATCAAATTAATGAATTGTTTAAGCAAATTTACGCCGGTGGTATGACAATAAATATTGATGAAAAGTATAGAATTACTTCATATGTTAATGAATTACAAGAGAATAGTTCTAATATAGATGCAAACACAGCAAAAAGCTATTCAATAATATTTGCATTTATTGTTGGTGTAATTAATTTAGCTAAAGAAAAAGTTAACGATAAATCAGATGAATCTAGTATTGTTACAGATGAATATCCATTAGTAATGGATGCTCCTTTATCTTCGTTTGATCAAAGAAGAATAAAGAATATTTGTGAGGTAATTCCGAATATTGCAAGACAAGTTATTATTTTCATAAAAGACTCAGATGGAAATATTGCAAAAAATCAAATGCAAGGAAAAATAGGGATAGAGTACGAAGTTTCTTTACGAGACAAAGAATATCCAGTTGACAGTAAAATTACAAGGGTAGGTGAGTAAAATGTTTGAGAGAGATTATAATTTTAAAGGAAGACATGCAGTTATAGTTACTCAATTAACATCAGAAATTGATACAGATACTAAGTTCAAAATATTTGAACGTAATGTTGATGTTTTTATAATTGCACCTATTGTTGGATTTTTATATGGCAGAATGTCAAAAAAAGATGAAGAAGGTCCTGCAACTGATAACATAAAAAAAATAAACTTTGATCAAATGAACAGAGAGTCAAAGACTTTAAATTTTAATTACGAATTAATAATGTTACTTCATAACAAAGAAAATCTTTCTATTGATCAAAGATTAGATAATGCTTTTAGATATAGTACTGGAACAGAAGAAAAAAATGAATGTTACAAAATCTTTGAGCAATATCTCTTAGGTGGAATAGATGTTTTGGCAGAAAAACTTTTAAAAGATGCTTCTACCGTTGATGACTATATAAATAATATCTATAATTTTATTAGTGAATATAATGATAGATATAATAAAAAAATATCTGATCAAGATATTTTAGATTTATGTATAAATAATAATTAATAAATAAACAAAGACTCTTTAATTTATATATTTGAGTCTTTTATTTTACCACATAACCAGTCTATAGAAATTTTATAGTGGCGTGCAAATTCGACTAAAGGATATGTTTTTATTAAAATTTTTCCTAATTCATATTTTGAATAATTTGATTGATCAACACCTATAATTTTAGCAATATTTTCTTGAGTATCGTTATTTTTAATTCTAATAAACTTTATATTTTTAGCTAAAAGGTTTTTGTTAATTTCTAAATTTAATAATTTATAATTTTTCGTTTTACTTAAACCACAAATATAATCAAGACTTATGTCAAAATAATTACAAAATTCATTCAGTTTTATTAGAGGAATTAAATCTATCCCATTTTCCCATCCAGCGTAAGTTGATCTGCTGACTTTAAGAAAAGTTGCTAATTCTAATTGTGTTTTATCAAAGTATTCTCTTATTTCTTTCATTTTCTCGAAAATCATTAAACCACCTCTTAAATAATTTTCTCATTTAAAAATAAATTATTTAAAAAGTGTCGGGAAATTACCTAAAATATGTTATAATAAATGTTAGGAGAGGATAATATGTATTTAGACTTTAGTGATGTTATGGAAAATATGGTAAAAGTTTTAATGTACGCATTCATTATTTCATTTGTTATTTTTACTTTATATATGAACTATAATATTGGGAAAGCGTATTGTGATTTTATTGGTGTTCCTTATAATTTTTGTTTGAGTATGATTAGTCCTGGACTCGCTTTAGAGGTTGCAATCTTACTAAGTGTACTTGAATTTGGAATTCTATATTATTTATTTCAAAAATTAAAAAAAATAAAAATTTTTAATTTATTATTTGAAAAAATTAATTTTTTATTGAAAGATGATATATATGAATGAAAATACTAAAGAAATGAAAAAATATTTAAATTTATCGTTAGAATTATCCAAAAAGCAATTTCTCGAAAGAAGTATATTTGAAATTGAAATGCATTTTGATTTATTTGATAATAAAGAAGGATATAGAATTGAATCCTTGATTAGAGACTGTTGCATGAATATGTACCTAAGTGATAAAGTGTTTGAACAATTAATAGAACAAGCTTTATTATTTTATAATAAAAATCATAAAAATAAACTAAAAAACACTGGTAAATTTATTTGTTTATGTTAAAAATTACCTTAAAATATAGTATTGATTTATACTTATTGTATATATATAATATTTATGTATTATTACTTTATAGTTAGGGAGCAGTATGATGTATAAAATTGATGAATTATTTAATTTTTTGAAAAAGTCAAATATAGAAAAAGAAGAAAAAATTTTGGATAATGTAAATAGAAATAAAGAAAAATACTCATCATATACTGAATTTAATGGTGAAATAAATAAACTTCTAAATCTATTTGTTCAAGATGATGAAATAATTTATCAGATAGAAAACGAATATAATGAAGAGAAAAATGGCTATAACTTTAATATTAAAAATATTTATGCTAATAATAGTTTTGATGTATTTATAACTATATCTGATAATAATATTGTTTATTCTAATATTTTAAGAAAATCATTTGATAATAGAATAGAAGCTAAAAAATATTTTGATGAATTAAGAGTTATTATTAGAAATAATAATGTAAATGATTTGTCTGAAATAATATTAAATATGCTTAGGTAATTTATTAATTCTCAAATTTGTGATATACTTAGAAAGTAGTCAGTGCTACGTTTTGATAAGTATGAATTTTATAATATGAATAGATGGTAGTATTAGTCTATTTGATTGATACTATCATTTTTTTGCTAGTATCAAAAAAAGAATAAAAGGAGGATACTAGCATTGCAAATTATAAAGAAAAATGAATATGGCAGTATTAAGCTAAATTTAAAGTATTTAATGGATAAAAAAAATATATCTATAAATACTATGAGTAAATATGCAAATATAAGATATGAAACGGTAAAGAAGTATTATAATAACGAATGTTTTTGGTATGATTCAAATATTTTAGCAAAGTTTTGCTATGTCCTTGAATGCGAAATTGATGATTTATTAGTATACGAAGACACCAAAATGCTTCAAAAAGTTTAGTTTTTTAAAAAAATTTAAGATTATAAAGTAACACTAATTTTTAATTTTATTTATAAAAAACATATAAATTTATAAAAAAAATAAAAAAGCGTTTTTTGCAAAAACCCTAGTAAATAAAGGCAACATGTTAAAAAAAATAAAGAAAAAAATAAGATTTTGAAAAGATTGAAAAAGGAATTATTAAAGATAATTTTAGGTCTTGAAAAAATATTTATACATGTTATAATTGTTATAATAGCGAAAGCTATCGAGATGAAGAAACATTGATATAGTTTCTTTTTTTATTACATAAATATGTAATTGAATAATAAAATAAAAAATGTTATCATAAACAGCAATATTATTTAAATTACGTATGGAAGTGATAATATGGAGGGAACCAAAAGAGATCATGATTTAAATGTTTTACATCAATCAATGCCTTTCTCACCTCAAAAATCATTTTTTTGTGAAAAGAGTAATTGACATAAATGTCTTTTACTCTTTTTTTGTGGATTCGGAGGAATATTTTATGAATAGTGAAAATGAGTTTTTAAACAAGTATATTGCTGATCAATTTGATTATACAAAATATAGGAAAATAGTAGAAATTTTTATTAATCTAATTGAAACATTGCTGATGACAATTGGCGATTATGAAAATAGTATTCGTATAACTCCAAAATATGAAATGGACTATACAGGATTTCAAGGAAAATTGACTAGTTCAAAAATAGAATCGTTTCTTATCAAGGATTATAATACCGAATTAAAAGCAAGGGCTTGTATTAAAAAATTTACATATGGATTTAATAAATTGAATATATTTGAAAAAGAAATATTTTATAAGACTTTTATATCAAAGGAAAAAGATTCAGTTTTAAAAGAAGAATATAAAATGTGTAATAATGAATTAAATAAAATAAGAAAAAGTGCAGTCATAAAGTTTGCATTATATTTAGGATTAGATAAATTAGTAAATAAAATTTTGTAGTAATATAATGAATTGGAGGAATATATGGTTAAATTAATCTTTAAAAGTACTTAACTACTTTAATATTATAATCATTATATAAATATATTAAGCGATTGGAAAACAATTGCTTTTTTTGTGTAGAAAGGAAAGATAAAGTGCAAAAGAAAAAGAAAGTATCAAGAGAAGAATTTAAAAGAAAATTATTAGGAGTATTGAATAAGCAAAAATAAAATTAAAAAATAGAATTAAATAATTCACGATTAGTAAATTAGAAAGGTTCATAAATAATGTGGTTTTCATAACATATTATTTTAATAGGTGTTGGTATGATAGAAAATAATAAAATAACTTTGGAAGATTTAATATTGAGATATCTTATAGAAGAAATTTTAAAGGATAAGCAAAATGCAAAATTTGGTTAAATTGCAGTTTTGTTTTAATATTTATATAGTGTTATTATATAGTTGTCTTAACTTCAATCAAGTAATTAAGATTGGAGGTTAAAATGTATAATAATTACTTGAACGACTTAGATTTCAATGTTGGAATCTATATAAGATTATCTCAAGAAGATAGAGACAAAGATAAAAAATATGAATCTGATAGTGAAAGTGTTGCTAATCAAAAGGAATTATTAAGAGATTATGTTAAAACACATAATTATAATTTAGTAAAGGAATATGTTGATGATGGTTTTTCTGGAACTGATTTTGATAGGCCTGGATTTCAACGATTAATAGCTGATATAAAAAATAAACTTATTAATTGTGTAATAGTAAAAGATTTATCAAGATTAGGCAGAGATCATGTAATGACTGGCTATTATATTGAAACATATTTTCCTGAAAATAATATAAGATTTATATCAATATTGGAATCATATGATAGTTTTAAAAATCAGGCGAGCAATGACTCATCAACTTTTATAATTGCATGTAATGATTACTATAGTAAACAAAACTCTGTGAAAATTAGGAATGTATTAAATGAAAAAAGAAAAAAGGGAAAATTTATTGGGAGTTTACCTAGCTATGGTTATATGAGAGATCCGGAAGATAAAGGACATCTTATTTTAAATCCTGAAACAGCACCAATAGTTAAAAAGATATTTTATTGGAGAGTAAATGGAGTTGGGCCATCAGAGATAGCAACTAGGTTAAATAATGAGGGAATATTGACTCCAAGTGCTTATAAGAAAACTGCATATTCATCAAGATTAATTGATGGAACAAAATGGAATATTTCTACAGTAAAAAAAATATTACAAAATAGAATATATACTGGTGATATGGTGCAACATACTCAAACAAAAGTTAATTATAAATCTAAAAAGAAAATAACATTAGATGAAAGACTTTGGGATATAGTTGAAAACACACACGAAGCTATAGTGAATAAAGAAACTTTTGAATATTGTCAATCAATAAGAAAAAATAATGATAGGCACTATAATATAAAAGTTGATAGACCAAAGAGGTTACTTGAAGGAAAATTATATTGCAAAGAATGTGGTAATAGGCTTTCAGTTTATTATAGAAGAAATAGAGATTATTGGGAAATTAATTGTAATAGATACTCCAGAGATCCTAAGCGAGAAAGATGTTCGCCACATTTTTATCCATATGATTATTTAGAAGAACAATTATTAGAAAAGATAGATAATGATATTTCCATACATATAAAAAAACTAAATATTAAAAAATTAAATGCAGAATTATCTAAAAAGCTTGGTGAAAGCACTGATGAAATATATAAAAAAATAAAACAATATGAGATTGAAAAAAATAAATTAACAAAAAGATTATCAACATTATATGATGATAGATGTGAAGATATTATTACAACAGAAATGTATAAAGAATTATCAAAAGAATATGAAGAAAAATTAAAAGCAGTTAATGAAAAAATTGAAAAACAAAAAATGGAAGTATATAGGATAAAAAACAGTTCATCTATTGTTCCTGATTATACAAAAAAAATAAAAGAACTATTAGATTTAAACAAATCTAAAAAAGAATTATATGAAAAATTAATAGATAAAATTATAATAGATAAAGATAGAAATATTAAAATTAGATATAAATTTGATGTAATACCATCGACAACTTTTACTTATGAAGATAGACATCCTATCCGCAATCCTTATGGAAAAAAAGGAAGACCTAAGCAAAAAAAAGATTAAATTGCCAGAGGTAAGAACACTCAGGAGGTGGGGAAGGTGCAGAAGTAATCTATGCACTTAGAAATAATGATACTTTATCAAAATTAATACTTGATAATTTGAGTGAAGAAGGGCAACCTATAAGAAAAGCATATCAAAGAAGGTTACCAAGTGATAATACAAAGGATTATTATTTTATTCACAGAAATACAGGTATAACAGAGCCAATAATTGTTGAATATGGTTTTGTTGATAATCAAAAAGATGCAAATAGAATAAAAAATAACTATGAAAAATATGCAGAAGCTGTAGTTAAAGCAGTTGCTGAGTATAAAAATATTCCGTACGGAGAATCAGCAGTATCAACAACATATACTGTTCAAAAGGGAGATACACTATGGAACATTGCTAAAAAATTTAATACATCTGTAAATGATATAAAAAGGTTAAATAATTTAACAAATAATATTTTATATGTAGGACAAATTCTTAATGTTCCAGAATATTATAAAGCGGAAGATACTAATATATCTTATATAGTAAAAAAAGGTGATACATTATGGTCAATTGCAAATCAATATGGTACTACAGTAAATGATATAAAAAAATATAACAATTTAATAAATGATTCTTTAACAATAGGACAAATAATTGAAATACCATCTTCAACTACAATAGTAACACCATCAGAAAATGACATAATAAATGAAGAAAACATTTATACAGTTGTGCTTGGTGACACATTATGGTCAATTTCTAGAAAATTTGGAGTATCTGTAGAAGACATAAAAAATGCTAACAATTTAACAAATGATATATTAACTATAGGAACATCATTAATAATTCCAACAGGAACTGTATCAAATAATAATATAATAGTTTATACTGTTCAAAGAGGAGATAGTTTATGGGCTCTTGCAAGAAAATATAATACAACAATAAATGACATAAAACAGTTAAATAATTTGACAAGTGATGTACTATCGATAGGTCAGGAATTACAAATAAAGAAAAATACCAATGTTTAAATTGGTATTTTTTAATATAATTCCTTACATACTCCTTGATTTGGGACATAAAAACAATGGTTTTTATATCTTCCACTGTTTCTTTGATTAAACCATGTCTCTCTACAACTATTTCCTGTTCCTGGAGCATAAAACCAAAGAGCGTGAGTGGCAGGGTGGAAATATTCTCCATTAATAACCCTTTTTGCTAAATTTTTTTCAGTAGTATTTGCAGAACTATAAAATAATGGACTATTTATACTAGAAAAACCTCCTGGATCTTGATATACCATTTGATAGATGCTAGTTATATTTTTAAAATCTAAGCAATTTCCTATAACTCTATTTATGCCTACATTACCAACCATAAGCATACCTAGATTACCTTCACCAGTTGCTTCTGCTCTCATAAGTCTAGCAAGTAAATCAAGTTCTTTTGTATTATACGCAACAATTCCCATAAAATCCTCCTATATATTATATGATTTATCACTAAAGAAAATAACGAATAATTATTGATAAATAGATATTTTTATGTTATCATAAATTTGTACCAGTTTTAGGGGATTAGTTAAATGGTATAATAGGAGTCTCCAAAACTTTTGTTGGGAGTTCGATTCTCTCATCCCCTGCCAGATGTGGATAATCTCCAATTAAGTAAATGATGTCATAAAAATTGGAGTTTTTATAAATATAAAGTGGGAATTAAATTATGATAGGAGAAGTAGTAAGAGTTACTAGAATAGCAAATGATATGACTACTAAAAACTTATCTGAAAAATCACAAGTATCAAGTTCATACATTAATGAAATAGAAAAAGGAAAGAAAAATCCATCTAATGATATATTAAATAAGTTAAGTAATGTATTTAATTTAGATATTGAAGATTTACTTGCATTAGATGAATACCATAATTCTTTAATTGGTAAAAAAGAAAAATTGGAAATATATAGAATGCTTCTTTTAAAAACATTAGAAACTTATGAAGAAAAAAGTAAAAAGGCATAGATAAACTTTCTCTACTTAAAAGAAAGTTTTTCATAAAATTTGGAAACTCATTCGAGTTCCGTGCCATATGTGAATAAAGTCCAATTATAATTTTGGACTTTTTTATAAATTTAAGGTGTATATGATGCAAAATATATAACAAATTGGTTTGTGATAACATTCCGGAAATTATTCAAAAGAATGGAGAAAAACTATTTTTCGAGAATTAAATGATTAAGAATTTTGAAAATACTTATTAAAAAGGTTTAATCAAACTAGTATTAATATGTATTGTATATAACATCGTAAAATTATAGGATAAAAATTATAATAAAGATTTTAACTAGAATTGCAATTATAAAAAGTAAAGTAGATAATTATAAAAATATTAAAAATGTTTAGTTAATAATAAAAAGGTCTAGAATTATCTAGTCTTTTTTGCTATAATATATATGCATTTATGCATTGCCCAGTAGCCAAGTGGTAAGGCGGTAGACTCTGAATCTATTATGCGTTAGTTCGAATCTAACCTGGGCAGCCATATTTTTGGCCTGTTGGTGAAGTGGTTTAACACACTGCCCTCTCACGGCAGCATTCATGGGTTCAAATCCCATACAGGTCACCATTTTGATGTTTAAAACTAACTATTTAGTTAGATTTTTTTAATTTTATTTTTTATATTTGATATAATTAAATAGGTGAAGAAAATGAAAAATAAATTAAAATTTATAATATTAATTGTTTTAACAATTTTATTTATATTAATTACATATTTAGTAAAAACCGATAAGATAATTAATTTTGATAATTTTATTTATGAATTTTTGAGTGACAATTCAAACAATTGTTTAACGTCTTTTTTTAAAGTTATAACTTTTTTTGCAAATTGGCAAACAATTATAATTTTATGCATAATAATATTAGTATTTATAAAAAATAAAATTATAGGAGTAGAAGTATGCATAATATCAATAATATCTTGTATTTTAAATAATATATTTAAAAATATTTTCGTAAGACCTAGACCAGATGTATTAAAATTAATTATTCAAGGCGGATATAGTTATCCATCGGGACACGCAATGGGCAGTATGACTCTGTATGGTTTTTTAATTTATTTAATATATAAGTCAAAATTAAGTAAGAATATAAAAATAATATTTATAACATTATTATTATTGTTAATATTACTTATAGGGATAAGTAGAATTTATTTAGGAGTGCATTATGCAAGTGATATAATTTCAGGATATATAGTAAGTGTAATATTGCTTATAACATATACTGAAATAATAAATAAAATAGAAAAATTAGCAAATAATAAAAATTAAATACAGTGTTATTATCAAATAAGACTTTTTAGTAAAGAAAATGTAATTCTTTACACTTTTTTACTGAAATTATTTATGTTTCATTTAATATATGGTACACTATAATATAAGGAAGTGATAGAATGTTTAAAAAAGATACAAAAAAGGATTCTGTAGATGTACAAAAGATTAATGAAGGCATTGTGCTATTAAATAAAATACTAAAAATATCATTTTTTGTACTTATTGTTGTAGCAATTATGATAATAACATTTGTAATTAAAGAGTGGAATATACTTTCATTTATTGGTACATTGTTAAAAATATTAACTCCATTTTTTATAGGTATAATAGTGGCATGGTTATTTAATCCGTTAGTTAGATTTTTAACAAAACATAAAGTTAATAGATTTTTAGCTACTATACTTGTTTATGTAGTATTTATTGCATTATTAATAGTGGTATTAGCTACAAGCGTACCAATGCTTACAGATCAGTTGAATGATTTTATAAATATAGTACCATCTATTACTAAAAAAATTAGTGTAACGCTTGATAAATTTGTTGGATTTTTAGAACCTTTATTGAACGAAAATACTACTCAAATTAAAGAAGATTTATATTCTTCAATAATACAAATTGGTAAAGATATAACTGTTGAGTTTCCGGATAAAGTAATAAATTTTGTAACTTCTATTGTATCAGGGCTTGGAACATTTGTAATTGGTTTATTTATAGGATTATATATGTTATTTGATTTTGATAATGTTAGTAAGGTATTTATAAGCATATTACCTCGAAAAATGAGAGATGATGCTAAAAATTTAATGGATGTATCTAATAAAACATTAGTTAGTTACATACAAGGAATTTTATTAACAATGACACTAGTATTTATTGGAAATGCCATAGGATTTTCTATAGGAGGACTTAAAGCATCAATATTATTTGCACTTTTCTGTGGGGTAACTAATGCTATTCCATATGTTGGGCCATATATAGGTGGAATACCTGCGATAATAGTAGGATTTACACAAGGTGTTCCGACAGGAATAATTGCATTAATAAGTGTAATCGTAGTTCAACTTTTAGATAACGTGGTATTTACACCACTTGTTCAAAGTAAAGGGCTAAAATTACATCCAGTAACAATTATTATTGCATTATTAGTATTCGGACAATTCTTTGGAATAATTGGTATGATAGTTGCAGTTCCATGTATTGCAGTTATTAAAACAATATTCTCATACTTCAATGATAAATACGAATTTATAAAATTAAATGAAGAAATACAAGAAGAAGTAAATAAGAAGGGAAAAGATAATGAAAGTAGTAGATAGAATAGAATCAATTTTATGGGTATTTATAATAAGCTTTTCAATATTTTCAATAATTCCTTCATTTGGATATTTAATGGATGAATCTTCAGCAAATAATTATGCTAAAGTGTGTGTAATATTTATAAATTCCATATATTGTTTTTTATCAGGTATAGTAATTACAAAAAATAAAGGATTTAAATGGTATTATTCATTAGTTATAGGATTGACATTTATTCCATCAGTATTTATGTATTATAATATCGGTTCAATATATTTTTCTATAATATACGTATTAATTGTACTTATTGGATCATTAATGTATTTAAAATATACAAGAAAATAAGGTGATAAAATGGGTAAAAAAGCTATTGTATTATGTGGAGGAGGGGCTAAAGGTGCTTATCAGATAGGTGCATGGAAAGCTCTTAGAAAATTAGGTTTCTATCCTGATATTGTTACAGGGACAAGTGTTGGTGCTTTAAATGGAGCATTAATTGTTATGAATGATTATAATAAAGCATATAAAATTTGGAGCAATATTGATATGAAACAAATATTTTCTTTTAAAAATGTAGACATAACAAAGGCTAATTCTATGGTAGAACTTACTAAATTACTTATATCTCAAGGAGAAAGTGCTTCGTATGAGCCTTTATTAAAATTAATAGAAAATAATATTGATGAAGAAAAAGTTAGAAATTCAAAAATCGATTTTGGATTTGTTACAACACAATTTTTACCATTAAAAAAAATAGAAATGTATAAAGAAGATATTCCTAAAGGATATTTAAATGATTATATAATGGCTTCTGCAGCATGTTATCCATATATGAAATCATATACTATAGGTAAAAAAAGTTATATTGATGGAGGATACTTTGATAATATGCCTATTCAAATGGCAATAAAAAAAGGTGCGACTGATATCGTGGTTATAGATTTAAAAGCAGTAGGTAAAAAAAATATATATCAAGATTTACCTGCCAAAATAACTTATATAGAAAGTAACCATAATTTAGGTGGTATAATGATTTTTGATAAAGATAATTCCATCAAAAATATAAAACTTGGATATTTAGATACAATGAAAGCTTTTAATAAATTAGAAGGGGATTTGTATGCTTTTAAAAAAGGATCAAATATTAAAGCTAGCAAATATGAAAATTTTTTAGAAGATACTTATAAAAAAATATTTTCGAGTTTACCTATAATTAATCCGTTTGAAAATTTATCAAAAAAATCTTTAGAAGATCATTTAAAAAAATATAATAGGGAATTATTTACTATAAATTCAAATGTTTTAACTTCATTGGAATTTGCAGCTTATATATTTGATATTGATATTTTAAAAGTATATTCATTTAATTCATTAGCTAAAAAGGTAAATAAATTAATAAAAAAACAAAGTTTAAATAATGATTATAAAGATGTATTAAATTTAAAAAAATCAATCAATAAAGTATTAGAACCAGGTGGATTAAAAAATATTGCAGAAACTTATGATAAAAAGAATTTAGTATGTTATGTAATAAGTTTATTAAATAAAGATTTACTTACTATTAATGAAAAGAAAGAAATATGGGCATTTAGTATTTTAGTTCCTGATGTTATATTGGGTGCAATATTTGCAAGTTCATATATTAAAAAAATAAAAACCCTATAGGGTTTTTTTAAATCGCAATTAATGTTATTTCAGTTGGATATAGTGGAGAACTATTATATCTTAGATAAAAATTATAATTGTTATTTATTTCGTAGATCATTTTTGGTATTTTCCATAAATCTTCATTACTATGATAAACTGATATTAAAAGTTTAGGATGATCATTTTTTATATGATTTTTAGCTCCTTCAATAGCTTTTTTTTCAAATCCTTCAATATCTGCGATTATCATTGAAATTGGTTCATTAATATCTAAATCTAAAGTAGTAACTTTTATATTGTTTTCTTCACCATCAATAAGCGTATTAGCAGAATAACTTTGGATATTATTTGAAATAGACATATTTCCTTCTTTATCGCTAATACCTTTTAGTCTTAAATCAATATTTTTAAGATCTTTTAAATTGTTTTCGAGTTCTCTGAATATATCCTCAGTAATTTCATAACAATATATTTTTTTATAAGAATTAATTCCATAATTTTTTATATAAGATAGTATAGTATCACCTGTATATGCACCTAGATCTACAATAATTTCATCGCTTGAACATTTTACTAAATCTAAATCAAAATAGTCATCAAACATATTTTCTTTAGTTTCAGAAGTAGTTTTGAAATCATATTTATACCAATTATTTAAAATAGAATATAAAGTCTTTTTTGATCTATAATCTTTTAGATGTTCATATACCCAAACAAAATCATCAATATGATTATATAATTCTTCTTGTTTTAATCTGATTTCTTCGTAATTGTCATTATCTATATCAAGAATTCCCCAATAATTAAATTGATTGAAAAATTTTGAACAATTTATTTTTATATCATTAGGTACATTATCAAAATTTTTTCTAATTCTATAATACATTTCTTTTTCATCTAAAGATTTAATTTCATTTACTAATTCCATAAAATTTTTATCAATAATATTCAAAAAATCATCTCCCTTGTTTAAGTATATTAAAAATTTTCTATTATATTTTATTATTTAAGTTTTATTTACTAATTTTTTTCATATATTTTATTAAGTTAGGATGGGTGAGATCTATGATAGTAATTGATCCATCAAAGGGTGGAAGTAATACAGGCGTAGTAGGAAGTGATATAACTGAAAAAGATTATAATTTATTAATAAGTGAGTATATTTATGATAGATTAAAAAATTTAGGGGCAGACGTAAAAATAATTAGAACAACTGATGAATATATAAGTGATCAAGATAGAGCAAATAGAATTTTGAATGCATATGGGAATAATTCAAAAGTAGTTGCTATTTCAAATCAATTAGGAAAAGGTGAAAATGGGGTTGAAGTAATATATGCACTTAGAAATGACGATACACTTGCTAAATCTATTTCAGATAATTTAGAAGATGCTGGATTAACTATAAATAAGTATTATCAACGAAGAAGTGAGGCTGATACTTCAAAAGATTATTATGATTTGCAAAAAGATACAGGCAATATTGAAACTATAATAGTAAAATATGGAAATGTAGACAATAGTGAAGAAGTAAATAATCTTAAAAACAACTATGAAAAGTATGCAGAAGCTGTAGTTAAAGCACTTGCGAATTATCAAGGAATTTCATATGATGGAACTGGTAAAAATATATATATTGTAAAAAAAGGAGATTCGTTATATTCAATTGCTAAAAAATTTAATACGACGGTAGATGAGATTAAAACTACCAATAATTTAAAAACAACAAATCTTTCAATAGGACAGGAACTTATAATACCTATTTCTAGTATTAACGAAACTGCGCAGACATATATTGTTCAGAATGGAGATTCATTATATTCAATTGCAAGTAAATTTAATACTACTGTTGATAATTTAAAAAAATTAAATAATTTAAGTAGTAATCTTTTATCAATAGGTCAAAAACTTATAATTTCAGATGAAACAATAGAAACAAATGAGGATTATATATTATACACAGTAAAAAGTGGAGATAATTTGTATCAAATAGCGATTAAATATAATACAACAGTAGATGAAATAAAAAAATTAAATAATTTGAGTAGTAATCTTTTATCAATAGGTCAAAGTTTAAAAATACCAAATGTATCAAATATTGATTATATGTTATACACGGTAAAAAGTGGAGATAGTTTGTATCAAATAGCGATTAAATATAATACGACAGTAGATGAAATAAAAAAATTAAATAATTTAAGTAGTAATCTTTTGTCAATAGGTCAAAGTTTAAAAATACCAAATGTATCAAATATTGATTATACGTTATACACGGTAAAAAGTGGAGATAGTTTGTATCAAATAGCGGTTAAATATAATACAACAGTAGATGAAATAAAAAAAATAAATAATTTAAGTAGTAATCTTTTGTCAATAGGTCAAAGTTTAAAAATACCAAATTAGGTATTTTTTCTTTTTGAAAATATGATATAATTATTATGGTGATATATGTGAAAATCATAAAAATAAGTGCTTTATGGTGCCCAGCATGTTTAATAACAAATAAGGCTCTTGATAAATTTATAAATGAAAATAAAGATATAGAACTAATTAATTTAGATTATGATTTTGATGAAGATGAGGTAAAAAAATATAATGTCGGTACAACTTTGCCAGTACTTATTTTTGAAAAAAATAATAAAGAATTATTTAGGCTTATAGGTGAGAAAAATTACAATGAAATTGTGAAAGCAGTAGGTGATTTTATATGAGAAGGTATATTAAAATATTTTTGTTAACTATATTATTTTTTGTATTTCCACTAAGTGTTAATGCGCAAGAAAGAATAGTAAATATACATTTGTTTTATGGAGATGGTTGCCCTCACTGTGCGGCCGAAGAAGAATTTTTAGTTGAGTATTTAAAGGATAAACCTAATGTAAAATTATATACTTATGAAGTTTGGGGTAGTACGAAAAATCAAAGATTAATGACAGAAGTGCAAAAGCAAATGGGAAATTCAGGATCAGGAGTTCCTTATACGATAATTGGGAAAAGAACTATAATTGGATATGCGGATGGAATAACTGACGAAACTATTAAAAAATATGTTGATTTTTATCTAAATGAAGAAAATGAATATAGAGATTATGCGGGTGAAATTACAGGTGTTAGTGAAAAAGAAGATATAGTAGATGAAACTTCCAAAGATGAGAAAAATAATAAAATTAACACTGCTTCACAAAATGAAGAAAATAGTTATAAAAATTCTGCCGATGAGGAAGTTGATGTTCCATTGTTAGGAAAAGTAAATGCAAGGAATGTATCTTTACCTCTCTTAGCTGTTGTACTTGGATTTGTAGATGGATTTAACCCTTGTGCTATGTGGATATTAATATTCTTAATTACAATGTTATTTAATATGAAAAATAGAAAGAAAATGTGGATATTAGGTTTAACATTTATTTTAACATCAGGAATAGTATATTTATTATTTATGCTTACTTGGTTAAACTTAGCTACATTTATTAGTAAAATATCATTTATAAGATTATTGATTGCTTTAGTCGCAATTGTTGTTGGAATTATTAATTTATCAAAATATATTACATCAATAAATAAAAAAGATGAAGGTTGTGATGTAGTAGATAAAAAAGAACGCAAAAAAATCATGAATAAAATAATATCTATAACTAACCAAAAAAAGTTTATATTTGCACTTGCAGGTATTATAGTTTTGGCAGCTTCAGTAAATATTGTTGAATTAATGTGTTCAATAGGGTTACCGCTTATATTTACTCAAATACTTGCAATGAATGATTTATCTACATTTAGTTATTTTATTTATATGCTTATATATATATTATTTTTCTTGCTTGACGATATAGCTATATTTGCAATATCTATGGTAACATTAAAAGTAACTGGGTTCTCAACTAAATATACAAAGTATTCACATTTGATTGGAGGAATAATATTAATTATAATAGGTATATTAATGATTATAAAGCCAGAGTTATTGATGTTTAATTTTTAAGGGTTATAAAAATCCTTTTTTTTTATAAAAAATTATGATTAAATTAAGTCTTTTTTTTGTTTTTAATACATATATTTTGATGAAAGGGTATATATATGGATAATAAAATTACTATAGGAATTCCAAGAAGTTTACTTTATTATAAATATAATATTTTATGGCTTAAATTTTTTAAAGAATTAGGAATTGAAACAATAATAAGTCCAGAATCTGATTATGAAATTTTTGAAAATGGTAAAAAGAATACTGTCAATGAAGCATGTTTTCCATTAAAGATATATATTGGACATGTTTATTATTTAAAAGATAAATGTGATTATGTTTTAGTTCCTAGGATTGCTTCTTTAGAAAATGATACAAATATATGCACTGTTTTTAATGCATTGTATGATTTAGTTCGTAATACATTTGAAGTAAATATATTAAACTATAATATAGATGCTAAAAAAGGATTAACAGAAGAAATTGCTTTTGTAAAAATGGGACAAGAATTAGGTTTTGGTAAAGAAGTAATACTAAGTGCTTATAAACTAGCAAAAAAAGAGGAATATAAACAAAATAAAATAAATTATTTGTTACAAGAAAAAAGATTATATAATGAAAAAACGAAAATTTTATTAATTGGATACCTTTATAATATATTTGATAATTTAACTAAGAAAATGATAATGGATGTTTTTATAGAATATGATATAGACATTATATATGCTAATATTAAAAATCCAGATAAAGACAAAAAAACATTAAAGAATTTGACATATAATCAGCAGATTTTGAATTCTATTGAAAAATATAAAGATAAAGTAAATGGAATAGTAATTGTTTCAACTTTTCCTTGTGTTTCGAACACGTTGATAAATAAAATGTTTTTAAGAAAAATTAATAAAAAAACAATATCAATTTTAATAAATGAATTAAATGATGAAGAAGATATAAGAGAAAAAATATTAAATTTTATAGATGATATAAAAAAGGGTGATACTTATGAATAATAAAATTATTAGTTTTCAGTCAATACCAAATAATAATATCCCTATAAAATTTTTAATTGAAAATCTAACAAATTGTGAAGTTAAACTTATTAATACAATTACAAACAAAACATTGCAAATATGTTCAGAATATTTATCAGATTATATGTGTTCAGCATTTAAATATACATTAGCAAACTATATAGAGTCATTAGAAAATGGTGCTAACATAATTATTCATATAGGAGAAAGATGCAGTTTGGAGTATTATTTTGAATTTCAAAAACAAATATTAGAAGAATTAGGATATAAGTTTGAATTTTATTGTTTAATAAATAAAGACAAAAATAAGATATTTAGTTTATATAAAATTTTAAAAAAATTAAATCCAAATATAAAAGTAATAAAATTTTTATATTATTTGTCTCTAACTTTTTTAATGACTTATTACATGAACAAATTAGATATATATATAAGAAAAAATATAGGATTTGAAATTAATGAAGGTAGTTTTGATAGGGTAAAGAAATCTATGGTTATAAGTTTTTCTAAAACTAAAGGATTTATAGATTTAATAAAAAAATATTTTTATTTCAAGAAAAAGTTTAAAAATATACCTCTTGATAAGCCTAAAAACTGTTTAAAAATAGGCATAGTTGGAATGCCCTATATTTTTATTGATGAAAATTCGAATTATTTTATAGAAAAGAAACTTGCAAATATGAATATAGAAGTATCAAAATTTCCTAATGAGACATTTTTATTTTTATCAAGACCATTAAAAGAAAAATATTATTTAGGAAAAATTAAAAAATATTGTAAATATTCATTGGGTTCAAATGTAATAAGTAGTATCGAAAAAGCAAAAATATTAATAAATAAGGGATATGATGGAATAATTCATATTAAATCTTTTGGTTGTACTCCTGAAATAGGAGGTATGAAGATACTTGAAAAATTATGTAATGATGAAAATATGCCATTAATGTTTTTAAATTTTGACATTGATACAAGTAAAGTAGAAATTAAAACAAGATTAGAGGCTTTTTATGATATGCTTATTATGAATAGAAAAAAAAGATAACTATATATTAAATAATTTATTAGGAGTCAAGTTTGTACAGATATAAAATTTTTATAAATGAAAAAAGATATGAAAAAGCATTAAAATGTTTAAAAATACTTTACAAAACTAGGGTGCTTTGTGATATAATGTAGTTAAATACAACAATATATCGAAAATAGGGAGTGGAAGACATGACACAAAAATTAGATTATAGTAGAGAAGACGCAATGGAAATATTAAATAATGAAAGTTATTCTGATGAAGAAAAGAAACAAGTGTATGAAAAATATATGAGTGATTTAAAGAAAAAACGTAAAGACGAAATAATATCAAGATTAAATGATTTAGCAATGAATAATCCAATTATTACTAAAGAAATATATATTGCTAAGTTAAAGGAATATGAATCAGATGATTTGTCAAAACCATTTGAAATAATTGAAAAGGAACTTATGAGTTTTGAAAATAATATGAAAAATAAATATAATGAGTATTTAAAAACAAAAGAACAAAATGAATCAGAAATTATCCCAGATGAAAAACCGGAAATAATTGAAGATAATTTTGAAGATACAATATTTAGTGATCCAATTGAAGAAGATGTTACTCCTTCTTTTACAATAAAAGATGACTTTAGCGTGTTAAATGAAGAACCAGAAATGCTTGCTAAACCATTATTTGATTCATCAGATGAAGAAATAGATGAAGTTATGCCCGATGAATTTCCTGATAACGAAAAAGGAAATGCAAGTGCAATAATATTAAGTATAATAGCAATTATTATTGGCGTTGTTGTTATGTACTCCATTATTAGATTAAATTGATAGTAAATATACTCCAATCATTGATTGGATTTTTTTTATAAAAAAAAGATTCAAATATTCGAATCTTATTCATTTTCTTCCTTTACTTCAATTGCTGATACAGGACATGAATCAATTGCATTATTTATTTCTTCTTTGTTTTCATCGTTTATTTTGTCGTTGTCTGCTTTTGCAAGTCCATCTTCATCAAAATCAAAAACATCAGAATTAATCCCAACGCACATTCCACATCCTAGACACTTATCTTTGTTAACTTTTACTATTTTTTTCATAAAAACCTCCAACCTCTATTTAATTATACTACAATTTTATATAATTTAAATTAATATATTTAAAAAAAATAAAAAATATGTTATTATTTTACTATAAAGTAGGTGATTCTTTTTGAAATCTAGATTAGATAAATATGAAAATAATAAAAATATAAGTAGGGTTTCTAAAAATCAAAACTTATATGATGATATATACTCTAACACTAATTATACTAATATGGTTGTTATAGATGATTCTAATGAAATTGATATTAGCAAGATAAAAGAAATTATTGACAAAGAAAAAAAACAAACAAAAAGAATTGAACGAAATAACTTTAATATGGAAGAATACGATAATTTAAAAATATCAAATACAGAAGAAAAAAAATCATATGATATAAATGAAGTATTAAAAGAAGCAAAGAATCAAAGAGATATAATAGAGGAAGCTAATGAAAAAAGAAAAATACAAAATTATAAATTTAGAGAAAATTTAGATGAAGAGTTATCAAAAACAAGAAAAGTTTATGAAAATTTAATAAAAGAAGAAAAAGAACTTTTAAATATAATGAATACATTGACTAATGTTAGTTCTGAAGATATAGCTTTAGATATGTTTTCTGATTTAACTAAAGATTCTAATTTGATAGAAGTATTAGAAGATGGGGATAATGATGTTAATATAAAAAAGATTGAAAGTGATGATACAACAGAGTATAGTACAGATACATTTATGTTTAATACTAAAGATTTTGATAGTATTGAAGATATGAAAGATAATGTAAAGAAAACAAGTATATTTATAAAAATATTGATTTTTATAATAACTTTAGTAATAATGTGCGCTATTGGGTTTTTGGTATATACATTTTATATAAAATAGGAAATTATATTTCTATTTTTTTCATATAATTTAATATGAGAAAAATAAGATTAAAATCACATAAACATGTAAAAAAAAGTACTAAAATATCAATAATAATATTGTTAATAATAATTTGCACATATCTTTTTATATCTTATTGTGGGAATAAATTTTTACCAGTTATAATGAATCAAGCAAAAATTGATTGTAAAAAAATGGCAATAATAGTGATTAAAAATTCATTAAATGATGATGTTTTATCTACATTAGAAGATGATATGTATGAAGTAATACAAAATGATTCTGGAGAAATACAAACTATAGATTTTAATCCAGTTATTGTAAATAAATTTTTATCTAAGACAACTAGTGTTGTAAGTGATAATTTAAAGAAACTTGAAAAAGGAGAAATTGATGATATATCATTTATAGATTATGAAGAATATAATATTGAAAATTTAAAAAATGGAGTTATATCTCAAATCCCAATGGGAATAATATCTAATAATGTACTTTTATCAAATATTGGTCCTAAAATTCCTGTTAAATTAAGCTTAGTAGGGAACGTTGTAAGTAGTATAGAGACAAATGTAAGTAATTATGGTATAAATAATGCGTTACTTGAAATAACTGCCAAAGTAGAAGTAACAGAAGAAGTTATATTACCATTTCAAACAGAAAGAATTAAAATAGTTAATAATATACCGATTGCTATAAAAGTAATTAATGGTAAGGTTCCAGATTATTATAGTAATGGAAAACTTAATGAAAGTTCAAATATATTATCAATACCAATTGAAAGTGACTAAATTTTTATGATATAATATTATTATAATATATTTTAAGCAGGTGTATGTATGGAAAAAATAGTCAATATAGAAAATATTAAATATGAAATAATAAAGGATTATAGAAACGGTTATAATAAAGATGAGTTTATTAATAAATGCACAGATTATTTTTTTGATTTTGATTATGTTGTTGGTGATTGGGCTTATGATAAGTTAAGATTAAAAGGATTTTATAATGATGATAATAAAAAAAGTAAAAATTATAATAAAATAAGTAATTTAGATAAGTATTTAAGAGAAAAATGTGCATATGAATGTAGATATTTTGTTGCGAAACGAATTAATATATGATATAATTTTTATAGTAAATGAGGTGTAAAAATGAACAGAAAAACAATGTTTTATGTAATAAATGAAGAAGGAATTAGAGAAGATGCACAAATACTTGCAAAATATAAACTTTCAAATGGTAATAATTATATTACTTATACCTATGGTGAAATAAATGATAATAACATGATAAAAATATATACAACGGGTGTAGTTGGGGAAAAAGGAAATTATTCATATAGCGAAATTAAGACGGATTCTGAATGGAATGAATTAAAAGAAATAATGAAATCAATCGCAAGAGATGAAAATGAACCTATTGATGAAAAATATAAATCTAATTTAAAAATAAGCGGAGAAGAAGTTTCTATCAGAAAACCTAAAAAATTATTAGTTTCAAAAAAATTTGCTGATACATTAGCAAGCAAATATTCTGAGGAAGATTTTTCCTCTATTAAGTCATTATCAGAATTAAATGTTGAACCAGCAATTACTCCTAATACTCCAGCAGATTTTATATTAAATCAAGAAGCAGAAAAAGAAGATTTTTTAAATAAGACAATTGAAATTCCTACTTTTGAAGAATTACAAGCTAGAAATAAAAATATAGAAACTGTGATTGCAAATTCAAAAGTTGAACCAAAAGTTGAAAATATAGTGTCTCTTGAAGAATTTAAAATGCCAGAAGAAAAAGCAGAAGCTGTAGTAGATGAAATTCCAAAAATTACCGAAAATCAATCAAATTTATCAAAAGGAAACTATAAAGAAAAATTTAAACAAGAAGTAGAACCGCTTCTTATGGATGTATATGCAAAACAAATGCAACATATAGAAGAATTAGAGGAAGAATTATCAAAAACAAAATTTGATTTATTTGAAAAACAAAAAGAAACATTATCTTTAAAGAAAGAAAAAGAGGAACTTCAAGATAAAAGTGATGTGTTAAAAAAAGAATTAGATGGTGTTCAAGAAAAAATGAATGGAATACTTAATGTAATTCAAGGGAATAATAAAGATTAAATAAAAATATTTAATCTTTTTTTCCACTAATTACCAAATAATTAAATGTATGATATGTTAAAAATTTCACATTCTATAAATGTATAGGAGGTGAAAGACAAATGACAAGCGGATCAAATAAAAATAAATTAGTTACTCCAGGTTCAAAAGAAGCTATCGAAAGAATGAAATACGAAATAGCTAACGAATTCGGTGTTCAATTAGGTGCTGATGCTACTGCTAGAGCTAATGGTTCAGTAGGTGGTGAAATTACTCGTAGATTAGTTCAAATGGGTCAATCTCAAATAAGTGGAAATTATAATATGCAAAATAAATAGTTAATATTTATTAATATATATTTAAGCAAACTATATAGCAATAATGTAGTTTGCTTTTTTTAAAAAAAATATACCATTTTTTGTTTTTATATGCTATAATGTTAATATAGGCAGACTAGGAGGAAGCAATATGACAATAGAAGAATCAAAAAATATCCAAAAAAGAATTTTTACATACTGTACAGCTCATCCTGATTTAGCAGGAAGTGGAATAATAAAAGGTATGGATCCAGATAATGGTAAAGTAGTTTTACAAAAAAATGGAATTGAAAAAAGAGTTTCTATAGATATATTAGAAAAAAATCTATTTGATTTTGATAACTTTGTTGAAAAAGAAGAGATAGAAACTTTAAATAATGTTAATAGTTTAAATGATTTAGTAATAGAAGAGCCTATAGAACAATTAGATACAACAAGTATATCTGATAAAGTTCCTACGAATTTAGAAGAACTTAATAAATGTATTGTTTCCAAAAATGAAAATTTAATAAATAAAGCACTTGAATCATTTGCAATTGATTCAACAGGTAAGATAAATATAAATAAAGCAATTAAAATAGTTACTGATAATAGTGTTGAAAATGTCATAGATTGTATAAAAAATAATAAAAAGTTGCCAACAAGTCTAAATTCATATGATATTACAGGCAAATGTATCGTAAATAAAGAAAACTCAGAAAATATTGAAATTAATAATTTAATAGATTTAAGTTTTGATAATATATTAGTATATGTAGAAGCAGCAAAATTAAAAAATATTAATTTTACAGCAGAACAAATCACAAATGCTAAAAATAAATATACAACGCAGGTAAATGATAGAATAAATGTTTTGGGTTTGAATAAAAAAGAAGAAAAAATTGATATACCAAATGCTTTACCTACTACAAATGATATAACATCAGATATTAAACCAGACACAGATATAGCAAAAGCAGGATTCGCAGATATAATTATATTGACGATAATTGTTCTTATATATGCAGTAATTATAGTTAATTTAATAATGAAGATAAAATAACATATGTAAAAATATGTTTTTTTCTTTATCTGTTCTTTAATTAAAAATATAATTAGTGTATAATATATATAGAGGTGATTATATGAAAATTTTATCAGTAAATGCTGGTAGTTCTTCATTAAAATTTCAAATGTACGAAATGCCAGAAGAAAAAGTATTAATTTCAGGTGTATTTGAAAGAATAGGTCTAGATAATAGTTTTTATACTATTAAAATAAATGGAGAAAAAATAAAAAAAGAAGCAGAACTTGCTAATCATGAGATAGCAGTTAATATATTAATTAATGAATTACTTGAAAATAAAGTTATTAATTCTTTAGATGAAATAAAGGGTGTTGGTCATAGAATAGTTCATGGTGCAGATAAATATTCTAAATCATTAATATTAAATGATGAAATATTAAAAGATATCTCTACATTAAATGAACTTGCCCCTTTACATAACCCGTCTAATATATCAGGTGTTTATGCTTTTATGAAACAAATACCTAATGCTATTCAAGTAGGATGCTTTGACACTGCATTTCATCAAACAATGAAAGAAGATAGATATAGATATGCAGTTCCTAATGAATGGTACACTAAATATGGTGTTAGAAAATATGGATTTCATGGGATGAGTCATAAATATGTATCAGAAAGAGCAATGGAATTATTAGATAAAGATCTTGCAAATGTTATTGTTTGCCATTTAGGGAATGGTGGAAGTATTAGTGCAGTAAGAGATGGTAGATGTATTGATACAACAATGGGATTTACACCAAATGCTGGTATTGTAATGGGCTCAAGAAGTGGTGATATTGATTATGGGATGATTCCGTATATTATGAATAAAACAGGAATGAGCATTCAAGAAGTGGATAATTGTTTAAATAAAAAAAGTGGAATGCTTGGTATAAGTGAAGTTAGTAGTGATTTTAGAGATATAGATGTTAAGATTGCAGAGAATCATAAACCAAGTATACTTGCACATCATATGTATGTCAATTCAATTGTAGGTTATATTGCAAAATATTATGTTGAATTGGGTGGGGTTGATGCACTTTGTTTCACAGCAGGTGTAGGTGAAAATGCACCACATATAAGAAGAATGGTTGTAGATAGACTTTCATGTTTAGGCATTAAAATAGATAGAGAAAAAAACGATGAACTAAGATTTGGTAAAGAAGGTTTAATATCAACTCCTGACTCAACTGTAAAAGTATTTGTAATACCTACTGATGAAGAAGTTGTTATAGCGAGAGATACATATAGTTTAATATAGAAAGAGAGTAATATGAAAAAAGCAATATATAAAAAAATTAAAGAAAATGATATTATTGTTATAGCAAGACATATAGGTGCAGATCCTGATGCTTTAGGTAGTTCAATAGGATTAAGAGAAATAATAAAAGAAACTTTTCCTAAAAAAGAAGTATATACTGTAGGTGCTTCGGCATCTAAATTTAAATTTATGGGAACTATTGATAAAATAAATGAAAGTAAATTTAAGGATGCTTTATTAATTGTACTTGATACACCTGATTTAAAAAGAATTGATGGAATAAATAGCATTAATGATTTTAAAGATGTAATAAAAATAGATCATCATCCTGAAATAGATGAATTTGGTTCTATTAAATGGGTAGATGATACTAAATCAAGTGTATGTCAAATGATAATGGAATTATGTTATGGTACAAAGTTAAAAATAAATAAATATGCTGCAGAAAGATTGTTTATGGGATTAGTATCTGATACAAATAGATTTTTATTCTATTATACAACTGCAGATACAATGAGAATAGTATCAAAAATGATAGATGATACAGGTATAGATTTTACTTCTTTATATGATGATTTATATAGAAGACCATTATCAGAAATTAGATTACAGGGTTATATGTATCAAAATCTAATAGTAACAGAAAATGGTCTTGGATATATAAAACTAACAGATGAAATAATAAAGCAATTTGAAGTAGATCCAGCAAGCAGTGGGAATTTAGTAAATAATTTTAATAATATAGATGAAGTTCTAGTTTGGGTAACATTTTCTGAAGATATAAAACAAGGTTTAATCAGAGTAAATGTAAGGAGTCGAGGACCTGTTATTAATAAAGTTTTAGAAAGACATAATGGTGGTGGACATAAATTTGCATCAGGTGCTAGAATTAAGACTTTTGATGAAATGGAAGACATTGTAAATGATCTAGATCAATTATGTATTGAATATAAAAAATATAAAAAATAAGGCAATTTGCTTTATTTTTTTTAATTTGATATAATTGTTATGGTGATAAAAATGAAAATTAACAGTGTCGAACTCACTATTAGCGCAGTTAGACAAAGCCAATATCCTACGGATAATAAACCTGAATTATTACTTGTTGGTAGAAGTAATGTAGGTAAAAGTAGTTTTATAAATTCAATTATAGAAAGGAAAAACTTTGCCAGAGTTTCAGGTAAACCAGGAAAAACGCAAACTTTAAATTTTTATAATGTTAATAATGATTTTTATTTAGTAGATGTACCAGGGTATGGATTTGCAAATGTAAGCAAGGAAAGACAACAAAAATTTGGTATGATGATAGAAGAATATCTTGCAAATAGAAATAATTTAAAAGAAGTATTTTTACTTATAGATTTTAGACATAAACCAACGCAAGATGATTTACTTATGTATAATTTTTTGAAATATTATGATTTAAATGTCACTATAGTAGCAACTAAGGTAGATAAAATAGGTAGAACATTTAGAGATAAACAAGAAAAATTAATAAAAGATACATTAAATATTAAAGAAGGTGATAATTTTGTATTATTTTCTAGTTCTACAAAATTGGGCAAGAATGATATTGTAAAAAAAATAGATGAAATAGTTTATCAAAATGAAGAGTAATTCTTCATTTTTTTCATATAATTTAGTGTGATGTGTTTTATGAAAGTTGAAAGTAGTAAAGATAAAATAATAGTTTATTTATTTGATGATAAATATTATGATTTAAATATAAAAGATACATTAATAAATGTATTTGATAAATTAAATAAATATTATAATATAGAATTTAAAAGTTCTTATATTTTAGATTTATATGTTAATAAATATTATGGAATGATTTTAGAAATAGATAAAAAAAGCTTTAGTTTATATGATAATGTTGTTAATTTAAAATTAAATATAAAAAAGGATTCTCTTTTTTTATATGAAATTGAAGATGTATTAAATTATTTAGATTATGAGATATATCATTATAATGATAGATTTTTTGTTAATATCAAAGATATTAATATTAATATCTTTGAAGATGCAAATATTATATATGGGACTGATGTTTATAAAATAATAGGGAAAGGAATAAAAATATAAACTTCTTTTTTTTTTATAATTGTGGTATAATTAACTATCAGAAAAGAGGTGTTTCTTATGAAATTACCAACAGTTGCACTTGTTGGAAGTCCAAATGTAGGGAAGTCAACAATATTTAATAGAATAGTTGGAAAGAAAATATCAATAATTGAAGATGTTCCAGGTATAACAAGAGATAGAATATATGGTACTGTAAATTATAAAGATTATAAATTTAATCTAATTGATACGGGTGGTATTGATGTAGGTAAAGAAACCTTTAATAATGAAATAAAAATTCAGGCTGAAATTGCAATAGAAGAGGCAGATGTAGTAGTTTTTGTTGTAGATGGTAAAGAAGGACTAACTTCAAATGATTATGTCGTAAGAGATATATTATATAAATCAAATAAAAGAATTATAGTAGCAATTAATAAAATGGATAACAAAAAGCATCATGATAACATATATGATTTTTATGAACTTGGTTTTGATAAATATATTCCAATAAGTGGAGAACATGGTATAAATTTTGATAAATTGTTAAATGAAATTACAAAAGATTTTAATAAATATACCGAAGATACAGAGGATTTAGCAATTAAATTTTGTTTAATAGGTAGACCAAATGTAGGTAAAAGTTCTTTAACAAATGCAATTTTAAACGAAGACAGAGTAATAGTTAGTGATAAAGCGGGGACTACTAGAGATTCAGTGGATACAAAATTTAAATATGAAAAAAAAGATTATGTAGTCATAGATACTGCGGGTATGAGAAAAAAAGGAAAAATATTTGAATCTGTTGAAAAATATAGTTTATTTAGAGCAATGAAATCAATTGAACGTAGTGATGTATGTGTAATTGTTATTAATGCTGAAGAAGGTATTATAGAACATGATAAACATATTGCTGCATATGCACTAGAAGCTGGAAAGCCAATGGTTCTTGTTGTTAATAAATGGGATACAGTAGACGATAAAAATGATATTAAATCTTATACTAAAAAAATGAGAGCCGAATTTCAGTTTTTAAGTTATGTTCCTATTGTATTTTTAAGTGCATTAACTAAAAAAAGAATTCATACACTTATGCCTGAAATAATTAGAGTGTATGAAAATTCAAGGAGAGAAGTAAAAACAAGTTTACTAAATCAGGTAATAAACGATGCTTATGCATTAAATCCCGCACCATCATATAAAGGGAAAAGACTTAAAATATATTTCTCATCACAATCAGGTATAATGCCACCAAAATTTAATTTAAATGTAAATAGTAAAGGTTTAGTACATTTTTCCTATGCTAGATATTTAGAAAACAAAATAAGGGAGAATTTTGATTTTGAAGGGACACCAATAATACTTCAATTTAAAAGTAAAGGTGAAGAGTAACCAAAAGTCTAATTTTTCATATATTAGACTAGAGGTGATGGTTTAAGTGAACCTAAGTGATAACTTTTTTAAGAAAGTAGAAAATAAAACTAATGTAAAAAAATCAACAATTGTAAGTCTTGCACAAAAACTTCAAGGTGATAAAATGAAAGATGAAAATACATTAAGAGAAGTAATTCATGAACTTAGTCAAATGACTGGGAAAGAGGTATCAAAAGAACAAGAAGATAAAATAATAAGTGCAGTTGTAAATGATAAGATACCTAATAATTTAGATAAAATGATATAAACTCTAATAATAGAGTTTTTATTTTACATTTTTGTAATAACTTTTTTAATCAATCATATAGTTTAATAAAGAAAGTAGGGATTAAATGGAAAAAATAGATATTATAAAGAGTATATCAGAAAGAACTGGTGGAGATATTTACTTAGGTGTAGTAGGAGCAGTGAGAACTGGTAAATCAACTTTTATTAAAAAATTTATAGAAAATTTAGTTGTACCTAATATTGAAGATGAATATGAAAGAAAAAGATGTTTGGATGAAATTCCTCAAACAGCTCAAGGCAAAACTATTATGACAATTGAGCCTAAATTTGTTCCAAGTAATGCTGCAAAAATAAAAGTTGATGAATTTGAAGCAAACATAAGACTAGTTGATTGTGTTGGTTATGTAGTTCCTGCAGCTAAAGGTTATGAAGATGAAATGGGAGAACCAAGAATGGTAAAAACTCCTTGGTATGATGAAGATATTCCTTTTGTTGAAGCTGCTGAAATTGGTACTGAAAAGGTTATTAGGGATCATTCTACAATTGGTATAGTGGTAACTACTGATGGAAGTATAGGAGATATTACAAGAAATAATTATGTAGAGGCAGAAAATGAGGTTATTAGTGAACTTAAAGAAATAGGCAAACCATTTATAGTACTTTTAAATTCATCACACCCAACACTTCCAGAAACAGAGAGATTAGCAGACAAATTAAAAGAGGAACATGGGGTACCAGTAATACCAATAAGTGTAGAAACAATGAATGAAAAAGATGTATATAATATATTAAAAGAAGCTTTATATGAATTTCCAGTACTTAATATAAAAGTAGATATTCCAGATTGGATTGCATGTCTTAATTCAAATCATCCAATAAAAAAAGTATATATGGATCAAATAAGAGATTCTGTTATAGAAGTTGATAAACTAAGAGATATCGAAACTATAAATAAAAATTTTAGAGAATGTGATCAAATAGAGAAATCATATATGTCAGGAGTAGATCCTTCAAAAGGAGAAGTGACAATTACATTAACTGCACCTAATAATTTATATGATGAGGTATTAAAAGAAATAATAGGAACAAATATAAATAGTAGAGCCTCCCTTTTATCAATATTTCAAGAATATAATGATACTAAAGAAGAATTTGAACAATATAAGAATGCACTTAAAATGGTTAAATCTACTGGATATGGTATTGCAATACCAACATTAAAAGATATGAAGTTAGATACGCCAGAAGTAGTTAAACAAGGTGGTAGATATGGCGTTAAATTAAAAGCAGTCGCACCATCTATTCATATGATAAGAGTAGATGTAGAGAGTACTTTCGAACCTATTATAGGATCAGAACTTCAATCTAAAGAACTTATTAATTATTTAACAAAAAATCAAGATGAAGGAGAAAGCATTTGGAAAAGCGAAATATTTGGTAGAAGTCTAGATGTAATTGTTCAAGAAGGAATACAAGCAAAATTATCATTAATGCCAGATAATTTAAGATATAAACTCCAAAGTACATTATGTAAAGTTGTAAATAAAGGCTCAAATAATATGATAGCTATAGTATTATAGCTATTTTTTAATTAAAAAAGTAAACACTTTTTTGTGTTTACTTTTTATTGATTAATTCACTTTTATGTTTTCTTTTATTGTGTTATCTCTGGTGTTGTAGGTTCTGGGGATGTATTAGAAGAATCGGCACTAACAGTTATTGTTCTAGTTGCAGTTTCAACTTCGTCATTATATTTTATATTATATTTTAATATATATTTACCTTCTTTTGTAAATGTATATGTTTCTTTTTGGTTTTTGTTGCTTGTGCCTAGTTCAGAACAAGAAACAGTAATAGTAGCTTCATCAGTAACATCTATTCCATTACTATATACAACAATTCCTGGGTCTATATAAGCTTTATTAATAGTTGCTATATCTTGTTCATTCCCATTAATTTTATAAGTGATTAAATTAGTTGTTGTTTCTTGATTTTCATTTTTAACTTCTATAGATATTCCACTACTTGCGGTTATTCTTAAATTACTTAGACATGTTTTTACTATATAAGTAACATCTTTATTTTGTTTAGTAGTTTTAAATGTTGTTGAAGTTGTAAAGCCTAAAGAACTTGTAGTTCCTGTAGAGTTATCTTTTACTAAAACTTCATAACCGAATTCACCATCTGCTGCTTTTCTTGCGGCAAGTTGCTCTTGTGCTTTTTGGCCATATAATGGTTCTATAGATTTTAATAAATATTCATCTGTTAAATGTTCTGGTTTTGTAGCTGCTTTCCAAGAAAGTTCAATTGTATTACCATTTTCTTTTGCATTTAAACCAGATGCATTAGGAAGAGTACTATATCTTGGAGAAACTTCTGTTGGAACTGTTCCTCGTTTAAAGTAATCAGTAACTTTCATAGAATCTGGTGTATTTTCACTAGGTAATGCTAATGGATATGTTTCTTTCTCTACTGTTGCTTTAACTACACTATTTGGTACAGTAAATTTCTTAGTTCCACTTGTATCTGATATGCCAGCAATTACTTGTCTAAATAATCTCCCACGTGTAGAATATCCATCGCTAGCAAGGTAGTATCCTCTTTCTGCTTTATCATATCCATACCATAATGATACAGAATATTCTGGGGTATAACCTGTAACCCACATATCTCTATTTGCATTAGAAGGATATCCGTTTTCTCTTCTTGCCTCATCACTAAAACTTGATGTTCCAGTTTTTGCAGCAAGATCTACACCACTAACTCTACCACCTATATTCCATACGCTTTCAACTGCATATTTTAAAGCTTCTGTTATCATAAACGCAGTAGAGTCAGACATTGCTCTTGTTTTCTTATTTTTAAGACTTACTGTTTTATCTGTATCGATATATTCTATTTTATTAACTGTATATGGCTCAGTATAATAACCACCATTAGCAAATGCAGCATATGCAGCGGCAAGTTCAACCGGATTAGAACCGTCAAATGCACCTAATGCATGAGCTTCATGTAAAGTGCCGGAGCTATCAATTTCTGGAGTAATTCCAAGTTTTGTAACAAATTCTTTAACTTTAGCATTATCATTTGATTGAAATACTTTTAATGCTGGTATGTTTCTTGAATTGGCAAGAGCAGTTTTATATGTCATCATTCCCATATATGAACCATCAACATTTCGTACTGCTGTTCCTCCAGAATATGAATGCGGTCCATCATATACTTGTGTTGCAAGTGAAGCATTATTATATTCAAGTGCTGGCCCATAATCAAATAATGGTTTTGCACATGAACCAATATGTCTTTTTATGTCTGATGCATAATTTAATACTCTTTCACCATTTTGGTTTCTTCCTCCACCAACAGCAACAAGTGCACCAGTATTTACATCAACAACAGCAATACCTGCTTGAACTTTTTCATCTTTCCATGTCCATGTTTTTCCATCCATAATATCATTTAATAATGTTTGCTTTGCTGTATCTAAATTTGTATATATCCTCATTCCCGTTGTATATGGACTTAGTTGAGTTTTATCTTCAATTTCATCTATAACTATATTTAAATATGATTGATATGGGTTGCTAGATGATTCAGGGTTAGATTCTCTAAGTAAGCTCTTAACGGGAATACTATTTGCAATTTCTTCTTCTTCTTTTGTAATATATCCATGTCTACGCATTAAATATAAAACAGTTTCTCTTCTTTCAGTCGCAAGTTCAGGATTTCTATATGGATCATAAGATGTTGGCGCCTGGAATAATCCTGCAATTAAAGCAGCTTCACTTAAATTTATATCTGAAACAGATTTGCCAAAATAACTTTGACAAGCTTGTTCTACACCATATGAACTATTTCCTAAGAAAGGAATATTAACATAAAATTCTAAAATTTCTTCTTTAGAGTAATTTTTTTCAAGTTTAAATATAGAAATATATATATCAGTAAATTTTCTAACTATTCCTTCAAAACCAGAATCAACAGTTGATGTATATCTGTTTTTTACTACCTGCATATCTAGTGTTGATCCACCACCAGCATTGCCACTTCCAGTTATTTTATTAACAACTTGCCCTGCGGCAGCTTTTAAGAAACGAGGTAAATCAAATCCATTATGTTGCATGTATCTTGAATCTTCAGTTGCAATAATCGCATCAATTAATATTTGAGGTAAATCATCATATTCAACATTTTTTCTTTTTTCAACTCCTAGTTTAGCAATTTGATTACCATCTTTATCATATACTATCGATGATTCTGCACTATATAAGTTTTCAGGATCAAATTCTGGTGCATTATTTACAATATATATTGAAAAAATAATACCCCCAATTAAACATATAAGTAAAAATATTAAGAAAATATTAAGTAATATTTTAAGTACTTTTTTCCATTTCTTTTTTTTCTTCTTTTTATTGTTTTCGTTTATTTTATTATTTTCATTTTTTGTATTAACCTTTTTTTTCTTTTTCATTATTTTTAGACCACCTTTATTAATAAAAATTATATTTAATATGAGGAGAAGGAAAATGATAATAGGATTAATAATAGGATTATTTATAGTAGGAATTGT
>CALVQR010000002.1 GCA_944358265.1 uncultured Bacilli bacterium | reverse complement strand
CTAAAATCAGGGGAGGTTATATCATAAATACTGACATTATATGAGAAAAATTTTTAAAAACTATAAAAACAAGATTATCTTCTTTATCATATAATACTTGGTTTTCTTCTTCAAAACTTGTTGAACTAAACGAAAATGCTGCGATTATAGTTGTTCCAACTATTGCTCATAAAAAACATTTATCTGAATCTTACATGGATATTATATGTGAAATTTTTAACAGTATAACTGGAACTAATTTTAATATTGAATTTTGTTTAGAAAATGAATATGAAAAAAGAAATGATAAAATAAAAATTATTGAAGAAACAACAGAAGAAATAGGTGTTCCTTATAATAGTATCGAAAAAGCTAATTTAAATCCTGATTATACATTTGAAAATTTTATAGTAGGGGAAAGTAATAGGTTTGCACAAGCAACTGCACTTGCGGTTGCTGAAAATCCTGGAAAAATGTATAATCCATTATTCATCTATGGTAATAGTGGTTTAGGAAAAACTCATCTTATGCAAGCAATAGGAAATTATATTGTAAAAAATACAAATAAAAGAGTTTTATATGTAACAAGCGACCAATTTATAAATGATTTTCTTGGATTAAATAAAAAAGATAAAGATGGCACTAATTTTGATTATGTAGAATTATTTAAAGATAAATATAGAAATATTGATGTTTTAATAATAGATGATATTCAATTTTTAGGAAATGCACCTAAAACCCAAAATGAATTTTTCCACACTTTTAATACTTTATATGACGATAAAAAACAAATAATTATATCTTCTGATTCATCTCCTGATGATTTAAAGCATTTAGAAGATAGACTAAGAACAAGATTTAATTGGGGATTAAAAGTAAATATTTTTCCACCTGATAATGAACTTAGAAAAGAAATTCTAAGAAAAAAAATGGCAAATATGGATTTTTCAAGACATATTACAGAAGATGCGATTGATTATATAGCTAACACTTGTGCTTCTGATGTAAGGAGTTTAGAGGGTGCATTAACAAGAGTTTGCGCATATTCTACAATATTTTTTGAAGAAGAAATAACACTTGATCTTGCTATAGAAGCATTAAAAGGAACAATTGCTCAATCTACAAATTTTAAAAATGATATACAAAAAATTCAAAGAGTCGTTGCAGAATACTATAATGTATCTGTTGAGGACTTAAAAACAAAAAAAAGAGTAGCAACTATTGCTTTTCCTAGACAAATTGCAATATATTTATCTAGACTTTTAACGGATGAATCCTTTCCAAGAATTGGAATGGAATTTGGGGGAAGAGACCATTCAACTGTAATCCATTCATGTGATAAAATAGAAAAGGAAATAAAAAATAATAAACAATTAGAAAAAATAATAGAAGAAATTAAATCAAAAATATAAATTTGTGGAAAAATATAATTATTCTACAAAATAATTAACAATTATAAACAGATAAAAATCTAAAAAAAACTTATTAAACAATAAAATATTGAGTTTTAAACTTTTTCCACAATAATAATAAAAATAACATTTATAAAAATAATATGATATAATCAAAAGTAGGAGGGTTAATATGAAGTTTAGTATTAAGAAAGAAATTTTATTGGAAGGATTAAATAATGTATCAAAAGCTGTATCAACTAAAAACGTAATACCTGTTCTTGGAGGTATTAAATTTAATTTAACAAATGAAGGCTTATTTTTAACAGCAACTAATAATGATATAGATATAGAATCATTTATTGAGAAAAAATATATAGATAATATAGAATCAACAGGAACAATAATAATACAAGGAAAATATTTGTTAGAAATAATTAGAAAATTACCAGATGGTATTATTAATATTGAAATAATTGATGGTTTAAAAATATTAATATATACTGCAAATTCTAATTTTAATTTAAATGGTATAGATTCATCTGAATTTCCAAATATTAATTTGGATATATCTACAAATCCAATTATATTAAATAAAAAAATTATAAAAAATATAATTAATCAAACATTATTTGCAACATCTCAGCAAGAATCAAGACCAATTCTTACTGGTATAAATATAAAAATAGAAAATGATAAGATGGAATGTATTGCAACAGATTCCTATAGATTAGCAAAAAAATAATTAATTTAGATACCAATGTGGATAATCTAATAAATATAGTTATACCCGGGAAAAATATGGGAGAACTTGTTAAAATATTAAATGATGATGATGAAAATGTTGAAATACATATATTCTCTAATAAAATATTATTTAAATTTGATAATATTTTATTCCAATCAAGATTATTAAATGGTACATTTCCAGATACTTCTAGATTAATACCAAATACTTTTGAATTGGAAATTAAGGCAGATTTAGATGAATTTTATAGTGTTATAGATAGAGCAGCTTTACTTACTTCAGAAAAAGAAAAAAATGTTATTAAATTTGAAACAAATGGTAACGAAGTAATAGTAAGTTCTAATACTCCTGAAATAGGTAAAGTAGAAGAAAAATTAGCAATTACAAAAAATAATGATAAAGAAATTAAAATAGCTTTTTCATCTAAATTTATGATGGAAGCACTAAAAACAATTAATAGTAAAGATATTAGAATTTTACTTAATTCGGATATTAAACCAATAATATTAAAAACCGACGAAGATGAAAATTTAATTCAATTATTATTACCAATCAAGACTTATTAAAAAGAAAATTAAATTTTTTCTTTTTTTTCGTCAAAAAACAACATTATTTTTAAAAAATATGTATATAAATATAAGAAAATTATTTTTTAATAATTTTTAAATTATATGGAGGAGGGGATTTTGATGAATCAATATGAAATAAATTCTAAAACAGTAGCATTAATACCTATGAATGAAAATAAAACAAGAGTAATTGAAGAAAATAATATTTTTTATGTAGAAATGAGTACAATGAAAATAATAGAAAGAAGTTGTGAATTTTTTGGAAGTTCTTATTTAGGAAGACATACAGGAACAAAAGTATTAACAGGAATAAGTCATAAATCACCAATTATAATAGAAGAAAGTAGAAATATGATTTATTTTCCAACAACTTCTCCAAGATTAAGTGAGTGTATATGGTTGTCTTTAAGACATATATTAAGTTATGAAGAAAAAAATGGGAAGTCTTTTGTTTTATTCGAAAATGGTCAAAGTATTCAAATAAATATATCTTATGGATCATTTGATAATCAATATTTGAGAGCTACTAAGCTAGAATCTATTTTAAAAAAAAGAAAAGTATATTAAAAATGTGAAAATATTAATAAATTTTTACATTTTTTTATTAAAAAAAAGCAAAAAAAAGCCAATTTTGTGGTATAATTTAATTGTGTGTATAGTAGCATTATTTTAGTATAAAGGTGAGAATATGGACATAAAAATAGGGTTAAAATGTTTTTGAATGAAATTTTTCTTGTGAATTTTAGAAATTATTCTAAGTTAAAATTAAATTTTAATAAAAATATAAACATTTTTATAGGAAATAATGCTCAGGGGAAAACCAACATATTAGAAAGTATATATTTTTTATCAATAACTAAATCTCATAGGACAAACAAAGATATGTTTTTGATAAAAAATGGTGAAATATTTTCAAAGGTGACAGGAAAGGTAAATGATGATATAAAATTATCTAAAAAATACGAAATTATTATTAATAAACTTGGAAAAAAAGTAAGTATAAATGATAGTGTAGTAAAAAAAATAAGTAATTATTTATCTAATATTAATGTTGTTATGTTTTGTCCAGATGATTTAGATATTATAAAAGGACCTCCTTCAAATAGAAGAGTTTTCTTAAATGTAGAAATAGGTCAATTGGATAATAAATATATAAAACATTTAAATAATTATAATAAATTATTAAAAACAAGAAACGAATATTTAAAAAATGAAAAGGATAATTTTGATGAATTATATTTTGATATTTTAACTGAAAAATTGATATTAGAAAATGTTGAAATAATAAAATATAGAAATAATTATATTTCAAATTTAAATAATTATATTTCAAAGATATATAAAGACCTTACTGGAAAAGAGAATATATATTTAAAATATGATACTTTTATTGATATAGATAAAGATGAAAAAATGATTAAATCAATGAAAGAATTATATAATAAAAACTATAATAATGAATTATTTCAAGGAGTTACTCTGCAAGGTACACATAGAGATGATTTTTCAATATATATTGATGATATAAAAATTAATAATTATGGATCACAAGGTCAACATAGAATTGCAATTTTATGTATTAGATTATCAGAAGTAGAAATATTAAAAAAAGAAAAGAAAAGAAATCCTATACTTTTACTTGATGATATTTTTAGCGAACTTGATGAAGAAAAGAAAAATAATATTATTAATTATATTGATAATGATTTACAAGTTTTTATAACATCAACAGATATAGAAAATATTAATAAAAAATTATTAGAAAATTCTGATATTTTTTATGTGGAAAACGGACAAGTAGTAAGAAAGGAAGATGTATATGGCAGAAAATAATTATGATGCTTCAGCAATACAAGTATTAGAGGGATTAGAGGCAGTAAGAAAAAGACCTGGTATGTATATAGGTACAACAGATGTAAAAGGATTACATCACTTAGTATGGGAAATAGTTGATAATTCAATAGATGAAGCTTTAGCAGGTTATTGTAATAATATAGAAATAATTATAAATAAAGATAATTCTATAACAGTAAAAGATGATGGACGTGGCATTCCAGTAGGAATACATGAAAAAACAGGTATTTCAACGGTAGAAACGGTTTATACAGTACTTCATGCAGGCGGTAAATTTGGTGGAGAGGGGTATAAAGTATCTGGAGGACTTCATGGTGTTGGTGCTTCTGTAGTTAATGCTTTATCAAGTTGGGTAATAGTTAAAGTATATAAGGATTCTAAAATATATGAAGTAAGATTTGAAAATGGTGGAAAAATAAAACAACCACTAAAACAAATTGGAACATGTGAAGAGAATAGAACAGGAACAACAGTAACATTTAAACCAGATGCAGATATATTTGATACAGAAATATTTGATTATGAAACTTTAAAAGTTAGAGTAAGAGAACTTGCTTTTTTAAATAAGGGGTTGAGATTAACATTAAGAGATGATAGAGATGATGAAGATACAACGGGAGAAACTTTTATTTATGAAGGTGGAATAAGTGAATATGTTAAATTTTTAAATAAAAATAAAACACCTATTCATGAAGAAATAATTCATTTAGAGGGTGAAGAAGCAGGTGTTATGTTTGAAGTCGCTATGCAATATAACTCTGGATATACAGATAATATATATTCATTTGTTAACAATATAAATACTCATGATGGTGGAACTCATGAAGAAGGTGTTAGAAGGGCTCTTACTAGAATTATTAATAATTATGCAAGAAAAAGTAATATATTAAAAGAAAAAGATGATTCTTTAACAGGGGAAGATGTTAAAGAAGGATTAACTATGATTATTTCTTGTAAACATCCAAATCCTCAGTTTGAGGGTCAAACAAAAGGAAGGCTTGGAAATTCTGAGGTTAGAAAACTTGCAGATAATGTATTTGCCACAGGTTTTGAAAGATTTTTAATGGAAAATCCAGAAGAAGCAAAAATAATAGTTGAAAAAGCAATGACAGCTTCAAGAGCAAGAGTTGCAGCAAAAAAGGCAAGAGAATTAACAAGAAGAAAAAGTGATTTGGATGTTGTTAATTTTGGAGGAAAATTGGTAGATTGTAAAGAAAAAGATCCTAGTATATGTGAAATTTTCCTAGTAGAGGGAGATTCTGCTGGTGGATCAGCAATAAAAGGTAGAGACTCAATGACTCAAGCTATTCTACCACTTAGAGGTAAAATATTAAATGTTGAAAAAGCAAGACTTGATAGAGCTTTATCAAATGAGGAAATAAGAACTATAATTACTGCTTTTGGAACAGGAATTGGTGAAGAATTTGATTTAAGTAAACTTAGATATAATAAAATAATAATAATGACTGATGCTGATAGTGATGGCTCACATATAAGAGTTTTATTATTAACATTATTTTATAGATTTTTTAGACCAATAGTAGAAGCGGGACATGTATATGCTGCACAACCTCCTTTATATTGTATAAAACATGGAAAAACTATTAAATATGTATTAAATAAAGAGGAAAGAGATGCATATTTAGCATCACTTAATCCTAATACAAAATATGATATAGCACGTATGAAAGGTTTAGGAGAAATGGATGCTGAAGAGTTAAATGAAACAACCATGGATATAAATAAAAGAGTACTTAGAAAAATTACAGTTGGAGATGCAATTGCAGCAGATGCGGCATTTTCTAAATTAATGGGAGAAGAAGTAGAACCTAGAAGACAATTTATAGAAGAAAATGCTACATATGCAGAATATTTGGACATATAGAAGGGAGTAAAATAAGATGAATCATAGTAGAGATAGATTAGAAGAAAATAATATAGTTAGTGAAATAGAATCATCTTTTATAGAGTATTCAATGAGTGTTATAATATCACGAGCTCTTCCAGATTTAAGAGATGGGTTAAAACCGGTTCATAGAAGAATTTTATGGTCAATGTATGAATCTGGATATACTCCTGATAAACCACATAAAAAATCAGCACGTATAGTTGGTGATGTTATGGGTAAATATCATCCACATGGTGATTCAAGTATATATGAAGCAATGGTTCGTATGGCACAAGATTTTAGTTATCGATATATGCTTGTAGATGGACATGGAAACTTTGGAAATATAGAAGGTTATGGTGCCGCAGCAATGCGTTATACAGAATCAAGACTTTCTAAAATTTCTTTAGAACTTTTAAGAGATATTAATAAAGATACAGTTAATTTTGTTCCAAATTTTGATGAATCAGAAAAAGAGCCAGAAATATTACCTTCAAGATTTCCAAACATTTTAGTAAATGGAACAATGGGTATTGCCGTAGGTATGGCAACAAATATTCCACCACATAATTTGAGTGAAGTAATAGATGGATGTGTAGCTTATATAGATAATCCAGAAATTGATACTCTTGGATTAATGGAATATATTAAAGGACCAGATTTTCCAACAGGCGGTATAATTCTTGGAAATAGTGGAATAAGGAAAGCATATGAAACAGGTCGTGGAACAATTACAATTAGAAGTAGGGCCAGAATAGAAGAAAATAACGGAAAACATTATATAATAATCGATGAAGTTCCATATGGTGTAAACACATCGGATTTAAAAAATAAAGTAGCAGAACTTGTACATAATAAAACAATTGAAGGAATTTCAGATTATCACACAGATTTAAAAAATGGAATAAAAATTACAATAACTCTAAAAAAAGATGCAAATCCTCAAGTAGTTTTAAATAATTTATATAAACATACTGCATTTCAAACAAATTTTGGAATAATATTTTTGATGCTTGATCAAGGAGTTCCAAAAACTTTAGGAATCAAAGATATTATTTCTAAATATGTAGAATATCAAAAAGAAGTTATTATTAGAAGAACAAAATTTGATTTAGATAAAGCAGAAAAAAGAGTTCATATATTAGAAGGTTTAAAAATAGCATTAGATCATATAGATGAAGTTATTAAGTTGATAAGAGGATCTAAATCTGATGAAGAAGCAAAAAATGGACTTATTAATAGATTTGGATTAAGTGAAACTCAAGCAGATGCAATCCTTGAAATGAAACTTAGAAGGTTAACAGGATTAGAAAGAGATAAAATAGAAAATGAATTAAATGATTTACTTGAAAAAATAAGAGAATTAAAATCAATTTTAGCATCTGATGAAAAAATTTATGGTATAATTAAAACAGAATTATTAGAAATTAAAGATAAATATGGTGATGAAAGAAGAACATCTATTGATATGACTGCAATTGACTATATAGAAGATGAATCTTTAATACCTGTAGAGGATATTATTATAACATTAACAAATAAAGGTTATATAAAGAGACTTTCAACAGATACTTATAAAGTTCAAAATAAAGGTGGAGTTGGAGTAAAAGGAATGTCTACTAATGAAGAAGATTTTGTTGAAAAAATGCTTACTGTAAAAACACATGATTATGTATTATTCTTTACTAATAAGGGTAAAGTTTATAAAATAAAAGGATATGAAATACCCGAATTTAGTAGACAAGCAAAAGGACTTCCTATAATAAACTTATTACCAATTGAAAAAGATGAAAAAGTAAATTCAATATTATCTATTCCAAAAGATGACGAAAAAAAATATATTACATTTGTTACAAAATTAGGTTTAATAAAAAGAACATTAATAGAAGAATTTGATTTAATTAGAAAAAGTGGAAAAATAGCAATAACATTAAAAGATGAAGATGAATTATTATTTGTAACAAAAACAAATGGTGAAAATGAAATTGTTATAGGAGCATCAAATGGGAGATTAGTAAGATTTAATGAAAATGAAGTTAGAGTAATGGGACGAACTGCCAGTGGAGTTAAAGCAATAGAATTACCAGAAAATTCAATTTGTGTAAGTGCCGAAAAAGTTTCTCCAGATAATGATATATTGATTATGACAGAAAAAGGTTATGGTAAACGTACAAATATAGAAGAATATAGATTAACACATAGAGGAAGTAAGGGTGTTAAAGCATTAAATATTACAGAAAAAAATGGTAATTTAGTTGTAGTAAAAAATGTAAAAGAAAATGAAGATTTAATGATTATTACCGATAATGGAATAATTATTAAAATTCCAGTTAACCAAGTATCTAAAATGAGTAGAGTAACACAAGGTGTTCGTTTAATAAATCTTAAAGAAAATCAAAAGGTAACTACAGTAGCTACTACTATAGATTCAAACGATAAAAATGAATGCGAAGAAACTATCGAACAATAGTTTCTTTTTTTATAAAAATATTTCCCGGGAAATATTTTTGCGAACAAAAAGCGAACAAAAAATTAAAAAATATTGACTTTTTAAATAAAATATAGTATATTTTTATTGCACAACAGGAATATTGGAACCAGGTCAGGATAGAGATATAGCAGCCTTAACAATTAATTCTTGTGTGTGCTTTTTTTATAGAGGTAATTTATGAATATTGAAAATATAGAATTAATTTTAAAAAAATTAATTAAAAAAGCACAAAAACAAAATGAAGTTCCTATTGCAGCAATTGTAACTTATAAAAATAAAATAATTAGTAAAGCGTATAATAAAGTAAATAAAAAAAATAATATTATGTGTCATGCAGAAATAATTGCATTAAATAAAGCTGCCAAAAAATTAAAAAATTGGAGACTAAGCAATTGTGAAATGTATGTAACATTAGAACCTTGTTCTATGTGTAAAGAAATAATAAAAAAATATAGAATAAAAAATGTATATTTTTTTACATACCAAAACTCACAAAAAACAGAATCTGAAGTAAGTTTTAAACATATAAACAAAAATAATATTTTTTCAGAGGAATTAAAAAATTTTTTTAAATTTAAAAGACAAAAATAATAATGTTCCACGTGAAACATTGAAACAAAAATAAAATATGTTCCACGTGAAACATTGAAACAAAAATAAAATATGTTCCACGTGGAACATTATAAATACAAATGAAGTTTCTTTTTGATGCTTCTTTTTTAAAAAATATGATATAATATTTAAAAATGTATAAAGGAGGTTTTATGGAATATCAAGCATTATATAGAAAATATAGACCTAAAACGTTTGATGATGTTTATGGTCAAAAAATAATCGTTGAAACATTAAAAAATGTTATTAAAAAAAATAAATTAACACATGCTTATTTGTTTATAGGACCTCGAGGTACAGGAAAAACAAGTATAGCTAAAATTTTTGCAAAAACAATTAATTGTATTAATCCTAAAAATGGAATATCTTGTGAAAAATGTGAAATTTGTAAAAATAATAATTTAAATGAAAATATAGATATAATAGAAATGGATGCCGCGTCAAATAATGGTGTGGATGAAATAAGAGAAATTAAAAATCATGTAACTTTATTACCAACAATTTCTAAATATAAAATATATATAATAGATGAGGTACATATGCTTACAACAGGTGCTTTTAATGCTTTATTAAAAACATTAGAAGAACCTCCAAAACATGTTATTTTTATTCTTGCAACGACTGAACCACATAAAATACCATTAACAATAATATCAAGATGCCAATCTTTTGAATTTAAACCTATTCCAAAAAATATAATAAAAAAAAGATTAAAATATATTTGTGAAAAAGAAAAAATAAAAATAGATGAAAAATCTTTAGATTTAATTGCTATCGATTCAAATGGTGGAATGAGAGATGCTATTGGTTTACTGGATCAATTGAATGCCTATTCTAGCTCAAATATTAAGTTTGAAGACGTTTTATTATTAAATGGAAGAATATCTAACGAAGATATAAAAAATATAATTTTAAATATAAAAAATAATAATTTAAAAGATACTTTTGATATAATAGAAAAATTAGAATATGAAGGGAAAAATTTTATATATATTTGTGAAGATATTATGAAATTTCTTCGTGATGAATTAATTTTGTATCAAACAGAACATAATTCTAAATTAGTTGATGAAATAGGAAACAACAAAATTATGGATATGATACTACTTATAAATAAAACAATAATAGATATGAAAAATTCAAAAGATAAAAAAATATTTTTTGATATATTAATTATGAAGATGAATCAAATAATTTATCAAAATCAAACTAATGTTCGTAACAAAAAAGAAATTGGACTTGTTGAAAATAAAATACAAAAAAAAGAAGAGATAAATAATATGAAAAATAATGTAGATATTAAATTATATGAAGAATTAATGAATATTAGATTAAATAATATATTAGCTGTTGCAAATAAACAAAATCTTATTGAATTTAGACAAAAAATTAAAAATATAGAAAATGAAATAACAAATTTAGATCAATTAAAAATTGTAAATATACTTAGCGAATGTGAGGTTCGTGCAGGATCTATAGATGGTGTTATTATTACTACAGATATTAATAATTTATTGATAGATATGTATAAAGAATATAATATAATAGATGAATTAATATCGGATTTAATAGGACGAAAAGTAAAGGTATGCTTTTTGCTAAATTCAATATGGGAAGAAAAAAGATTAATATATGTAAACAAAATAAAAAATAAAGAAAAAATTGATTTAATTAATGAAGAAAGTATAGTAAAAAAAATAAATGAATTATATAATAAAGAGAGTAAAAATGAATTTGAAGATTTATTAGAAATAGGAGGATAAAAATTATGAATATGAATATGCTTATGCAACAAGCAAAAAAAATGCAAAAAGATATGGAAAATGCTAAAGAAGAAGTTAGTAAAATGTTATTTACATCAAAACAGCCTTTAGTTGAAGTAACAATTAATGGTGATAAAGTTATTACAAATATAAAAATAAATAAAGATATAACAAGTGAAGATATAGAAATATTGCAAGATATGATAATGTTAGCTGTAAATGATGCTATTAAACAAGCAAACAAAGCAATGGAAGATAAACTAGGTAATTTTGCATCAGGAATTCCAGGTATTTTTTAATGAAATATCCAACAAGTTTACAACAACTAATTGAATGTTTTAAAATGTTACCTGGTATCGGTGAAAAAAATGCAGAAAGATTATCATTTGCTGTATTAAAATTTGATAATGAACAAATTAAAAATTTTTCAGATTCAATAAAAAATGTTAAAGAAAAAATAAAAAAGTGCAAAATTTGCAACAATTTAACAGAAGAAGATATTTGTGATATATGTAACGATAAAAATAGAGATTCAGAAATTTTATGTGTTGTGGAAAATACAAAAAATTTAATATTATTTGAAAAAGCAAATGCTTTTAATGGAAAATATCATGTTTTAGAGGGATTAATTTCCCCTCTCGAAGGCATTAATCCAGAAAATATAAAAATAAATCAATTGGTAAATAGAATAAAAAATGAAAATATTAAAGAAGTAATTCTTGCATTAACTCAAAGTATTGAAGGAGAAACAACATCTGCATATATTTTAAAATTACTTGAAGATTATGATGTATCTATTACAAAAATAGCTGCAGGAATACCAGTAGGAGCAGATATGGAATATTTAGATCCTTTAACAATAGCAAGAGCATTAGAAGGAAGAAATAAAATTTCATAATTTTTTTACTTTTTTCATAAAATGTATTGAGGTGGACAAGTATGTTTAAATCAATACTTAAAATATTAACAAAAATAATAATAAGTATTATGGTTTTATATGGTTATAATTTAATTACTCAATCTTTTAATCTAAATATTCCAATAAATGTTATTACTGTTATTATTATAACAATATTTAATGGCCCAGGTTTTTTAGGGTTGGTTGCTTTTTATTTAATAAATTTTAGATAGTTTGGTGGTGATAAATATGCTTGAAAAATATATTAATGAACAAGAAATTGTTACTAAATTACTTATTAAAAGTTTGAATGAAAAAAAATTAGTACAAGCATATTTGTTTAGCTGCGATGATATAAATTATATATATGACTATTCAAAAGATTTTGCTAAAAGTATAATAAGTTTGTCAAATAAAGATGAGAAAATATTAAAAAATATTTTTTTTAGAATTGATAAAGAAGAATATACTGAATTAAAAATAATAAAACCTGATGGTAATTTTATAAAAAAAGAACAATTATTAGAACTTCAAAATAGTGTATTAAATAAACCTGTTGAGGGTAATAAAATAATATATATAATAAAAAATTGTGAAAAATTAAATTCATCATCTGCAAATTCTATTCTTAAATTTTTAGAAGAACCTGAAGAGGACATAATTGCTATATTATTAACAGATAATATAAATATGGTAATGCCAACAATCAAGTCGCGATGTCAAGTTCTAAATTTTAAAAATGTGAAAAATAATAATTCTGGAAATAATAAATTAATGAATTTTATTTTTAATGATGTATCTAATATAAATGAAGAAGATTTTAATATTTTTATAGATAATATTTTTAATTTAATAGAAACCATAGAAAATAAAGGTAAAAGTACATTTATATATGTAAAGAAATTTGCTTGGGATATATTTAGTTCATCAGAACAGATAATGTCTTTGTTGAATGCTATACTTTATTTATATACAGATGCGCTTTATTATATAGTTGGGAAAAAAATAAATTATTTTATAAATTATGAAGAAAAAGTAAAATTTATAGTAAAAAATAATAACGAAATAAAAATTATTAAAAAAATAAGTATAATAGAAGAATTGAAAAAAGAATTAAATGTGAATCTAAATACGAAATTATTATTTGATAAATTAATTATAGAATTAAGTGAGGTATAATATGGTAAATGTAGTAGGTGTTGTATTTAAAAAATATGGAAAAAAATATTATTTTGATTGTCATAATTTAAAATTAAAGAAAAATATAACAGTTATAGTAGAAACAGAAAGAGGATTACAATTTGGTACAGTGGTAACAGATATTATAAGTATAGAAAAAGAAAAAATTCATTTTCCATTAAAAAAAGTAATAAGAATTTCTACAAAAAAAGATTATACTAATTATTTAAATAATGTAAAAGATGAGAAAAAAGCGTTTGAAAAATGTAATGAATTAATAAAAAAATATAATTTAGATATGAGACTTGTTGAAGTAAGTTATACTTTTGAAAGAACTCAATTATTTTTTACATTTGTTTCATCAGATAGAGTAGACTTTAGAAATTTAGCAAAAGATTTAGCTAAAATATATAAAACAAGGATTGAACTTAGACAAATAGGTCCCAGAGATAAAGCAAAAGAAATTGGTGGATTAGGTCCATGTGGAAGGCCTCTTTGTTGTTCTACTTATTTATATACGTTTGACAATATAACAATTAATATGGCTAAAAATCAAAATATAGCTTTAAATCCTGGCAAAATAAATGGTGCATGTAATAGATTGTTTTGTTGTTTATCATATGAAGATGATGTATATTCAGATTTAAAAAAAGAAATGCCTTCAGTAGGACAAATTTTAAAAAGAGAAGGAAAAGAGTGGAAAGTAATATCGGTAGATGTATTTAAAAAATCTTGTAAAATTGAAAATAAAGAAAAAGAAATAATGGAAATTTTTGAACCATGGAAATAATTAATAGATTATTAAATTTTAATGATTTAAATATAGTACAAAATACTGATTGGTTTAATTTTTCACTAGATTCAGTTTTACTTGCAAATTTTGTTTCTATAAATAAGGGAACAAATAAAATAATAGATTTTTGTACTGGTAATGCTCCTATACCTTTAATGCTTAGTACAAAGACAAATGCCAAAATAGTTGGTGTAGAGCTTCAAAAAGAAATTTATGAACTTGCAAAAAAATCTGTCGAAATAAATAATTTAAAAGACAAAATAAAGATAATAAATATGAATGTAAAAGATTTATCTTCAAAATATGAAACAGATACATTTGATGTAATAACATGTAATCCACCATTCTTTAAAGTAAATAATAATTCAAAATTTAATATAAATGATACAAAAACAATCGCAAGACATGAAGTAGAAATAAATTTAAATGATATATTTTCTATGGCTAGAAAAATACTTAAAAATAATGGAATTATTTCAATTGTACATAGACCAGAACGATTAGTTGAAATAATAGAGATTATGAAAAGAAATAATATTGAACCAAAAAAGATTAGATTTGTTTATCCTAAAAAAAATAGTGAATGTAATATAATTTTAATTGAGGGAAGTAAAAATGGTAATCCCGGTTTAAAAATACTCCCACCATTATATGTTCACGATGAAGATGGAGGATATTTAGAAGAAGTACAAAAAATGTTTAAGTAAGGTGATTTAAATGAGTCAAAAAAGTTACAATAATAGTCCTAGTTTATATTTAATTCCAACTCCAATTGGAAATATGGAAGATATTACTATAAGGGCTTTAAATATTCTTAAAGAAGTAGATATTATTTTTTCTGAAGATACAAGGGAAACATTAAAATTATTAAAATATTTTGACATAAAAAAGAAATTAATTGCATGTCATAAATTTAATGAAGATAAGGTTTATGAGAAAGTTTTATATTATTTAAAGAATAATAAAAATGTTGGATTAGTAACAGATAGAGGTACTCCTATTATAAGTGATCCTGGATATGTTGTTTCTTATAATGTAATAAAAGAGGGATATAATGTTATTGGACTACCTGGACCAACTGCTTTTGTTCCAGCTTTAATTGCATCTGGTTTAAATCCAAATCAATTTTTATTTTATGGCTTCTTAGATAGTAAAAAATCTTTAAAAAAGAAACAATTAGAAGAATTAAAATCAAATAAATATACAATAATATTTTATGAATCACCTTTTAGAGTTATCGAGACTTTATTAATTATTAAGGAAATAATGGGAGATAGAAACATAAGTATTTCCCGCGAAATAAGCAAAAAATATGAAGAAGTATATAGAGGAAAAATATCTACAATACTAGAAGAATTATCTGATCCAAAAGGCGAATTTGTGATAATAGTTGAAGGAAATAAAGAAATTGAAACATATTCAGATATTGATTTAGTATCACATGTAAAAATGTTAATAAAGGATGGATTAAGCGACAAAGAAGCAATAAAAAAAGTTGCAAAGTTACATAAGGTTGAAAAAAATAAAGTATATATAGAATATCATGGAGGAAAAAAATGAAGTTAATAGTAGGTTTAGGAAATCCAGGAAAGGAATATGAAAATACAAGACATAATGTAGGCTTTAATATAATAGATAAATATTTAGAAAATAAAAATATAAATATATCAAAATCAAAATTTGATGGAATATATTATGAATATAGTTTTAATAATGAAAAAATAATATTTCTAAAACCTCAGAAATATATGAATTTATCTGGTGAAGTAGTTAAAAAATATGTTGATTATTTTAAAATAGACATAGAAAATATATTAATAATTCATGATGATTTAGATCAAGAATTAGGAAAAATAAAATTAAAACAAAATAGTTCGTCTGGTGGACATAATGGTATTAAAAATATAGAATTAAATTTAAAAACTAAAAATTATAAAAGATTAAAAATAGGAATTTCAAATAATAAATTTATTGATACAAAAGATTTTGTTTTAGGGAAATTTAATGAAAATGAAAGGAAAATAATAGACAAAACAATAGATGTATGTTTAAATATAATCGACGATTTTTTTATTTTGGATTTTAATAAACTTATGAATAAATATAATTAGTTGGTGAAAATATGAAAATAATAGATGATTTATTAAAAATAGAAGAGATAGAAAATATAAGTATTTCCGGATTAACTAATCAGTTAATCTCTTTTTGCGTTGATAATATTTATAATAAAAAGAAAAAAGATATACTTATATTAACTAATTCGTTATATGAAGCTAATACATATTATTCTTCTTTATCAAAAATAAATGATAATGTTTATTTATTTCCGATGGATGATTTTTTAACAAGTGAATCGATTGCAATATCTCCTGAATTAAAATCTATTAGAATAAGCACTTTAAATTCAATAGTTAAAAACAAAAATAACATTATTATAACTAATTTAATGGGATTTTTAAGATATCTTCCATCTAAAAAGTTATGGCAAGAAAGTATTATAAAATTAAATAAAAATCACGAAATAGATAAAGAAAATTTATATAAAAAGTTAGTATCTATAGGTTATGAACATAGCATTATTGTTAATAAAACAGGAGAAGTAGCAAATAGAGGTTATATTATAGATATATTTCCTATTAATACTGAAAATCCAATAAGAATAGAATTTTGGGGAGATACAATAGATTCAATAAGATATTTTGATGTTGAAACACAAAGATCATTAAAAGAAATAGAAATGTGTGAAATAACTCCTTTTTCAGAATTTATAAATGAAAAAAATATAGAAGGAATAGAAGAAAAACAAAAATATTTGCCACAAGTAGTAAATGAAGTAAGTTCAATACTTTCATATTTAGAAAATCCAACAATAATATATAAAGATTATAATCAATTAAAAAATGCATATTTAAATTTAAAAAATGAAATTTTTGAATATAGTAAAAGTAAAGAAGAAATTTATAATACAAATTATATGCATGATTTTTATGATTTAAAAAGTAATAGTAATATATATTTATTAACGATAGATAATATTTTAGAAAATATCAATGTAACAAAAAAATATAATTTCGATTCAAAATTACCTGATAAATTTAATTCTAATTTAAAATATTTAGATGAATACTTAGAAAAATGTTTATATAATCAAAAACAAGTTATAATTTGTTTAAATGATGAAAATAAAATTAAAAATATAAAAAAATATTTAAGTGTTCCATGTGATATAACAACAATAGATAAGTTATCTATAAATAAAATAAATATTGTTAAAGAAAATATAGATGAAGGTTTTGAAATAGGAAAATATATTGTTTTATGTGAAAATGAATTATATAAGATTAGAAATAAAGATATAAATTATAAAAATAAATTTAAATATGGTACAAAAATAAAGGATATAGATACATTAAAGATAGGGGATTATGTAGTACATTCTAATCATGGAATAGGAATGTATACAGGAATTAAAACTTTAAATAAAAACGGAAACAAAAAAGACTATTTAGAAGTAGTTTATAAAGATAATGATAAACTATATATTCCTGTTGAAAAAATAGAACTTATAAGTAAGTATTCATCAAATGAAGGAGTAGTTCCTAAAATTAATAAATTAGGAAGTTCTGAATGGCAAAAAACAAAAATAAGAATCAGAAATAAAGTAAAAGATATTGCGGGGACTTTATTAAAAATACAAGCCGAAAGAAAAATGCAAAAAGGTTTTGCATTTAAAAAAGATGATGAAGAAGAAAAATTATTTGATAATGAATTTAAATATGAACCTACAGTAGATCAATTTATTGCAATTGACAAAATAAAAAAGTCAATGGAAAAAGAAAATCCAATGGATATGCTTTTATGTGGTGATGTAGGATATGGTAAAACAGAAGTAGCTTTTAGAGCAATGTTTAAAGCTGTGAATAGTGGGAAACAAGTTGCATACTTATGTCCTACTACAATACTTTCTTCTCAACAATATAAAAGTGCAGTTGAAAGATTTAGTAATTTTGGTGTATCAATTGCGCTTTTGAACAGATTTACAACACTTAAAGAGACAAGAGAAATAATAGAAAAATTATCCACAAGAAAAATAGATATTGTTTTTGGGACACATAAACTTTTAAATAATAGAATTAAATTTAAAGATTTAGGATTACTTGTAATTGATGAAGAACAAAGATTTGGAGTAGCTCACAAAGAAAAAATAAAAGAATATAAAAGTACGATAGATGTGCTTACTTTAAGTGCAACACCAATACCAAGAACACTTCAAATGTCTTTAGTAGGAATAAGAGAGCTTGCACTAATTGAAACTCCTCCAGTAAATAGATATCCCGTCCAAACTTATGTTATTGAAGAAAGTACTCAAATAATAAGAGAAGCTATATATAAAGAAATGTCTAGAGGCGGACAGATATTTATATTATTTAATAGTGTAGAACATATAGAAGAAAAATTATTTGAAATTCAAAAAATTGTTCCTGAAGCAAAAATTAGGATTGCTCATGGTAGAATGAATAAAAATCAAATAGAAGATACTATGATAAGTTTTATTAATAATGAATTTGATATACTTTTATGTACAACAATAATAGAAACAGGAATAGATATACCAAATGTAAATACATTAATAATATATGATGCAGATAAGTTTGGCCTTAGTCAGTTGTATCAAATAAGAGGTAGAGTAGGAAGAAGTAACAAAATAGCTTATGCATATTTAATGTATGCTCCAAACAAAACTCTTAATGAAGTAGCAGTTAAAAGATTAAATGTAATAAAAGAATTTACAAATTTAGGCAGTGGCTTTCAAATTGCTATGAGGGATTTATCAATAAGAGGCGCAGGAGATATTTTAGGTAGTGAACAAGCAGGCTTTATAGATACTGTTGGATATGAATTATATGTAAAAATACTTAATGAAGAAGTAAATAAGTTAAAAGGAATAAAACCTAAAGAAGAAATAAAAGAAGAAGAAAAATCTCTTGTAGAAGTCGAAAACCATATAAAAGATGATTATGTTAAAGATGAAGAATTAAAAATTGAATTACATAAAAAAATAAATGAAATTGATAGTTATGAAAAATTAAATAAAGTAAGAAAAGAAATAGAAGATAGATTTGGTAAAATTGATGAAAAACTAGAAATATATATGTATAGTGAATTATTTGAAAATAGAGCAAGAAATCTTTCTATTACTAATATAAAACAAACTAATTTATATATAGAAATTTTATTTGGTGAAAATGACATAAAAAGAATGAATGTAGGTAAATTATTTATGAATGTTAGTTTGTTAACAACTAATTTTAAATTTGAGTTTAAAGATGAAAAATTACATATAAAATTATTTATTCATAATTTAGAAAGACATTTTATTTTTTATTTAAACAAATTATTAGATGAAATAGAAAATATCTTAGTATAAAAGCATCTAAGTTTTCCCAAAATATAATTGTGGGGAGGAAAACTTATGAAATCAACGGGAATAACTCGAAGAATAGATGACTTAGGCAGAATAGTAATTCCAAAGGAAATAAGAAAAAATTTAAAAATAAAGGAAAATGAAATATTAGAAATATTTATTGATAATGAAGAAATAATTTTAAAAAAGTTTTCTTCATTTAGTGATATGGAAAAAATGTTATATAATTTTGTATATACTTTAAATAAAATTACAGGTAATTATATATTTATAACAGATAGGGATAAGATAATATCTTGTCAAGAAAATAAAAAATTAGATTATTTAAATAAAAATATAGGGGATACTATTAATTATGTAATAGATAGTAGAATGCCAATTATGTCAAATGATAATGGTAAGTTGGAACTTATAGAAAATGAAATATTAAATACAAATTATCATATAATTCCTATAATAACAAATAGCGATGTACTAGGTGTAATAGCTATGATATCAAATAAAAAAATAATTGAAACAGATAAATTATCTCTTGAAATTGTATCAAAATTAATATCTAATTATATAGAATGAGACTATAAAAATTCTAACTATGTTAGAATTTTTTATATAAGTAACGTTGTTTAAGAAAAAAATTAAAATAAAACAAATATAGTAGAAAAAATTTAGTAGTAACAAGTGATTGAAAAAATATATATTTTTTGATAAAAGGAAAATATTAAGTAGATAGTTATTATTCATGTAAAATTATATATATCCATTATGAGATTAAAATAGAAGAAACAAAAGATTTAATTATAGTAAATATAATGTATCACGGATTAAAAAAACACTATTAAAAATAAAGAAAATAAGTTATAATAAAAAAAGAGAAGAAAAAATATGGTAGTGACTATCTTAATTTAAGCCTATAAAAAATAGAGTATACTCTATCTACGAAGTGAGCGAATAAGAAGGTAACTACTGATATGAAATTTATTTTGGAGGTTATACTATGGAAAAAATAAGAGGATTTGAAGTTGCAAAAGGATGGGAAAATAAAAATATAAATTTACCCGTTCGTAAAACATCAAAAAGCGCTGGATATGATATAGAAGCTGCAGAGGATGTAGTTATTCCAGTTTTTGAAAAAGGTTGTAAACCAACATTAATACATACGGGATTAAAAGCATATTGTCAAAGTGATGAATGGTATATGCTTGCTAATCGTTCAAGTAATCCAGGTAAAAAGAAATTAGTACTTGCTAATGGAATTGGTATAATAGATGCAGATTATTATAATAATCCTGACAATGACGGTGAATTTATGTTTGCATATTACAATATAGGCGATGAACCTTTAAAAATAAAAAAGGGAGAAGTAATTGGTCAAGTAGTATTTCAAAAATTTTTAACAGTAGATAACGATAATGCAATTGGAGAAAGAACTGGTGGATTTGGTTCAACTTCAAAAGAAGAGGGTGAATAATTTTGAAAAAGACATTTTATATAACAACGCCAATATATTATCCAAGTGGAAGATTTCATATAGGAACAGCATATTGTACAACTCTTGTAGATTGTATTAAAAGGTATAAAGAATTAAGAGGGTATGATGCATATATGTTAACAGGTCTTGATGAACATGGCCAAAAAATACAAACAGTTGCTGAAAAAAATGGACTTACTCCAAAAGAATATGTTGATACTATGGCAAAAAAAGCAAAAGAGTTGTGGAATTTAATGGATATTAGTTATAATGATTTTATTAGAACAACAGATGAAAGACATGAAAAAGTAGTTAAGAAAATAGTGCAAAAATTTTTAGATAATGGTGATATTTACAAAGGAGTATATGAAGATTGGTATTGTATGCCTTGTGAAAATTATTTTACAGAAACTCAGCTTATAGATGGAAAATGCCCTGATTGTGGTAGAGAAGTAAAAAAGATGAAAGAAGAAGCATATTTCTTTAATATGAAAAAATATGAGGGATGGTTAAAAGATTTTTACAAAGAAAATCCTAATTTTATAGAACCAGAATCAAGAAAAAATGAAATATTTAGTAATTTTATTAATCCTGGATTAGAAGATTTATGTATAAGTAGATCATCATTTGATTGGGGAATACGAATGCCAAATGATTCTAAACATGTACTTTATGTATGGTTAGATGCTCTTACAAATTATATAACGGCTTTAGGTTATATGTCTGATGATGATACTTTATTTAAAAAGTACTGGCCTGCTGATTTACATGTTGTTGGTAAAGAAATAATAAGATTTCATGGTATATATTGGCCAATATTTTTACATGCATTAGGACTAGAACTTCCAAAAAAAATATATGCACATAGTTGGATAGTAATGAAAGATGGAAAAATGAGTAAGTCAGTTGGGAATGTTATTTATCCAGAAACTTTAATTGAAAGATATGGTTTAGATGCAACTAAATATTATTTTTTAAGATTGATGGGTTTTGATAAAGATTCAATGTTTACTCCAGAAGATTTTGTTGAAAGATATAATTCTGATTTAGCTAACGATTTAGGGAATCTACTTAATAGAACAATTGGTATGATGAATAAATATTTTGATGGAATTATTCCAACAAAAATAGTATCTAAAACAGAATTTGATGATTCTTTATTTGAATTTGCAAAAAATCAAATAAAAAAAGTAGAAGAAAATATGGACTCATATCATGTTAGTAATGCACTTTCTGAAATATGGTCTTTAATATCAAGAACAAATAAATATATAGATGAGACATCACCTTGGGTTCTTGTAAAAGAAGATCAAGAAAAATTAAAATCTGTTATGTATAATTTAGCTGAAATTCTTAGAAAAATAGCTATACTAATAAAACCTTTTATTCCACAAACTTCTATAAATATATTAAATCAATTAAATATAACAGAAGAAAACACATGGGAATCTTTAGCAGACAATAATATAATAAAAGAAAATACAAAAGTTGTAGAAAAAGGAGAACCTTTATTTATTAGATTAGATAAAGAAGAAGAAATAGAGTATATTAAAAATCAAATGAATAAATAATTATAAAAGATTATACCAAATGTGGTATAATTTTTTTAGGTTGGTGAGTTTTATGATTATAGATACACATTGTCATATGTATAAAAGTGAATATAGTAATGCAGAAGAAATAATAAAAGAATGTGAACTAAAAAATATTAAAATTATACTTAATGGTATTGATAAAAAAAGCAATTTAGAAGTACTTGAATTATCTAAAAAATATGATAATGTATATGCCGCAATTGGATATGATCATTCTGTTGTAGATAATATTTCTGAATCTGATATTGATTTACTCGAAAGTCAATTAAAAAATGATAAAGTTATCGCAATTGGTGAAATTGGTCTTGATTATTATTGGGTTAAGGATAATAAAGAAGAGCAAAAAAAATTATTCAAAAAGATGTTAGAACTTGCTGAAAGAAATAATTTACCAGTAATTGTACATAGTAGAGATGCAGTTCAAGATGTATATGATATATTAAAGAAATATAAGATAAAAGGAAGTATTCATTGTTATTCAGGAAGTACTGAAATGGCAAAAGAATTTATTAAACTAGGTTTTTACATAGGCATAGATGGACCAATAACTTATAAAAATAATAGAAAGCAAAGAGAAATGATAAAAAAAATTGATATTAATCATATTCTTGTTGAGACAGATTCCCCTTATCTTTCACCAGAACCAAAAAGAGGTGAGAAAAATACACCATTAAATATAACATATATTATAGAAAAAATTGCAGAAGAACTTAACGTAAGTGAAGAAGAAATATTAAAAATTACAGTGCAAAATGCTAAAAATTTATTTAATATATAGGAGTTAATATGGGAAATTTATTAGAAAAATATGATTTTAAATTTAAAAAAAAATTTGGACAAAATTTTTTAAAAGATAAAAATATTCTTCAAAACATAGTACAAAAAAGTGAAATAGATAATGATACTTTAGTTATTGAAATAGGAGTCGGAGCTGCTGCTTTAACTAAATTTTTATGTAAATCTGCTAAAAATGTATTAGCATATGAAATAGATGAAACTTTAAAACCAATAATAAAAGAAGAACTTAAAGATAAAGATAATGTTGAAGTATTATTTATAGATTTTTTAAAAAGTAATGTAAAAAAAGATATAGAAAAATATAGTTATTCTAAACTTTATGTAGTTGCTAATCTTCCTTATTATATAACAACACCAATAATAGAAAAGATAATAAATGATAATCTAGATGTTGATAAAATTGTTGTTATGGTTCAAAAAGAAGTAGGAGATAGATTTAGTGCAAAAGTAGGAAGTAAAGAATATAATTCATTAACAGTTTTTTTAAATTATTATTTTGATATAAAAAAAATAATAAATGTTTCAAGAAACTCTTTTGTACCGGCACCTAATGTTGATAGTGTTGTAGTAGAAATGAAAAAAACAAAAAATAAATATAATGTGATTAATGAAGAATTATTTTTTAAATTAGTAAGAGATTCTTTTAAATATAAAAGAAAAAATTTAAAAAATAACTTAAAAGAATATAATTTAGAAATTATAAAGGAAGTTCTTTCAAAGTATAATTTAGATTTAAATGTTCGCGCAGAGAGTCTAGAAATAGAACAATTTGTAGAAATAAGTAATAAATTAAATGAAGTTATGTAACTTCATTTTCTTATTTTCATAAAATATAGTGTGGTGATTGTATGATAAATGTAGGAGATATTGTTTCAAGGAATAAATATAATAATGATATGCTTTTTAAGGTAACAAAAATAGAAAATAATATTTATTATTTAAGTGGAATTGATATTAGATTGTGTGCAGATAGTGAATTGTCTGATTTAAAAAAAGAAGAAATATTAGAGGATAACAGTAATGATGATGAAAGACTTCTTGAAGCTTTAAATGAAAATATACCTGAAGAAAGAGATGATTTTTTTTATATACCAGGGAAGATATTACATATTGATGGAGATAATGAGTATTTAAAAAGATGTTTAAAATTTTATAAAAGTGCCGGACTTCAAGCATATGGTGTATATGAAAAAGAAGAAAATTTATATAAAAATATAACAAAATATCTAGATGATATAAAACCAGATATAGTAATAATTACAGGACATGATGCATATTATAAACAGAAAGGTCTGGATGAAAGAACATACAAAAATAGTGATAATTTTGCAAGAGCAATAAGAGTTGCCAGGAATTATGAAAAATCATATGATAAACTTAAAATAATTGCAGGTGCGTGTCAATCTAATTATGAGGAATTAATAAGTGCAGGTGCTAATTTTGCATCGAGTCCAAAAAGAGTTAATATTCATGCTTTGGATCCTGCAATCATTGCAATTTCAATATCAAAGACTGAAAATACTAAAGAACTAAATATAATAGAATTGCTTAATAAAACAAAATGCGGAAAAGATGGCATAGGTGGAATAAAATCTTACGGTAGCATGTATGTTGGTTATCCAAGATAAGGTGAAATATGCTTGAAAATATAAAAAAAGAATTATATAAATTAAAAGATAAAAAAGTAACAGCTATAATTGATGAAGGAAGAAGTAGAAAAAGAATAGAACAAGGAATAATTAAAGGAATATATAATAAAATTTTTACAATTGAAATAAATGATATGCTTCTTTCGTTTAGTTATTCCGATGTAATTTGTAAAACAATTGTACTAAAAAAAGTATAATTGTTTTTCTTTTTGTGATATACTATTTTCATAGTAGGTGATAAAAATGAACAAAAATGGATTTACATTAATAGAATTAATCGCTGTTGTATTTGTAATATTAATTATAGGGACTTTAGTATTTACTTCCATTAGTGAAAAGGGAGAAAAATATAAAGATATTTCTTATGCAAAATTTGAAGAAATAATCATTTCTGCTACTCAAAAATATATATCTACGGATGAAGATATTATTAACTCATTAAAAAGAGGAGAAAAAGTAACAATAACAATTGATGATTTAGTAAAATCAAAATATTTAGATAGTGATAATTTGATAAATCCAAAAACCTATAAAGATATAAATACAAGTGATTCAAAAGTAGAAGTTACATATGTAGATTATCAATATATTTATAATGTAATATTACAATAATTTACATTAATAATACTTAATAAAATAAAAACTCTTGATAAAAATATATCAATAATATATAATAAATATAACTAATACTGGAAGGAGATGAAATGTTGATGAAAGTTACATCAGTAAAGGTTAAAAAAATAGAAAAGGAAAATTCAAGAATGAAAGGGATTGCTTCTATATTATTGGATGATATGATTGCAATTCATGATATTAGAATTATATCAGGAGATAATGGATTATTTGTTGCAATGCCAAGTAGAAAAACAGCAACAGGTGATTATAGAGATATAGTTCATCCAATTTCTCAAGAAGCAAGAGATATTGTTGAAGGAGCTATATTAGAAGAATATAATAATCAAGAATAACTCAACAAGAGTTATTTTTTGTTCTAAAAAATTTGTACAAGCATATTATCTAATATGAGGAGGATAATATGGAAATGATAAAAGATGTTAGTACTAATTTAAATCATTCTTTTTCAGTATCAGAAAGAAAAAATATTATAATTTCAGGTGTAGTAAAAATAGATAGTTTTGATAATGAAGAATTTTTAATAGAAACTGTGCAAGGTTATATGAATATAAAGGGAGAAAATTTAGAAGTAGTAAAACTAGATACATATCAAGGAAATGTAACAATAAAGGGAAGAATAGACGCATTAAATTATATAGATGAAAATGCTAAAAAAGAATCCTCTGTTTTTACAAAATTATTTAAATGACATTAATAATTCAGATTAAATCACTAGCTTTTTCTTTTTTATATGGGATATTTTTTGCATTTACATATAAATTAAATTATAAATACTTAACGTCAAGAATGAAATTTTTTAAATTAATATTAAGTCTATTCTTTATATTTGATCATGTTTTATTATATTTTATTCTCTTATCATTAATAAATAATGGAATTATACATTTATATTTTTTAATTACATTTATTTTAGGGAATATTTTTTATGTATATTTATTTGACAGTAAAAAAAAATAAAATTGACTTAAAAAAATAGTAATGATATACTCTAATTATAAGGAGGAATCTAATGAAACAGAAACAGATAAAAAAGAAATTAGTTTTAGTAACATTAGTATTTCTAGTAATTGGAGTTATTTTACTTAAAAGTATAGTTCAAACATCCTTACAAATATATGATAAAAGAAAAGAGAAAAAAGAATTTACTTTAATGCTTGAAGAATTAAAAGAAAAGGAAGAAGAATTAAATAGTACTGTAACAAAACTTCAAAATCCGGATTATGTTGCAAGATATGCTAGGGAAAAATATTTATATTCAAAAGATGGAGAAATAATTATTAGAATACCAGATTAGTATTCTTTTATTTTGCAAAAATTTGAAAATGTGTTATTATATGCACAAGGAGATTTCTTATGAATACAGATCAAATAAATTCTTTAGTACTCGCATATTTAGGGGATAGTGTATATGAATTATTAATAAGAGAACATTTTATAAAACAAAATATAAATAAAGTTAATAATCTTCAGAATAAAGTAACTAAATACGTATCTGCAAAAGCACAGGCAAAATATATTAATTACTTTTTAAAAAATAACATATTAAATGAAGAGGAAATAGATATAGTAAAAAGAGGAAGAAATGCAAAAGTATTTTCTCATCCAAAGAATACTGATATATTAACATATAAATGGGCAACAGCTTTAGAATGTTTATTTGGATATTTGTATATAAAAGAAAATAAAAATAGAATATATGATTTAATAAATATAATATTAGGAGAAGATTTATGATAGTATATGGTAAAAATGTGGCAATTGAAGTTATAAATAGTAAAATTAAAATTAATCAAGTTTTTATTACAAAAAACTTCAATGATAGTGGAATTTTAAAATTTTTGGAGAATAATAATATTAGAACCCAATTGTTAGATAAGAATATTATGGATAAAAAGTATAATGGAAATCATCAAGGAATAGTTCTTGATATAGAAGATTATAAATATCATAGTTTAGATGAAGTTTATAATAGTAATTTTATTGTAATATTGGATCATCTAGAAGATCCACATAATTTTGGTGCAATTATAAGAACATGCGAAGCTGCAGGTGTAGATTTTATAATAATTCCTAAAAAAAGAAGCACTCAAGTTAATTCTACAGTTATGAAAGTTAGTGCAGGATCACTTAACAATATGAAAATAGTAGAGGTGAGTAATATATCAGTAGCAATAGAAAAATTAAAAGATAATGGTTTTTGGATATACGCAACTGATATGGATGGAGAAGATTATACAAGTATAGAATATGATCAAAAGACAGTACTTATAATTGGAGCTGAAGGCAATGGAATAAGTAGACTTGCAAGAGAAAAAAGTGATTTTATAATAAGTATTCCAATGAAAGGAAAAATAAATAGTTTAAATGCATCTGTAGCAGCAGGGATAGTTATTTATGAAGTTGTAAGACAAAGAAAGTAGGTATATTATGTATAATGATGAAAATGATTATGAATTGTTATATTTAGTTGCAGAAGAAAATGAAGAGGCAAAAGAGATTTTTTTTGAAAAATATAGACCATTAATAGAAATTATTGCAAATAAGTATTATAATTACATAAAAAATAAAGGATATGAATTAAATGATTTAATTCAAGAAGGATTGTTAGGATTAAATAATGCAATTCAAGATTTTAAATACCAAAAAAATGTAAAATTTATAACATTTGCAAAAATATGTATAGAAAGACAAATTCAAAGTTTTGTTAGAAATGTAACAAGACAAAAACATAAGGCCTTGAATGAAGCTTTATCTATAGATTATAGCAATGATGGAAAAGGGAGACCTCTTTTAGATATTTTATTTGATTCACAGAATTTAAATCCTGAAGATTCTTTTATAATAGAAGAAGAAGAATCAGAATTAATGGAGAATATAAAAAAAATGTTAACTAATAAAGAATTTGAGGTTTTTAAACTTAGAATTCAAGGTTTTTCATACCAAGAAATTGCAAAACTTTTAGATATATCTACTAAATCAGTTGATGGTACAATATATAGAATAAAAAATAAAATAAATTCAATTAAAACAATTGACTAAAAACCACTAATGTGTTATTCTTTAACTGGATACACGAAAGTGTTTTTTATTTTGGACTGGAGAATGAGTATGAGTAAAATTAAAAAATTTATATCTGATATGAAAAAAGAACTTGATAGAATTAGATGGTGTAAGGGTAAAAATTTATTAAAAAATGTTATAGTAACCATAGTATTTATGATATTTTTTGCACTATTTTTTCTAGTAATTGAATATATTGTATCATTAATAAATAAAATAGATTTTAGTAAAATTGTAGAAAGAATAAATGATTTATTGTAGAGGTGTAAGTTTATGGAAGAAAAACAATGGTATGTAGTTAATACGTATTCAGGTCATGAAACAAAAGTAAAAGAAAAGCTTGAGATGAGAATACAATCAATGGGTATGGAAAATTATATATTTAGAGTAATTGTCCCAGAAACAACTGAGATAGAAATAAAAGATGGAAAACAAAGAGAAAAAGTTAAAAAGATGTTCCCAGGTTATGTTCTTGTAGAAATGATAATGACTGATGAAGCATGGTTTGTTGTTAGAAATACTCCAGGAGTAACTGGATTCTTAGGTTCGTCAGGTAAAGGAGCGAAACCTTTCCCTTTGTATCCACATGAAATAGAAAAGATATTAAATACAATGGGTATGTCAGTAAAAGAAGTTATAGTTGATTTAAAAGAGGGAGATAGAGTAAAAATAACAGATGGACCATTTAAGTTAATGGGTGGAAAAGTACTAGAAATAGATAAAGAAAATAGTAAAGCTAAAGTTAATATAGATTTATTTGGACAAGAAACTACAGTAGAAGTAGATTTAACCCAAATAGAACATGATAATTAATCACTTGATTTTTATAAAAAAAAGTGATAATATTGTATGCAGCTATGTATTTTATTATATATAGATTTAAGTTGGGAGGCAAATAAGTGTCGTTTGACCACCCACGAAAAAAAATAATAGGAGGTGTTTTTCGTGGCAAAAGAAATAATCAATAAAATCAAACTTCAAATTCCAGCTGGGAAAGCAACAGCAGCGCCACCAGTTGGTACAGCATTAGGTCCTGCAGGTATACCATTACCAGATTTTATCAATAGATTTAATGATGCAACTAAAGATAAAATAGGTGATATATTACCAGTAGAGGTTTATGTTTATGATGATAGATCATTTGATTTTAAAGTAAAAACTCCACCAGCAGCATTCTTAATTAAGAAAGCCGCAGGGGTTAAATCAGCATCAGCTAAAGGATCTAAAGAAATTGTTGGATCTATCACACAAGCTCAATTACGTGAAATAGCAGAAACTAAATTACCAGATTTAAATGCTTATACAGTTGAAGAAGCAATAAAAATTATTGAAGGTACTGCACGTAATATGGGTATAGAAATTAAAGAGTAGGAGTTTAATCATATAGGTTTTACCTATGTGGGAGGATAATCCGATAAAACCACAAAGGAGGAAATTAAAATGGCTAAAAAAAGCAAGAAATATTTAGAAGCTTTAAATCAAATAGAAAAAGGTAAAGCATATACTAAAGAAGAAGCTGTAGAACTAGTTAAAAAAATTAGTACATCAAAATTTGATGGATCTGTTGAAGTAGCAATTAAGTTAAATATTGATCCTAGAAAATCAGATCAACAATTAAGAGGAGCAATTGTACTACCTAATGGTACTGGGAAAACTAAAAAAGTATTAGTATTATCTAAAACAGATCAAGCTAAAATTGCAAAAGAGGCAGGGGCTGATTTTGTAGGTGATATGGATATGATTGAAAAGATTGAAAAAGAGAATTGGCTTGATTTTGATGTAATAATCGCAACACCAGAAATGATGCCAATGCTTGGAAAATTAGGTAAGGTTTTAGGACCAAGAGGTTTAATGCCTAATCCTAAAACTGGAACAGTTACTACAGATGTAAAAAAAGCAATAGATGATATTAAAAAAGGGCGTGTGGAATATAGAACAGATTCTTATGGTAATGTTCATTCTATAATTGGTAAAGTATCATTTGCTGCAGATAAATTACTAGAAAACTTAGATGCTTTTGTTAATGTAATTATTAAATCAAAACCATCTACGGTTAAAGGTCAATACTTAAAAAATATTTCAATTGCACCAACTATGGGGCCAGGAATTAAAATAGATTTAAGTTCTTTTGACAAATAAAATAAATTATTATATAATAGGTTTATCAAAAAGTTTTTTTGTACCGAAGACAGTAAGAGCGTAATGCTTAATATTTCTTACCGAGGACAATTCTTAATGCTAATATTAAGTCTTTGCCTTGTGTACAAAGACTTTTTTGATATAAATTGATAGGAGGATGAAAATGGCAAGTCAAAAAATAGTAGAAGCAAAAGCACAGATTGTTGAAGAAATAACAAATGTAGCAAAATCAAGCGCTTCATTCATATTATTTGATTATCGTGGTCTAACTGCCGAAGAAACATCTGAACTTAGAAAATTACTTCGTGAAAGTGATTCTAAATACAAAGTTTGGAAAAATACTTTGACTAAAAGAGCAATGGATAATCTAAAATTAAATCTTGACGATTGCCTAGCAGGTCCAAGTGCAATAGCATATTCAGATGACGCTATTGCGCCAATCAAAGCATTAAGTAATTTCGCTAAAGAACATCCAGCTTTAGAAATTAAGGGTGGTATTGTAGATGGGAATGTTACAAGTTTAGATGAAATAAAAGAGTTATCAACTATTCCATCAAGAGAAGGACTACTTACTATGCTTGCTGGTGGCCTAATTGGTACTGTAAGAGATTTATCAATCGCTTTGAATTTACTTAGCGAACAAAAAAGTGAATAATTATTAAATTTAAGGAGGAAAATAAAATGGCTAAATTAAACAAAGATGATTTTATAGCTTCATTAAAAGAAATGACAATTTTAGAAATAAAAGAATTAGTAGATGCAATGAAAGAAGAATTTGGTGTAGATCCAAGTGCAGTTGCAGTAGCAGCAGCTCCTGCAGCAGCAGTAGAAGAAGGACCAACTTCAGTAACTGTAACATTAACAAGTGCTGGAGCAACTAAAATACCTGTAATCAAAGTTATAAGAGATATTACTGGTTTGGGATTAAAAGAAGCTAAAGATATCGCAGATAATGGTGGTGCAGTTAAAGAAAACATTTCTAAAGAAGAAGCAGAAGAAATCAAAGCTAAATTAGAAGAAGCTGGGGCTTCAGTAGAAATAGCTTAATTTTAAAACATAGAGAAATCTATGTTTTTAATTTATAAAATATGTTATGATAAATGTGGTGAAACTTATGGGACATTATTTTATTAGCGATAATAATCTAAAAGAAAACTTAAAAAAAATAGAAGTAAAAGTAAAAGATACAAAATTTTCTTTTTACACCGATAATGGTGTATTTAATAAAAAAGGATTGGATTATGGGACAAGAGTGTTACTTGAAAATATAATTTTATCAAATAAAAAAACATTTTTAGATGTAGGGTGTGGATGTGGACCTATTGGAATATATATAGCAAAACAATCTTCAAATTATACTGTGGATATGATTGATATTAATAAAAAAGCAGTAATGTTAACAAGTAAAAGTATTAAATTGAATAATTTAAGTAATGCTAGAGTTTTTATTAGTAATATATATGAAAATATAAATTTAAAATATGACATGATTATAACTAATCCACCAATTCATGCAGGAAAAAAGATAGTTTATGAAATAGTTGAACATGCAAAAGAATATTTAAATGAGAATGGAGAATTATGGATAGTTATTAGAAAAGATCAAGGTGCAAAGTCATTAATGAAAGATATGAATGATATATATAATTTTGAAATAATAAAAAGAGATAATGGGTTTTACATATTATGTGCAAAAACAATAGTAAAAATTTGACATAATTTTAATATAATGCTAGAATATTTGTAATTTTAAGAGGTGATTAGATGTGGATATTAATAGAAAATATGTAGAAGAAGATACATTAGGAATTCCTGCTGAAAGTGCATTAGAAGCAAGAAATAAAGCTATCGAACATTTAGAGTTTTTAAAAAAGACTTGTATTAAAATATTAGATGCCAATAAAATTCAAGGTAGAAATATTTATGATGTAGATGTAGAATATGTGGAAGAAAATGATTATCCAAATATTAAAGGTAAAGTAAAAGATATTTTATATGTCCCTTCTTCATCAGAAAGAGATGCAAAAAATAAAGCAAGGGAAACATTAGAGTTTAGAAATAAACAATATATTAATATTTTAAATGCAACAAAAAGAGAAAATAAACAAAATTATGCTGTAGAAGTTGAGTATGTGGAAAAAAAACCAAAAATGAAATTTTAATACAAATAGGCAATATATTAAATTTCTATTTGAATAGAGATAACGTATTGTTATCTTTTTTAATTATTTATTAAAAATCCATTGACTTTATTAAACTTTTCTGATAACATTTTAAATTGGTACTATGTTTCTTTTTTTAGCCTGGAAACATGTTCTTTGAATATTATTGTTAGGGGTGAAAGCACGTGGCTTATAAAATCAAAAAAGTATGTAAAGATCGTGAGAGAAGAGACTTCTCAAAGATTGAAAATTCACTAGAATTAAAAGACTTACTTGAGATCCAAAAAGGATCATATCAAGAATTCATCCAAAATGGAATTCGTGAAGTATTAGACGAATTATTTCCGGTAGATAATTTTTCTGGTTCATTATCACTTGAAATAGGAGATTATTCGTTTGACGAACCTAGACTTAGTATTAAAGAGTGTAAAGAAAGAAAATCAACTTATGCTGCACCTTTAAAAGTTCAAGCACGCTTATTTAATAACGAAACTGGTGAGGTTAAAGAACAAGAATTATTCTTTGGAGATATGCCTCTTATGACTGATAGTGGTACATTTATCATTAATGGTGCAGAAAGAGTTATTGTATCTCAATTAGTTCGTTCACCAAGTGCTTATTATGGTATAGAGATGGATAAAAATGGTAGAAATATTTATACATCACAAATAATACCAAATAGAGGTACTTGGCTTGAATACAAATTAAACAGTAAAGATTGCATAGATGTAAGAATAGATAGAAATAGAAAAGTAACCGCAGCTACTTTCTTACGTGCATTTGGTTTATCTAGTAATGAAGATATTATTAATTTGTTTGGCGAAGATGAATATCTATTAAATACAATAGAGAAAGATTCTACAACAAATACAGATGAAGCATTAATAGAAATCTATGAAAAATTAAAACCTGGAGAACCTGCAACTATAGATAGTGCAAAAAATCATATTATTACGAGGTTCTTTGATCCTTTTAGATATGATTTATCTAAAGTAGGTAGATATAAATTTAATAAAAAATTAAATGTTTGTGATAGAATATTTGGACAAACTTTAGCAGAAGATATAGTAGTAGATGGTAAAATTAAATATGAAAAAGGTACAGTGGTTACAAGAGAAGTTTTAAATGAATTAAAACCTTTATTTAATGCGGGTTTAAATTTAAAACAGGTTCCAATTAATCAAGATCTTGATTCATATGATAAAGTTCAAATAGTAAAAATATATGCACCAAATAATCAAGATAAAATTATTAATGTTATTGGAGTAGACCCTAATATTACTGAAAAAAGATTAACTATATCTGATATATATGCAACTATATCATATTATATTAACTTATTATCAGGTGTTGGAAATATAGATGAAATAGATCATTTATCTAATCGTCGTGTTAAACAGGTTGGAGAACTTATTCAAAATCAATTTAGAATAGGTGTAACAAGAATGGAAAAAGTTATTCGTGAAAGAATGACTACTATAGATGAATCAGAAGCAACACCGAAAACATTAATTAACATTAGACCTATAACAGCAGTTATTAAAGAGTTCTTTGGTAGTAGCCAGTTATCTCAGTTTATGGACCAAATTAATCCAATTTCAGAGTTAACTAACAAAAGGCGTTTATCTGCTTTAGGACCAGGAGGTCTTTCTCGTGATAGAGCTGCTATGGAAGTTCGTGACGTTAATGAATCACACTATGGTAGAATTTGTCCAATAGAATCACCAGAAGGAGCTAACATTGGACTTATCACATCTCTTGCAAGTTATGCTAAAGTAAATGAATATGGATTTATTATGACTCCATATAGAAGAGTAAAAGATGGCGTACTAGAAGAAGAGATAGATTATTTAACTGCTGATGAAGAATTAGATTATGTAATTAGTCAAGCAAGTGTTAAAATGGATGGAAATAAAATTGCAGATGAAGAAGTTACTGCTAGATTTCGTGGCGAAAATATAATTGCTAAATCAAAAGAAGTTAATTATATAGATGTATCTCCACAACAAATTATTTCAGTTACTGCTTCATGTATTCCATTCCTTGATCATGATGATGCCCACCGTGCATTAATGGGATCAAATATGCAACGTCAAGCATTACCACTTTTAAAAGCAGAAGCTCCATATGTAGGAACAGGTGTTGAATATATGACTGCTAGAGATAGTGGTGCAACTGTTGTAGCTAAAGCAGATGGTATTGTTGAATATGCAGATGGTAAAAAAATAATAGTTAAGACTAAAGGTGGTAAGGATGTTTATACGCTAATGAATTTTGAAGGTTCAAATGGTGGAACATGTTATCATCAAAGACCTATTGTAAAAGCAGGAGATAAAGTTACAAGAAATATGATAATTGCAGATGGACCAAGTACTGATAAAGGTGAACTTGCACTTGGAAAAAACTTAGTAGTTGCTTTTATGACATTCAATGGATACAACTATGAAGATGCAGTTATATTAAATGAGAGATTAGTAAGAGATGATGTTTATACATCAGTTCATATAGAGAGTTATTCAATTCAATGTAGAGATACAAAACTTGGGCCTGAAGAAATAACAAGAGATATTCCTAACATTTCAGAAGACGCAAGAAAAAATCTCGATGCAGATGGTATTGTAAGAATAGGCACTGAAGTAAAAGAAAATGATATATTAGTAGGTAAAGTTACACCAAAAGGTATGGTTGAACTTACTGCTGAAGAAAAATTACTTCATGCAATATTTGGTGAAAAAACACGAGAAGTTCGTGACACATCTCTACGTGTTCCACATGGTGGAGATGGTATTGTACATGACATTAAAGTTTATACTAAAAAAGATAACGATGAACTTGCAAGTGGTGTAAGTAAAGAAATAAGAGTTTATATTGCTCAAAAGCGAAAAATTCAAGTTGGTGATAAAATTGCTGGTCGTCACGGAAATAAAGGAGTTGTATCTCTTGTATTACCTCAAGAAGATATGCCATATTTACCAGATGGTAGACCAGTTGATATAATTCTTAATCCGTTAGGAGTTCCATCTCGTATGAATTTAGGGCAAGTACTTGAACTTCACTTAGGTATGGCCGCTAAAAAATTAGGCGTTTATTGTTCTACTCCAGTATTTGATGGAGCTAGTATGCAAGATATATCTGATATGATGAAAGAAGCAGGACTAGATGCAGATGGAAAAACTGTTTTATATGATGGTAGAACGGGAGAACCATTTGATAATAGAGTTTCAGTTGGTGTAATGTATATGATTAAACTTGATCACATGGTTGATGACAAATTACATGCTCGTGCAACAGGACCTTATTCATTAGTTACACAACAACCACTTGGTGGTAAAGCTCAAATGGGTGGACAAAGATTTGGTGAAATGGAAGTTTGGGCTCTAGAAGCTTATGGTGCTGCAAATGTTCTTCAAGAAATAATGACATTTAAATCAGATGATGTTGTAGGAAGAGTTAAAGCTTATGAAGCTATAGTTAAAGGTAACAAAGTTGAAGCTGCGGGGGTACCAGAAAGTTTCAGAGTTCTTGTAAAAGAACTTCAAGCACTTGGTCTTGATGTATCTATGATAGATGAAAATGGAAAAGAAGTAGGTATAACTGAACTTGAAAGAGAAGAAAATAATGATAATTCAGCATTATCTATTGATGAAATTGAAATAAAAGATATAAAGAAAAATAATTTAAATGATATATTATCTAATGATGATGAAACAGAAGAAACTTTCGAAGAAATAAACGAAAGTGAATTTGACGAAGAAGAGGAGGGTGAAGAATAATGGATGTTAGTAAATTTGAAGGATTAAAAATATCTATTGCTTCTCCTGAAAAGATTCGTGAATGGTCTTATGGTGAAGTTAAAAAACCAGAAACAATAAACTATCGTACTTTAAAACCAGAAAGAGATGGTTTATATTGTGAAAAGATTTTTGGACCAACTAAAGATTATGAATGTTCTTGTGGAAAGTATAAAAGATTAAGATATAAGGACATAGTATGTGATAGATGTGGTGTAGAAGTAACTAAATCTAAAGTACGTCGTGAAAGAATGGGACATATTGAACTTGCAACACCAGTATCTCACATATGGTTCTTTAAAGGAGTTCCATCTCGTATGGGATTAGTACTTGATATGTCTCCTAGAGACTTAGAAGAGGTATTATACTTTGTTAGTTACGTTGTAATTAATCCAGGCAATGCTCCACTTGAAAAGAAACAAACATTATCTGATAAAGAATATAGAATTTATTATGAAAAATATGGTGATGGTTTCGAAGCAGGTATGGGTGCCGAAGCTATTAAAAAATTATTAAAAGAAGTAAATATAGATGAAGAAATAGAAAAAATAAGTTCTGAACTTGAAAATGCTCAAGAACAAAAAAGAACAAGATTATTAAAAAGACTTGAAATATTAGATTCATTTAGAGAATCAGGAAATAAGCCAGAATGGATGATATTAGATTGTATTCCTGTAATACCACCAGAACTTAGACCTATGATTCAACTTGATGGTGGTAGATTTGCTACATCAGACTTAAATGATTTATATAGAAGAGTTATAAATAGAAATAATCGTTTAAAGAAATTATTAGAACTTGGAGCACCTTCAATTATTGTTCAAAACGAAAAACGTATGCTTCAAGAAGCAGTAGATGCATTATTTGATAATGGTCGTCGTGGTAGAAATGTTACAGGCCCATCAAACAGAGCGTTAAAATCTTTAAGTAGTATGCTTAAAGGAAAACAGGGTAGATTCAGACAAAATTTACTTGGTAAACGTGTTGATTACTCTGGTCGTTCAGTTATTGTAGTTGGACCATCACTTAAAATGTATGAATGTGGAATACCAAAAGAAATGGCACTAGAATTATTTAAGCCACATGTTATTCGTGGGTTAGTTGAAAAAGAAATAGTTCACAATATTAAATCTGCAAAAAAAATGATTGAAAATCAAGATGATAGAGTATGGGATATTGTTGAAGAAGTAATAAAAGAACATCCAGTACTTTTAAACCGTGCCCCCACACTTCATAGACTTGGAATTCAAGCATTTGAGCCTAAATTAATAGATGGTAAAGCTATCAGACTTCATCCACTTGTTTGTCCAGCATTTAATGCTGACTTTGATGGGGATCAAATGGCTGTTCATGTACCTCTTTCAGAAGAAGCAAAAGCAGAAGCAAGAATTCTTATGTTAGGTGCAAATAACATATTAAAACCATCTGATGGAAAACCAATAGTTACTCCAGCACAAGATATGGTATTAGGTAACTATTACTTAACAACAGAAAAAGAAAATGATGATGAAGGAAGAGTATTTAAAAATGCTAACGAAGCATTAATGGCTTATGAAAGAAGAGAAATAGATCTTCATACAAGACTTGCTGTTCCTGTAAAATCATTTACTCATAAAATATTTATGGATAGTCAAAAAGATAAATATTTAATTACTACAGTTGGTAAACTTAAATTAAATGAAATATTACCAGATGCTTATCAATATATAAATGATGATAGTAAAGAAAATATAGAAAAAATGACTCCTAATAAGTTCTTTGCGGATAAGGGTACTGATATAAAAGCCTTTATAAAAGAATTACCATTATCTGAACCAATAGGAAAAAAAGGACTTCAAAATATAATTGCTCAAGTATTTAAAAGATATAAAACTACAGAAACGTCTATAATGCTTGATAAATTAAAAGATTTAGGATTTAAATATTCTACTATTTCAGGTATAACTATGTCTGCATTTGATATAGTAACAAGTGATAATAAAGAGAAAATAATTGCTGAAGGTAAAAAGAAAGTAGAACAAATTGGTAAACAATATAAAAGAGGTCTTATAACTGAGCAAGAAAGATATGAAAGAGTTCTAGAAGTATGGAATAATGCAAATGAAGAAATTAAAGATGAACTTAATACAATTTCTAAAGAAAATAAAGATAATCCAATATTCATAATGATGAATTCTGGTGCTCGTGGTAGCATTGAACAGTTTAGACAACTTGCAGGTATGCGTGGTCTTATGGCAAAACCAAATGGTATGACTGTTGAAATACCTATTACTTCAAACTTTACTGAAGGATTAACAGTATCTGAATACTTCTTATCAACTCATGGTTCAAGAAAAGGTAACGTTGACACCGCTTTAAAAACAGCAAACTCTGGTTATTTAACAAGACGTCTAGTAGATGTAGTTCAAGATGTAATTGTTAAAGAACATGATTGTGGAACAATTCAGGGTGTAGTTGTAGAAGCGTTTGTAAATGAAAAAGACGGAAGTATTATTGAATCACTTACAGAACGTATAATTGGAAGATTTACAAATAAAAAGGTTATTAATCCAGAAACAAAAGAAGTTATTGTAGAAAAAGGTGAATTAATAACTGAACAAATTGCAGATAAAATTGAAAAAGCTGGTATTAAATCCGTTGAAATAAGAACAACATTAACATGTAAAACAGAAAATGGTGTTTGTCAAATGTGTTATGGACGTAACCTTGCAACTTCTAATGTTGCTGAAATAGGTGAGGCAGTTGGTATTATGGCTGCTCAATCAATCGGTGAACCAGGAACTCAGCTTACAATGCGTACATTCCACACTGGTGGAGGTGCAAAAGGCGATGATATTACTCAAGGTCTTCCTCGTGTAGAAGAATTATTTGAAGCAAGAACTCCAAAAGTTAAAGCAACTGTTGCTGAAATAAATGGAAAAATTACTAATATAGAAAATCAAAATGGTAAATTTAAGATCAGTATTACGAATGATAAAGAAACTAGAGAACAAACTACAAATTATGGTGTTAAACTTCGAGTAGAAGTAGGAGATGAAGTAAAAGCAGGTGATAGATTAAATGAAGGATCTATTAGTCCAAAAGAATTACTAGCAGTTACTGACCCTATAACAGTACAAAATTATATTGTACAAGAAGTTCAAAATGTATATCGTTCTCAAGGTGTTGATATTGCCGATAAACATATTGAAATAATTGTTCGTAAAATGATTTCAAGAATGAGAATAGTAGACAAAGGAGATACTACATTACTTGTAGGTAAAGTTGTATCATTAAATAGATTTACTGAAGAAAATAAGAAAGTTATTTTACAAGGAAAGAAACCTGCTACTGCTAGACCATTAATGCTTGGTATAACTAAAGCATCTCTTGAAACTGATTCATTCTTATCAGCTGCATCATTCCAAGAAACAACAAGAATATTAACTGATGCTGCAATCAAGGGTAAAGTTGATAAGTTAGAGGGGTTAAAAGAAAATGTTATAATTGGTAAATTGATCCCAGCAGGTACAGGTGTTAAAAAATATTCAAACACTAAATTTACTTTAGAAAAAGAATTTTATGATGAAGAACCACTTGACGTTTTAGAAGAAGAATTATTATAATTTTTCTTCTTTTTTTTAATTTGATATGCTATAATAAAATCAGAAACGGAGGTATAAATATGTTTTGTTCAAAATGTGGCGCTAAATTAGAGCCAAATTCTCAATTTTGTTCAGAGTGCGGAGTTTCTATTCAACAAGAGGGTAATGTAGTGCAAACACAAACTACATCTGTTGCAGAGGGTTCAACTTTTGGGTGGGGAGTATTAGGATTTTTCTTCCCAATTGTAGGATTAATTCTTTTCCTTATGTGGAAACAAGAAAAACCAAAATCATCAAAATCAGCAGGAATTGGAGCATTAGTAGGTGTAGGCGTGAATATATTAATTTTTATAATTACTTTTGTGATTGCCTTTTCACTTGGAATGTCAGAAACAACAAGTACTATCTACTATTAAAGAGGATTTTAAAATCCTTTTTTTATTTATATTCTTATTAGTTTATGGTATAATTCTGACTAGGTGGTTTATATGTATGATGTATTTAGATTTTTAAATAAATATTTAAAAGAAAATGATGTAGTTGTGTGTGCTACTTCAGGGGGAGTAGACTCTATGTCTCTTTTACATATCTTAATAAATTATAATAAAAAATTAAAAATAATATGTGCACATGTAAATCACAATTTAAGAGAAGAGAGTTTTGAAGAATATGAATTTATACAGAAGTTTTGTAAAAAAAATAATGTAATTTTTGAAGGAACAATTTTGGAAAAAAACATAAATGGTAATTTAGAATCAGAGTTTAGAAACAGAAGATATAATTTTTTAGAATCAATTGTAAAAAAATATAATGCTAAGTATTTATTTACTGCACATCACGGAGATGATTTAACTGAAACTATATTGATGAGAATAGTTAGAGGATCAACTCTTACTGGATATTCTGGTTTTAAAATGAAAGTAAATAAAGGTAACTATTGCATATTAAGACCATTAATTTATTTAACAAAAGATGAAATATATAAATATGCTAATGTTAATGGTATTGAATATAGAGAAGATAAAACTAATGAAAGTGATAAATATACAAGAAATAGATATAGAAAATATATTTTACCTAAATTAAAAGAAGAAAATAAAAATGTTCATAGAAAATTTCTTAAATTTAGTGAAGAATTAATATTATTAAATGATTTTATAGATAATTATGTATTTAATATAATAAAAAATAATTATTATAAAAATAAATTAAATTTAGATAAAATAAACGATGAAGATGATTTTATAATAAAAAAAATCTTAAATGAAATAATGAAAAAAATATATAAAGAAAAAGTTATTTTGTTAACAGATAATAATATTGAAGAATTATTTAAAATAATTAAATCTAATAAACCTAATTTGAAAATAGATTTACCATTAAATATAAAAGCAATAAAAAAATATAATATTTTGGAATTTAATAATGATATTAAATATGAAGATTATAAAATTGAATTAAGTAATAATAAAACCGTATTTCCATTAGGTATTATATATAAATTAAAAGAAACTAAATTAACTAATAATTTTGTATGTCACTTAGATAGTAAGAATATAAAATTACCATTATATGTTAGAAATAAAAAAAATGGTGATTATATTGAGGTATTAGGGTTAAATGGGAAAAGGAAAGTTAAAGATATTTTTATAGATGAGAAAATACCAAAAACTGAAAGAGATATTTATCCAATAGTAGTAGATAGTAATGATAATATTATTTGGATTCCTGGTATAAAAAAATCTAAATATAATAGTCTAAAAGATAAAAAGTATGATATAATATTATGGTATACAAGGGAGGAAGAAAATGAATAAAATTGTTAAAAAAAATTTAAGCCCATATATAGCTTTATTATTTATAATATTAGTTGTATATTTAATAAGCGGTATTGGTAATAAAGTAAATAAATTATCATATTCAGAGTTTCAGAAAAATTTAAAAGATAACAAAGTAGTAGAATTAAGTATATCTCCAAATTCAGAGGGATCTACTTACAATATTGAGGGAAAATTAGAAGGTTATGATAACAATGAAACTTTTTATGTAGTTGCGCCTTTAAGCGATGATACACTAAATTATATTAATGAAATGCAAGAAAAAAATAATTTTACATTAGATGTATCAGCTGATCCAGCATCAAGTTCTCTTATGAAATTTATTTTTAATATACTTCCATATATTTTACTTGGTGGGTTGTTATTATGGTTTTTTAACAAACAAGTAAGTAATAATAATAAATCAATGGATTTTGGTAAAAGTAGAGCAAAACTTCAAGAAGATAAAAATAAGGTAACATTTAAGGATGTTGCAGGTTTATCAGAAGAAAAAGAAGAGTTAGAAGAATTAATAGAATTTTTAAAAGATCCTAAAAAATTTACTAAGATGGGCGCTAGAATACCAAAAGGTGTACTTTTAGTAGGACAACCAGGAACAGGTAAAACTCTTCTTGCAAAAGCAGTTGCAGGAGAGGCCAACGCACCATTTTACTTTATAAGCGGATCAGATTTTGTTGAATTATTTGTTGGTATTGGGGCATCAAGAGTTCGTGATATGTTTAGACAAGCAAAACAAACAGCTCCATGTTTAATATTTATAGATGAAATAGATGCAGTTGGTAGACAAAGAGGTACAGGTCTTGGTGGTGGACATGATGAAAGAGAACAAACATTAAATCAATTACTTACAGAAATGGATGGATTTGGTAGAAATGAAGGCATTATAATAATAGCGGCTACCAACAGACCAGATGTACTTGATCCAGCGCTTTTAAGACCAGGACGTTTTGATAGACAAATTACAGTATCACTTCCAGATGCAAAAGGAAGAGAGGAAATACTTGAAGTTCATGCAAGAGATAAAATACTTGCTAAAGATGTAAAATTATCAAATATAGCAAAAAGAACAGTAGGTTTCTCTGGTGCTGATTTAGAAAATTTACTTAATGAAGCAGCTCTTCTTGCAGTTAGAAGGGGTAAAAATGAAATTACTATGTCTGAAATAGATGAAGCACAAGATAGAGTAATCGCAGGTCCTGCTAAAAAATCTCGTAAATATACAGAGCATGAAAAAAAAGTTGTTGCTTATCATGAAGCAGGTCATGCAGTAGTAGGTATTAAGCTTGATGGAGCAAATGATGTACAAAAAATTACTATAATTCCAAGAGGAATGGCTGGCGGATATAATTTGATGCTTCCAAAGGAAGAAACTTATATGTCTACAAAAAAAGAACTTTTAGAATCTATCAGTGGTTTTTTAGGAGGAAGAGTATCAGAAGAACTTGTATTTAATGAAGTAACAACTGGTGCTCATAATGATTTTGAAAGAGCTACAAAAATAGCAAGATCAATGGTAACTGAATATGGTATGAGTTCTCTTGGACCAGTTCAATTAGAACATCAAGAATCTAGTGTATTCTTAGGAAGAGATTATAATAAAAGTAGAAACTTTTCAGATGCAGTTGCGCTTGAGATAGACGAAGAGGTAAGAAAAATCATTTCTGAACAATACGAAATAACAAAAAAAATAATAAGTAAAAATAGAGATTTACTTGATTTAATTGCTAATGCTTTAATAGAGTACGAAACTTTAACAAAAGAACAAATAGATTATTTAGTTGAACATGGTAAAATGCCAGAAGAAGAAGTAAAAGAAGAAAGTACTTTAAAAGAATTAAAAGAAAAAGCAAAAGAATTAGGAATAAAAGGTTATTCAAAATTAAATAAGGAAGAATTAGAAAAAGAAATAAAAAATTATAAAAAGGATTAATAAGTATCCTTTTTTTTGAATATAATTAAAAGAAATCACATAAAAATATTGACTTTTTAAGATAAAAAGTGTTATATTAGTAATGCTGATGAATTGGAGTTTTGTAATTATACAAAACTTTAATTTAAATCAATTATGATACACCAGGTTGTGTGTAAAAGAAAGGAGTAGTAAAATGGCTACAATCAATCAATTAGTAAGAAAAAACCGTCAAAAGAAAACTAAAAAGAGTAAATCGCCAGTTTTAGGAGTAAGATTAAATAGTTTAACTAAAAAAACTACAAATACTGCATCTCCTCAAAAACGTGGAGTATGTACTCGTGTTGGAACAAAGACACCTAAAAAACCAAACTCAGCTCTTCGTAAATATGCTCGTGTAAGACTAAGTAATGGTAAAGAGATAGATGCTTATATTCCAGGAGAAGGACATAACTTACAAGAACATAGTGTTGTATTAGTTCGTGGTGGGCGTGTTAAGGATCTTATCGGTGTTCGTTATCACGTTGTTCGTGGAACTTTAGATACAGCAGGAGTTCAAGATAGAAAACAAGGTCGTTCTAAATATGGTGCAAAAAAACCAAAGAAAAAATAAGAAAGGAGATAAATAATGAGAAAAAGACGTGCAGTTAAAAGAGATGTTTTGGCAGATCCTTTATATAACTCAAAAGTTATAACAAAACTTATCAATCAAATAATGCTTGATGGTAAAAGAGGAAAAGCTCAAAAAATCGTATATAATGCATTTGATTTAATTCAAGAAAGAACAAATGAAAATCCTATGGATCTATTTAGTAAAGCAATGGAAAATATTACTCCATCTCTTGAAGTTAAATCAAGAAGAGTTGGTGGTGCAAACTACCAAGTTCCAGTCGAAGTTAGAGCAGAGAGAGCTCAAGCGTTGGCACTTCGTTGGCTTGTAAACGCAACTAGAAATAGAGGCGGAAAATCAATGGCTGAGAAATTAGCTAATGAAATAATAGATGCTTCTAACGAAACAGGAGCAGCATTTAAGAAAAAAGAAGATACACATAGAATGGCAGAAGCTAATAAAGCATTTGCTCATTATAGATGGTAGGAAAGGATATAATTATGGCTCGTGAATATAGTTTAGAAAAAACACGTAATTTTGGTATTATGGCTCACATTGATGCCGGAAAAACAACAACAACTGAAAGAATATTGTTCCATACTCATAAAATCCATAAAATAGGTGAAACACATGATGGTGCTTCTCAAATGGACTGGATGGAACAAGAACAAGAACGTGGGATAACTATTACATCTGCTGCAACTACAGCTTTCTGGAAAGGATATAGATTAAATATTATTGATACTCCAGGACACGTAGATTTTACAGTAGAAGTGTCTAGATCACTTCGCGTACTTGATGGTTCAGTAGCTTTACTTGATGCGCAAGCAGGAGTAGAACCACAAACTGAAACAGTTTGGAGACAAGCTTCAGAATTTAAAGTACCTCGTATTATTTTTGCAAATAAGATGGATAAAGTAGGTGCAGATTTTGAATATACATTAAAATCTATTAAGGATCGTTTAGGTGTGAATGCAAAACCAATTGAATGGCCTATAGGTACTGCAGATGAATTTGAAGGAATAATTGATCTTGTTTCTATGAAAGCATATCATTATGATGGTAAACCAGAAGAAGAACCAACAGAAATAGAAATTCCAGAAGAATTAAAATTATTAGCTGAAGAAAAACACGCTGATTTAATAGATTCAGTTGCAGAGTTTGATGATTCTATTATGGAAAAATATTTAGAAGGTGAAGAATTAACTGTTGAAGAAATAAAATCATGTATAAGAAAAGGAACTCTTGCTGCAGAATTTTTCCCAGTAATGTGTGGTACTGCATATGGTAATAAAGGAGTTAAATTATTACTTGATGCTGTTATTGATTATTTGCCAGCTCCAACAGATATTGCATCTATAAAAGGTGTTGATAAAGATGGTAATGAAATTGAAAGACATCCTTCTGATTCAGAACCATTTTCAGCTTTAGCATTTAAGGTTATGACTGATCCATATGTTGGTAAATTAACATTCTTTAGAGTTTATTCAGGTAAGTTATCAAGTGGATCATATGTACTTAATGCAACTAAAGATGTAAAAGAAAGAATTGGTCGTATATTACAAATGCATGCGAATAATAGAACCGAAATATCAGAAGTTTATACAGGTGATATAGCAGCAGCAGTAGGACTTAAAAATACAACAACAGGTGATACACTTTGTGATGAAAAACATCCATGTATTCTAGAATCAATGGAATTCCCAGAACCAGTTATTGAACTTACCGTTGAACCAAAATCAAAAGGAGATCAAGATAAAATGGGGCTTGCACTTCAAAAACTTGCAGAAGAAGATCCAACATTTAGAGCATCTACAAATCCTGAAACAGGTCAAACAATAATTGCAGGTATGGGAGAACTTCACTTAGATATAATTGTTGATAGAATGAAAAGAGAATTTGGTGTTGAAGCAAATATTGGTCAACCACAAGTATCTTATCGTGAAACAATAACTCAAGCTGGAGATTGTGAAGGTAAATATATTAAACAATCAGGTGGACGTGGACAATATGGACACGTTTGGATTAAGTTTGAACCAAATCCAGATAAAGGATATGAATTTGTTGATGCAATTGTTGGTGGTGTAGTTCCGAGAGAATATATCCCAGTAACAGACAAGGGACTTCAAGAGGCAATGCAAACAGGTGTTTTAGCTGGATTTCCAATGATAGATGTTAAGGCAACATTATTTGATGGATCATATCATGATGTTGACTCATCAGAAATGGCATTTAAGATTGCTGCATCAATGGCTTTAAAAGAAGCAAAAAATAAATGTAAACCTGTACTTCTAGAACCAATAATGAAAGTTACTATAATTGTTCCAGAAGAATATTTAGGTAATGTTATGGGAGATATTTCTTCAAGAAGAGGTAAACCAATGGGGCAAGAATCAAGAGGTAATGCTTTATCTATTAATGCTATGGTACCACTTGCAGAAATGTTTGGGTATGTAACATCTCTTAGATCTAATACTCAAGGTAGAGGGCAATTTACAATGGAATTTGATCATTATGAAGAAGTACCTAAAAATATTACTGAAGAAATCATTAAAAAAATGGGTAAAAATTAGTATATAAATAAGAATAATACTTGATATTTTTTCAAGAATTAGATAAAATAGTTTTGTACATTAAAAAAGGAGGAAATGTTAAAATGGCAAAAGAAAAATTTAACCGTGGGAAATCACATGTTAACATTGGTACAATTGGACACGTAGACCATGGTAAAACAACTTTAACTGCTGCTATTACTAAAAGACAAGCAGAAAAAGGTTACGCAAAATTCGAAGACTATGCAGATATCGATAAAGCTCCTGAAGAAAGAGAAAGAGGAATTACTATCAATACTGCACACGTTGAATATGAAACAGACAAACGTCACTATGCACACGTTGACTGCCCAGGACACGCTGACTATGTAAAAAACATGATTACAGGTGCGGCTCAAATGGATGGTGCTATACTTGTTATAGCTGCAACAGATGGTGCTATGGCTCAAACTAGAGAACACATCTTACTTGCTGGTCAAGTTGGTGTACCTAGAATGGTAGTATTCATCAATAAATGTGATATGGTTGATGATCCAGAAATGCTTGAATTAGTAGAAATGGATGTAAGAGAATTATTAACTCAATATGGATTTGATGGAGATAATACACCATTTATATTTGGATCAGCTTTGAAAGCTCTTGAAGGAGATCCTAAATATCAAGAAAAAATTGATGAATTATTAAATGCAGTTGATGAATGGATTCCAACTCCTGAAAGAGATACTGAAAAACCATTCTTAATGAGCATTGAAGATGTATTTACAATTACAGGTCGTGGTACAGTTGTTACAGGACGTGTTGAAAGAGGACAATTAAAACTTAATGATGAAGTAGAAATAGTTGGACTTCATGACACAAAGAAAACTGTAGTTACAGGTATCGAAATGTTCAGAAAACAATTAGATTATGCTGAAGCAGGAGATAATGCTGGTGTTTTACTTCGTGGTATTTCAAGAGAAGAAGTACAACGTGGTCAAGTACTTGCTAAACCTGGTACAGTTACTCCACATACTACATTTGAATGTGAAGTATATGTATTAAGTAAAGAAGAAGGTGGAAGACATACTCCATTCTTCACAAATTATCGTCCACAATTCTATTTCAGAACTACAGACGTTACAGGTGTTGTAACATTACCTGAAGGAACTGAAATGGTTATGCCAGGAGACAATGTTAAATTACACATTGAATTAATTGCTCCTATCGCACTAGAAGAAGGAACTAAGTTCTCAATTCGTGAAGGTGGTAGAACAGTTGGTGCTGGTATAGTAACTAAAATTGATAAATAATACAAAAAGAAAGTAGGAATACTTTCTTTTTACATAATAAAAAACATCTCATGATTTTGAGATGTTTTATTATGCAATAGGTTGTTTTAACCAATTTCTTATAGGATTAAGTTTATTAAATCTTTTATATTTTCCTTTATTTATAACGAGTGTAAATTCTCCAATATATTCTTCTATATTTGCTGCAAATCCAAGTTTAAATCTTGTTAATCCCCTATATGGATTATCTTTATTTTTGAAATCACCAGAAATACCATTTAAATGCATTCTAGTGTATCCTTCTTTTCTATATTTTTCAATAATTTGAAATTTAGCATAATGATTAGGACAATAATTTTTAAATTCTTGTTTATATCCATCTATTAAGAAGAATATTTCTTTATTATATTTTATAATGGCGTTTGCTCCAATTATAACTCCTTCTGGATATTGTTTATACAAATTAGTTGCATTTATTATGTTTTGTTTACAAGAATTTAAAATTGCATCAGATGCCATTTTTCTTTTTATAATACTTGTTGTATTATTACTATTAATATTTTCTTCTAATTCTTGATTTATTTCGTTATTTCTTTGTTCTTCTTCTGAAAAAGCTTTTTGACTTTTTTCAATGTACCTTGCAGTATTTAATACTGAAAAATATATCTCAAACATATCTTTTTTTCCAAGTATCTCCATCATATCTAAATAATAATTTAATTTTCTTGAATGTTTTTTATCTATTAATGAATAAAATTGTTTAACACTTTCTGGAGTTCCTTTGATTACTTCAATACCCATTTTCTCTGCTTTTCTAATTTTATTTCTTATTTCTTTATTATATCTTGAAAATAAAGGTTCTTCAGCATTCGTTGTTATTACAGCGTTCCATCTTGGTTTCATATTTTCAAAATTAAGGTTAAATCCATTATGTTCATATCCTAAATTTAATAGTGTATTTATAATATTTGAATTATCAATTTCACCGGTTTCGTTGCCATTTTTATCTCTAGATTTATATATAATATAAGGATCAATTTTTATAAACATAAAATTTCTTTTATTAAGATATTCTTTTAATAAATTAGTAAAAGTTTCCAGCAATTTAGAATCGTTAAAATCTATTAAAAATCCTCTTGGACAATATCCCCATTTATATCCAAACAACACTTTATCAATTAATATAAGAGTTGCAGCTTTAATGGTTATATTATCTTTAAGTGCCAAATAATAATCATCAAACGAATGTCTATCCATAAGCATACCATAACTAGATGTTTGATAAAAATTTTTATTTGGATGATTTTCTGCGAAAGCATCAAATTCTTCTTTTGTTATTTGAACTATTTCCATAAACAATACTCCTTTACCATATATTATAACACATTAACCAATATTATTATACTTTTATTTTACAACAAATTATTTAAATATTTTAAATTATATTAAATTTGATGTATAATAAAATAGGAGATGATTAAATGAGCAAAATAATAGAAGTAAAAGCAAGAGAAATATTAGATTCAAGGGGAAATCCTACTGTTGAAGTAGATGTTTTAACAGAAAACGGTGCATTTGGTAGAGCAAGTGTTCCAAGTGGAGCATCTACTGGATCTAATGAAGCATTAGAACTTAGAGATAATGATGAAAGATATATGGGTAAGGGAGTTTTAAAAGCAGTAAATAATGTTAAAGAAAAAATAACTCCTGAGTTATTAGGTATGGATGTAAAAAATCAAAAAGAAATCGATAATATGATGATTATGCTTGATGGAACAAAAACAAAAAGTAATTTAGGTGCAAATGCTATTCTTGCAGTGTCACTTGCTTGTCTAAAAGCAGCAGCTAATGAAGATATGAAAGAATTATATGAATATGTATGTAATGGAAAAGAACTTCCATATCCTATGATGAATATATTAAATGGTGGTGCCCATGCTGATAATATGCTAGATTTCCAAGAATTTATGATTATTCCACAAAGTAATGATTTTAAAGAGAGAATTAGATGTGGTGCTGAAGTATTTCATAATTTAAAAAAAGTTTTAAAACAAAAAGGATATAATACGTCTGTTGGAGATGAAGGAGGATTTGCTCCAAATTTATCTTCAAATGAAGAAGCACTAGATTATATAATTGAAGCTATTAAAAAAGCAGGATATAAACCATCAGTAGATGTAAAATTAGGCATTGATGTAGCAGCTTCAGAATTTTATAATCCAGATACTAATATGTATGAATTTTCAAATGGAAATAAGATGAATACTGATGAATTAATTGAATATTATGAAAAATTAATAAATGAATATCCAATAGTTTCAATTGAAGATCCACTTAATGAAAGTGATTTTGAAGGTTTCAGTAAATTAACTAAGAAAATAGGAAATAAAGTCCAGCTTGTTGGAGATGATTTCTTTGTTACTAATGCCGAACTATTAAAAAGAGGTATAGAAGAAAAAGCAGGTAATGCAATACTTATTAAATTTAATCAAATAGGTACAGTAACTGAAGCGTTTAAAACTATTGATATGGCAAAAAAAGCTGGATTTAAAACTATAATTTCACATAGAAGTGGTGAAACAGAAGATACATTTATTGCAGATTTAGCTGTTGGTCTTTCATTAGGTCAAATAAAAACGGGTTCACTATCTAGAACAGATAGAGTATGTAAATATAATAGATTACTTAGAATTTATGAACAAATAAATGAATAATATAAATATTTTGTCCAATTTATTAATATAATTTTTTAGAAGGTGATATTTTGGACGGAATATTTTTTTTAATACTTGCTTTTTTTACTATTTTTACTAGCATTAAATTATCTTATTTTGGCGATGTATTATCTAAACAATCAAAATTGGGCTCTGCTTTTGTTGGAGGTCTTTTAATTGCATCTATAACAAGTTTACCGGAGTTTGTAACATCTATTTCTGCAGTAGTTTTAAATAATCCAACTTTATCTTTTGGAGATATTGTTGGAAGTAATATGTTTAATATATTTATACTTGCAGTTTATAATATATATTTTTTTAAGTTAGATATATTTAAAAATACTTCTAAAAAATATTTGATAGAATGCACTATATTATTTATAGATTATTTGTTTATAATACTAGGATGTGTTAATATACTAATTAATATTGTTTCAATAGTTTTATTTGTTTTATATTTAGTATATATGTATTTTGTATTTAAATCAGATGAAGAAGATAATGTTGTAGTAAAAAAAACAAATCATATAGTAATTAAATTTATATTTACTGGCATTATAATGATATTTTTAAGTGTTTTATTAGCGTATCAAGCAGATAAGATATCTCGTTTATATCCTAAATTTTCATCTAGTTCAATAGGAGCAATGTTACTTGGAATAACAACAAGTTTGCCAGAAGTAGTTACGACATATGCACTTCTTAAATTAAATAATTTTAATATGGCCATATCCAATATGCTTGGAAGTAATATATTTAATTTTTTAGTTCTTGCAATATCTGATTTATTTATTAAAAATAATTATATTTATAGTTATTCTGATAAATATAGTTTGTTTTATGTTTTTGGAGGGATATTATTAACTACTTTACTTTCAATTTCTATAATGACTAAAGTAAATAAAAAAATTATATATATTTTTATATCAATGTTAATGATTAGTATATATTTCATAGTATGGTATTTGCAATTTATATAAAATATGATAAAATAATATTACTGGATGAGGAGGCAAAAATTATGGATGTAGTATTATTAGTCATTTCAGTTTTATTAATAACAGTAGTGTTATTACAAAGTGGTAAAGCAGAAAGTGCTTCTAATATAATGATGGGTGGTAATGCGGAATTATTTGCTCAAAGAAAAGAAAGAGGATCAGAGTTATTTTTAAGTAGAATGACATTATTTTTAGGATTATTATTTTTTATAATATGTTTAGTATTGTCATTAATATAAAAAAAGACATAAATATGGTCTTTTTATTTTACTAATGGAGGAATTATGAAAGAAGAAATTATAGAACTATTAAATAAAGAAAAAAAAGCATTGTCTGCAACAGAAATATCAGATAAATTAAATTTAAATACAGTTGAAGATCTTACTAATATTTTGAATACTTTAAGAGATTTAGAAGAAGAATTTGAAGTATATAGATCTAATAAAGATAAATATATGCTATTTGATAATAGTCATTTAATAAAAGGTAGATTAAATGTTAATAAAAAAGGTTTTGGATTTGTTATAGTTGAAGGACAAGATGATATATATGTTGATGAAAAGAATATGAATGGAGCCTTAAATAATGATATTGTAGTAGTTGAACCATTAATAGATTCAAAAGGTAGAAAAGAATGCAGAGTAATAAAAGTATTAAAAAAAGAAAATAATTTAATAGTAGGAGAATATAAAATAATTGATAATAATCCACATTTTGTACCTGATGATAAAAAATTAAAAATGGAAATAATTTTAGATAATAAAAATTTGGATGATTTGGTAGATGGACATAAAATACAAGTTAGTATAAAAAAAGAATTAGGTAAATATAAGTATTTAGCAGAAGTTGTAAAAATTATAGGCCATAAAAACGATCCTGGAGTAGATATTTTATCAATAGTATACGATCATGGGATTAACGATGTATTTTCGGATAGCGTTATGAAAGAAGTAGATGAAATACCTTCTTTTGTAAGTGAAGAAGAAAAAAAGGGTAGAATTAATTTAACAAATGAAGTAATTTTTACTATTGATGGTGATGATACTAAAGATATAGATGATGCAATATCTATTAAGAAAAAAGGAAATAATTATGTACTTGGAGTTCATATCGCAGATGTTTCTTATTATGTAAAAGAAGGGACTGAACTTTATAAAGAAGCATATGATAGAGCAACTAGTGTATATTTAGTTGATAGAGTTATACCTATGCTTCCACATAAACTTTCTAATGGTATTTGTTCACTTAATCCGAATGAAGAAAGACTTGCAATTTCATGTGTAATGGAAATAAATGAAGATGGAAAAGTAGTTTCACATGAAATATTTGAAAGTGTAATTAAATCAAGGATTCAAATGACTTACAAGAAGGTAAATAAAATATTAAATGATGAAGAAATTCCAGAAGGATATAAACCATATGTAGATGACTTAAAACTAATGGAAGAGCTTGCTAAAATTCTTAGAAAAGCTAAATTAAAAAAGGGGTACTTAGATTTTGATACAGATGAAGCAAAAATATTAGTAGATGAAAGTGGTAAGCCATATGATATTGTATTAAGAGATAGAGGTAAGGGAGAAAATTTAATTGAGGATTTTATGATTGCTGCAAATGAAACTGTCGCAGAACATATATACTTTATGGAACTCCCATTCGTGTATCGTATTCATGAAGTACCGGATTCAGAAAAAGTTGAAGAGTTTTTAAATTCAGTAAGTTTACTAGGTTATCAAATAAAGGGAGATAGAAACTTTAATTATCCAAAATCAATGAAAAATATACTGGATCAATTAAGGGATAAAGAAGAATTTTCTATACTTTCAACGCAACTTTTAAGATGTATGAAAAAAGCTGTATATAAACCAGAAAATGTAGGGCACTATGGACTTGCATCTAAATGCTATACACATTTTACATCTCCAATAAGAAGATTCCCTGATACTACTGTTCATAATTTACTTAGAAAATATATATTTAATAAACCAAGTGATAAAGAACTTTCTAGATTGATATCATATTGGAGTGAAAATTTACCTGCATTATGTGATCATGCCTCAGAAAAAGAAAGAGAATCCATAGAATGTGAAAGAGATGTTGAATCAATGAAAATGGCAGAATATATGGAAGATCATATCGGTGAAGAATTTGATGGAATAATTTCTTCAATAACTAGTTTTGGAATATTTGTTCAATTACCTAATTTAATTGAGGGACTTGTTCATATTTCAGAAATAAAAGGAGATTATTATAATTTTGATGAAACAACTAAGACTTTAAGAGGAGAAAAGAAAGGAAAAATATTTAAACTAGGTCAAAGAGTAAAAGTAAAAGTTACAAATGCATCTAAAGAAAATAGTATAATAGATTTTAATTTTGTACAGGGAGATAATAATGGAAATACTAAATAGAAAAGCAAGATATGATTATGAAGTGTTAGATAGTTATGAAGCTGGTATTGTTTTAACTGGTACCGAAATAAAATCTATAAGAAATGGCAATGCAAATTTAAAGGATAGTTATGCAATAATAAAAAATGGAGAAATATTTTTACTTAATATGCATATATCTGAATATAAAGAAGGTAATATATTTAATCATGATGAAACTAGAACCAGAAAGTTATTACTTCATAAAAAAGAGATAAAAAAAATAAATGATAAAGTATCTATAAAAGGATTAACACTTGTGCCTCTTAAACTTTATTTTAAAAATGGTAAAGCAAAAATAGAACTTGCAGTTGCAAGAGGTAAACACACTTATGATAAAAAAGAAACTATTAAACAAAGAGATTTAGAAAGAGAAATGAGAAAGTCATTATCTGGTAAATATTGACTTTTGACTTTTTCTTTTTTTTATAATATAATACTTTTGCATGGGGCTGTAATTGGTTTCGACAGAAATACCCAGCATTAAGTTGCAAGTCGAAGGCACTCGTTACGTGCAAACAAAAAATAACTGGAAACAAAATTAAAAATGCATTTGCTTCATTATTCAGAAGTAATAGTGTTGCCTTAGCTGCTTAATAGTCAGAAATGCAATTCTCTATTTTCTTTTCTTGCGTAGATTATAGGGGATTCGATTTTAGCAAGATATATCATTATTTAGCTTAGAAATAATGATGAATTTTATAAGCTTACTAATTTATAGGTTGTTAGTTACTTTTATAAATTAGGAATATTGATAACTAACTAAACTTGTAGATGCTTAGTGTATAAGTGTTTTTGGACAGGAGTTCGAATCTCCTCAGCTCCACCATTGGGAAATCTGTTCGAACTATTCGAACTTTTGATATAGGAATCAATCAGAAATGATTGATTTTTTCGTTTTTATGAAAAAATCAACCTAGAAGAAAGGTTGGTGTTTGTGGTTAATATAATCAAATAAGAAATTGATATGGAGGAGTCTTTAAAGAAAAGATTAGAGATTAATATAATTCTAGGCAAACAAGAGATGATAGAAAGTTAAAAATGAATAAATTAAAAGCAGAAAATTTAGGACAAATGAATATGTATCCAAATTTTTATAAAAAAGTCAAATTATATAACTTACTTTATAATTTTGGAGCATTCGCTGAATCTCCGAAATCATAATTATTTGCAATTTTTTCTAACATTTGTAAATCTGTTTATAATTTTTCATCAATTGTCCATTTTGATGATTGCTCATATTCCATTTGTTGCATCAGACATTTAATTTCAGTAATAGTTGAATTTCTGATGAAGTCTGCTGTTTTACAATCAAAAACTTGTCCAACTTGAAGTCCCTTGTTTCTTGCATACATCTGCATAATTTCATACATATCTGGCATTTTAATTATCGGATATTCTGTTTTTGGCATAAACTCTACTAATGTTACCATATTGCTTAAATAATAAGATCCGTGTTTTTTTAAAAATTCCATAGATGGTCTTCGTATCCCTATCGGAAAATAATCTTCAATTTGTTTTGGATCTAGTTTTTCAACTATTTCACTTAAACTATGACTGCCATTATTGCCAAATACGGTTATTGATGTTGGAACATTTTTCATTTTTTCATATTGTAATAGTGCAATATATGGTGGAAAAGTGCACTAATCATCAATCATTTGCTCCATAATTGAATAATCTTCTGGTTTAACCTTTTTTCTTAAGCATCTAATTAAGTAATTCTTTTTTGATTCTCCCACTATTATTGGCTCTCTACTATCTTTTAAAATACCATTATATAATCTCTCTGGAGATTGTTCCAATGCATATTGTATTGAATCTATCCCTGGAGTACAATAAAAGAATTCTTCCCCTGTTGGTTCTTCAATATTTTTCTGTCATCTTATCTTTCTAGCTTCTTTGATATAATAGTTTTCTCCATATTTTCTTGACAAATAATCTAATCTTTCTCTTTTTTTATTTATTTCGTTTAATTCTTGTTCATTTGATTTTGTCATATAATCAAATCCATACTTCTGCATATATTCTTTTGAACTTCCATTAAATGAATGTGTTAAATATCCATCTTTAATTATTTTTCTTAATTCAACTTCATTTGTATTTTTCAACAATACTTGAAACCTTGATAAAATATCCTCAAATGAATAATTGGTTTGCGTATCACTCGTGATCAGATAATAATTCAATACAATTGCTAGTTTATGTTTTATAGCTGCTCTAAAATCTTTCGGAAAATAGTTTTTTCCACCTTCAAAAGTACCTTCTAAAAAAGTTTTGTCATTCATTACTTTACTTATTACTTCTTCAATCTTTAGCTCCATAGTAATCCTCCAAAAATTCTTTTTTTATTATTTCTATCATTTTATCTAACTATATCATTACTTAATTCTTACAACTTCCAATATAAATTCTTGTTCATTTATTTATATTATATCATAACTTTTGTTATTTGAAACTCATTCAATTAACGCTTTTATAAGCATTAAAGTTAAAAAAAGAGGATTAAATAAACTAAACTTTGCCATAGCAACTTTTTATTATTTTTATCGATTTTTTGACAAAAAAAATAGACTACTTTTTCAAGTAATCCACTTCATCATTTTAATCATTATTTATCAAACAATCTTTAATTACATTTGTCCCCATTTTGAAACCTTGCCTATAATAAATATAATTTAAAAAAACTATTTCATCTTTTATTGTTGCTTTAAAATCCTCTAGCATTTTCTTGCATTTTTCTTTAATATTATCATCTTCAATAGATTCAAAAACTATTTTACAAATTTTTTCGATACCTTCTTCCTCTTTTTTGTAATAATTTTTTAATTTTTCTCTAGTAATCTTACTTATAATATTTCCACTGTCCTCATCATAATCATACAGAATATCAATAACATCCTGTTCATTTTCCTCGTTAAAATCGTCCATCAATTATCGCCCCAATTCATATTAATTTTAATTGTGTGTGATATTAACTCTGTTGAAAACAATTGTCAACTTTTTTTATTTGTTTTCCCATATTTTCCTTATTAATCGCAAGGACAATGTAAATAATGTAAAACCAATAGGTATTATATTATGCGCTGAAAAAGATAAAGTTGCTTTAGAATATGCTTTAGGTGGTTTATTTAATAATATTTTTGCTTCAACTTATACTTATTATATTCCTAATAAAGAACAATTAATTAGTGAAGTTGAAAAAGTATTGGATGAAACAGAGGCTAAAGATTAATCATTGTATTAGGAAAAGTGAAAGAAGCTAACTAATTGCTTTGAATTTAAAAATATAAATAAATGTGCTATAATTGGAATATGGTGGTACAAATGAATATAGGAATTGATATAGATAATGTAATATCTAATTTTGATGAAGTTTTGAAGAAAGAGTTTTTAGAACATGATAAAGTGTTAAGAAATACAGGTATTGTTGATGAAAATCTTTATATTACAGAGGGAATGTTTGACTGGAGTAAAGAAGAAATTAATAGCTTTTATTATCCTAATATAGAAAGAATTGCTAAAAGTTTAATCCCTATAAATGGTTCTAAAGAGTATATAGATAAATTAAAGAGTGAGGGACATTTTATTTATATTATAACTGGTAGAGATAATGGAGAATATTCTAATCCAATAGAGATGACTAAAGAGTGGTTAAATAAGTATAATATTTATTATGATAAGCTTATTTTTAATGATAGTAAAGATAAAAATTCTAAAGTTATAGTTTGTATTGAAAACGATATAGATGTTATGATAGATGACTCTAGTAAAATATGTAAATCTTGTCTTGATAATGGTATAACTGCTCTTTTAATGGATAAACCATGTAATAGAAATGTTAATATTACTAGAGTTAAAAATTGGGAAGATATTTATAACTTTATTTCTAATTATAAAGATGAAAGATTAAATGTAATATTAGATACTGATACTTATAATGAATGTGATGACCAATTTGCACTTGCATATATGATTAAAAATCAAGAAATATTTAATATCGAAGCAATAACTGTTGCACCATATTCTCATAAAGAAAGAAATGAAACAGTTATAAGTGGACGAGAAAAGAGCTATAATGAAATACTGAAAATATGTAATTGGCTAAACTTTGATACTAAAAATAAAGTGTTTAAGGGTGCAGAAGATTATTTTTGTAATGGATATGATGAAACTAATGATGCCGTAAATAAAATAATAGAAGTAGCACTTAAAAATAATAAAACTTATATACTAGGAATAGGAGCAATTACCAATATAGCGTTAGCTGTTAAAAAAGAACCTAAAATAATAGATAAGATAGAAGTAATATGGTTAGGTGGAAATGAATTAGGTTATAAAGACAATTTAGAATATAATTTTAGACAAGATATTGAAGCAGTTAAAATAGTATTTGATTCAAAAGTTAGATTAACTATATTACCATGTAAAGAAGTTATTTCTAAATTAAGAATAGATATAAATACATTAAAAGAAAATATTGAAAATAAATCAGAATTATGTGATTATTTAATAGATAGATTTTATAATGATGGATATCATGGAATACAAGAAGAAAGAACAATTTGGGATATATCTGTTATTGCTTATATGATAAATAAAAATTGGTTTAAAAAAGAAGTAATAAGTTGTCCTAATATAAAAAATGATAGTTCTTATGAATTAACGAATGATAATCATAGAATAAATATGATTATTGACATAGATAGAGATAAAATATATGAAAATTTATTTGAGAATCTAGGTGAATTGTAGTGAGCAGAATAACTTTAATAACATATTTTGATGAAAAGCAATTAGATATAATTAGTAAATTTTTAAAAAACATCAATTTTAAAATGTGCAAAGTTCCTTATGGTATAAACGATAATAAAAGGTATGAAATTGATAATCTACCATATCATTTTACAATATTTGCAACAGATAAAATAAACCAAGATAAGCTATTAAACATTACAAAGAATATAAAAATGGATAAAATAAAATTAAAGGTTAACAAAGTAACAATTGGAAATCTCAAAAATGATAGTTTTATTTTATATTTTGGAATTGAAGATAATTATTTTATGAAAAATTTACAAAGGAATTTTTATGAAATAATACCAGAAGAAAAATATAATCCTGATAATTTTAATTTTCATATGACTTTACATATAGATAAAAATTTTAATATAGTGAATAATCTATTTGAAATGATACAATTAGAATTCAAACCATTTTATATTGAATTTAATAAATTAGCATTATATGATTACCCTGGTGAAATGATTGAAACAATTGAATTAAAAAAATAAGACTATTAATAAAATATAAGTAAATAAGGTGGTATAAATGAAATTAAATAGTAAAGAAGCAAGAGAACTTTTAGAAAAAGAAAGAGTTAATCAAAAAGATGATAGATGGATAGGACACTGTATTTGTGTTGGAGATAGTGCTGGTAGAATTGCTAAAGCACTACAAAATAAAGGAATAGATGTTGATGTCGATAAAGCTATTACTCTAGGATATATCCATGATATAGGAAAATACAATGGAGATTCAGCAGGCCATGTTATGAGAGGTTACGAATATTTGAAAGAAAAAGGATATGATGATGAGTATTGCAATATATGTTTAACACATTCTTATTTGAATAATGATACATTATGTACAGCAGGAGGAATTCCGGATGATATTCCATTTAGAACTGAATTTATTAAAAATCACGAGTATACAATAGAAGAGAAGTTAATAAATATATGTGATTTGATGTGTCCACAAGGTGCTAAAGTTTATACAATTGATAAAAGACTAATTGATATTATAATTAGAAGAGGTGCTTACTCAAATACACAATA
>CALVQR010000001.1 GCA_944358265.1 uncultured Bacilli bacterium | reverse complement strand
AATATTACAATATATGCATAACACATTCATATTTGAATAATGATATTATTTGCACGGCTGGAGGAGTTCCAAATCCACAAGATAAACCTTCTATAGCAGAGTTTGTAAAAACACATAAATACACAATAGAAGAAAGAATAATAAACCTATGTGATTTAATGTGTCCACAAGATGGAAAAGTATTTACAATTGATAAAAGACTAATTGATATTATAATTAGAAGAGGTGCTTACTCAAATACACAATATCATATAAAAGAAACATATAAATTAAAGGAATATTTTGATAATTTATTAGGGTATAATTTATATGATTTATTCCCAGAAATAAAAGAAAACTTATAATTGTTTATTTTAAAGATATTTGTGTTAAAATGTATATAGTGATTGATTCTAATATCAATTTTCATTGGTAAAGTTGTAGATAATTTCCTCAGCTCCACCAGATTGATATCAAACTCGAACTTTTATACTTCGAGTTTTAATATATCTAAATTTATGTTATAATTTCTATACCGTTAAACTGATTATATCAATTTAGAAATGTCATAAGTAAGATCCGTTATGAAAGTAGTTGATAGCATGTCAATAGATTCTCATATGCATATTAATACTAGTGTTTTAGAAAATATACAAGCCTTGTTATTAACAAAATCAAAAAAATAAAAATTATATAAAAGACAATACCCAGTCTTGAGCATTGTCTTTTTATTTTGAAAATTCTAAAAATAATTTTCTTTGTGGTGACTTTAAATAATTTTTTTATACCACTCAAGAAATTCATCCGTAGCACTTGTTCTTCCATCAGGTCTATTATTTCTTTCTTCATCTGACATTTCTGCTAGAGTTTTGTAACAATTATTAGGTACAAATACATACCATAAGTTTGATTTTGCTTTTTTATTTTCATGACCTCTCATCTCATTTGATAAAGTCCCTTTACTTATACCAAAAAATTGGTAATATTCACTTCCATCAAAGAAAGTAAGGCAATCCAGAAAATAACAACTTCTATTATTTACACTTTTCATTATTTTTAAAAGTTGTTCTATATTTGAACTAACACCACTTCTTTTTACAAAAGCACCTGGATATCCTGGGTTGTTAGGATAGTTATCAATATAGAACCCTGAATCGGCAACAAATACAGGACTCCCTAATTTTTCATAGGCTTGTCTTGCTTTCTCTTTTGATATAAATTCAATATCATTAATATCTGGCTCATATAAATCACATTTAAAATAATTAATAGTAATTCCAGCATTTTCAAATTTTTCCTTTACTGAAATATATTTACCATAATTTCCAGTTATATAAGTTAAGTTCTCCATTTTACATATCTCCTTTAAATTTATATAATCTTTTTACTAAAGTAGGATTATATTCTGGTTGCGTCAAATCTATCTTTTTATCATCAGCAATTTTTTTAGATAAGAAATACATTTGTAAAATTAAATAGTATTCTTTCCAAAATATGTTTTCATCTAAATCATTTGTATCAAAAATAGAAACATTAGAATATTCACTATTAATAGAATCAAGGAGCAAATTATCTAATTCTCTTAAGCCATGTGTTAAATAAATCATTTTACTATTTGGATACTGAAATAATAAATTGCTTCTTCCATGGCAAAATGAACTTTTATCGTGAATTACTGGTGATGCTAATCCAACTTCTACTAAGTTAGATTCTAAAACACTTGAAGATGTTTTTGTTTCATATCCACTCATAATCTGAATTAATGAAGTGTCTTTAAAATCAACATTTAATCTATCTATTTTTTCTGCACTTCTAGATAGTAATTCTTTTATCTTATCATTTATTTTCTTTATTTCACTTGAACCTAATTCTAAATTTAGTGAAATAGTAGAATCAAGAAGTAATGATATTGGTCCTAAACTAGTAGCCAAAGATATAAAACTCTTTTCCTTATCATAAAGTTCATTTCCCCAAGATATAACTTGATAATTAACATCTTTTTTATTTTCTGAAATTAAATATTTATTACCTTTAAAATCCAGCAAAGCCTCATTAATCCCATTAGTATTGCCACTTGCAGAAATGGCAATCAAATTAGAAAACATTTCTCTATTTGCTTTATAAAAATAATCTCTTGGCTCAATTACTTCACAAATTATTCCAGTTAATCCTAATCTTTCAATAATTAATTGTAAATAGTATGCAATAACTTTAGAACCACCAGTAGCTATAATTAATGTTGGTTTGTTTTCTATAGTTAATTCATATAATATTTCTCTTATATCATTATATTTACCTAAATTTGGATCATTAACCTGCATTATTCTTTCTTCTAATTTAGAAAAATTAAATTCTGTAGGTTTAGTATGTGTATGTTTAATCATTATAAAACCTCCCCCCTTGCTAATTACATAATAGCAAAAGAAGAGGAAATATATATGTCAGTTATAAAAATTTTCTAGGAATTTTATATTTTTAATGCGATTTATATAAAAATGTCTTATTTCCTGCTTTTTCTCACAATAAGCTGCGACTCCCCATTCTGAACCAAGTAAAATCAAATCATATGGATGAATAGTTCTTACAGAAATTTCTTTTTTATCTTTAGAATAATATTCTATATAACATTTTCTTTTTTCTTTAATTGCTCTATTAATTAAATTATAAAATTCCTTATTTTTAATATCAATAGTATTAGGAGTTATAAATCTCTTAGGAACATTTATATTTTGATTTAAAACATATCCACCATATGGACCTTTAATCGTATCTATATAAATGCCTGCTTTTTCAATCTCATCTTTGTACACTCTAATCATTCTAGGACTTACTTCCAATTTTTCAGATAATTCAGAAATGCTATATTTTTTTCCAGTACTTAAATATTCAAGCATTGTTAATACATTACTAATTTTAGACATATGGTACCTCCTTATGAATTTATAACTGACTCATAAAACTTTTTACCTATAGATATTAAATTCACATATTTATCTGACCTAGAATTAGCATTACTTGATGTCATTATAGATTTCATCGCAGTATTGACAATATCCAATGAGGATAATATATCAATTGGATATATCTCAATTCTACTTGTATCTGTTATTTGACTATTGTATATTAATCTTATTATGTTAAAATCACTTAAAAAGAACATTTTTATTATTTTTGAAAATTCACAAAAATGATTCCAATTTTTTGTAGTATTTTTTATTTTTTTTCTTTTTCCAACAAATATAGCAAAGATTAATGCTGGTATTGTAAGAAAAATCCATTTAACAAAAATCCACCACCATCCAATTAATAACCACCATAATATTCCGTGATGTTTTGTCACAAGTGTACTTTCATTAATAACTTGAAAATTAATATTATTACTATGACATTTTGGACATGATATATTGTTAATATTTTGTATAGTGTTATTTGAATTGGTAGAACCATTAATCAAATTTATACCACATTTAGTACAAAAGATAGCATTATCATTTAATTGATTCCCACATTTAGTGCAATATTTCATACTTATACCTCCTTTACATCTATTAAAAAATTTACTAATAAATATATTTTTTATAATATTTTATAAATTTAAATATTTCTTCTTATTTGTTTGACAACTCCAATAATTTCTATTGGTTTATTTATTATATCTTCGTTTGTATAAAAAGTAGCAGTAAAACCTGTTGAATTATTTTCGTTAAGTGGAATAATCATAATTCCATTTTCTTGTCTTTTTACTCTTTTAAATGTAGCATCATACCCATTTATTTTTATACAACAATCTTGACCAGATTTACATGTGTTTGTTTTCTTAAAAATAACTATATCATTGTTGTGATATTCTGGTTCCATACTGTCACCATCTAACTTTAAAGCAAAAAATTGATTTCCTCCTTTTAACCAAGAATAGGGTATTTCTTCAAAATCAATTGTATATTGGTCTTCTATTGCTTCAAAAGGCATTCCTGCAGGAATTTTACCTAATACAGGTATTTTTATACTTTCTTTTATTGGCGAAACCAGTTCTGCATTGTCAAAATTTAATTCTTCTAATTTAACGTCACCAGATTGAATTAACAAATCATTAACAGACATATTCATAGCAGATGCTATTTTTTTTAATGTATCAACCGTTACTCTTACAGGTTTTCCAGTCCTAGGGTCGAATCCTTTTTCGATACTATCTAAATGTGTATGACTAATTCCACATTTATCAGCAAATTCTCTTAGAGACATATCACCTCTATAATTTTTTATAAAGCTACCTATGTAATTCATACAAAACATCTCCTTTACGACAATTGTAATACATACTTTACAATTATTCAAGGAAAAAATAAAGAAATTGTTGTTTACTGTTGACAAAGTAAAAAAGTGTAGTGTATGATTAACATAGAGATAGGAGGTAAAAAGGAATAATAGAATCAAAGAATTTAGACAAAAACAAGGTTTAAGCCAAGAAGCTCTTTCAATAAAATCTGGGGTATCTAGATCAACAATATCTATGATTGAAACTAATTCTTTAGATAATATTGAAAGTAAAACAATGTTAAAACTTGAAAAATTCCTAAATTGTGATATAGGCGTTATTTTTTTTAAGGGGAATGTAGTGTTTACACAACAAAAAGACTAGTGGGGAACATTTAATTTTGACTGGACAAAATTTTATGAGGAGGGATAAAAAATGTATGGAGTAAAAGACATAATGAAAATTACAGGATATGGGGAAACAAAATGTTATCGAATAATAGAAAAACTACAAAATCAAATGAAAAAAGAAAATCCTAATGTAATTATCATAGGGAAAAGAATACCAATACAATATTTTGAAAAACATGTTTTGGGATTATAGAAAGGATGCGGATCAAAAAGTGAGAAAAGAGATGCTAGGATATATATTATTAGTAATAACAGGTGTTTTTTGATTTATATTAATGTGTATAAATGCATAACAAATAGACGAAAAAAAGAATTATCTACACAACCAACCACAATTGAAAGTAGATAATTCAATAAATAAATTAGTATTTTAAAAATAAAATATTAATTAATTATAGCTTAAGAACGAACAAAATTCAAATTTTATTAAAGGAAAAAGACAATGAATGAAAGTTGGATAAAAATTCATAATAAATTTCTCAATTGGGAAGGGTATACAGATGTAAATACAAAAGCAGTATTCATTCATTGCATATTAAAAGCAAATTGGGAAGATGGTTTGTTTAGGGGGATAGAAGCTTCAAGAGGTAGTTTTGTAACAAGTAGAAAACAATTATCTAAAGAATTAGGTTTGTCAGAGCAAGAGATAAGAACAGCAATAAAACACTTAATTTCAACCAACGAAATAACCACAATAGAAGAATATAAGAATAATGGATAATATTAATATTTATAGTTATATAGAGCAAGAATTTGGAAGACTGTTAAGTCCAACTGAATATAAATACATTTCCAAATGGGAAGATAACGAAATAACAAGATATGCAGTTAAGAATGCAATTCTTAATGGAACATACAATTTAAAGCACATAAATAATACTTTAGAAAATTGGAAAATAAAAAATTAAAATACTAACCGAAAACAATGAAGCAATATCTCTTAAAGTAGATACTTTATCAAAAAATATCGAAAATAAAGAGATTAAAGAGTTAAAAAAAGATAATAAGCATCTTGAAGAACTAGTAGATTACTTTAAAGATTTATTTGATAGATTAATCAATTTTATCAAACATAAAATATTCGTCAAAGACAAAGAACGTGAAGATTATTAAAAATTTTCAAAAGGCTTATACGAACATAGGATATTTAGTGATAAAACCATAGATGACATAAAAGAAGATTATAATTGGAGTAAAGAAGATAATAAACATAAAGATCATGATGACTTTGATTTAGAAATATAAGTTGCAAAAAAATGCGACTTTTTTCGTGATATAATATAGATATTAAATATCTTGTTAGGAGATGATGTAAATGGGAAATATTAGTAGTAAAAAAACAGAACAAAGAGCTATTACTAAAATTAATGAACTAATTGATAAAATAGAAAGTGCTGATGGACATATTCAAAGCAATGATAAATCTATTTCTTGGGATGGTACTATTGATTTTTATCATGGAAATATTGATAAAAAGGAAAATTTTCAGTTTTCAATTGATGTACAAGTCAAAGGAAGAACCACAAATAACAAGAAATTAACAGACAAAAGTTATTTTGATTTATCAGTTATAGATATGCAAAATTTTTTAAAAAAAAATGGAACATTATTACTTATGTGTTTATTTAAACGAGAAAGTGATGATTTTAAAATATATTTTTCATCTTTGTTACCATACCACATAAATAATTATTTAAAGAATAATGATTCATCTGATACTATTAGAGTGAAAATTAAAGAAATAAAAGATGCCTCGCATTTAGAAAGTATATGTAGAAATTTTCAAATAGATAAGGAAATACAAAAAAAGATGAATCAAAATATGTTCAATCAAGAAAATCTAACTGTAGAAAATGGTAAAGTAGCAAGATTTAGTGTATGGGATAAGGATATGCAAAATTTCAATCCACAAAAATTAGTTGGAATGAGTAAATTTATTTATACTTTTGACGAACATGAATACCCTATTGGTGCAAGTTTTGGGATAATATATAATATAATTGAAAACTTGAACGCTGTTATTTCAGATACAGAGAAAGAGATTATTTATAAAGGCATAAAATTAGAAACAAAATTAAATGAACAAATAATATATTTTGGGAATAGTTTCAATTTTAATTTAACGAAACATACTTTTAACATAAAAATTCGTGGAAGTTTATTAGAACGTATAAAGGCTCTTCATTTTATAAATAAGGCTTTTATAAATAAAGGTTTTTTGATTAATGAGAAAGAATTTGTAGTTGAGTTTCCCGAAAAAGAATTCTCTAAATTTAAAACATTGTTATCTCAATATGAAGAATTAAAACAAATATTGTTAAAACATAATGTTAATAAAGATTTAAATTTTGATGAGTGGCAAGATAAAGATTTCAATAAACTCAATATTTGGCTTACAGCAATAGAAGATAAGATTCCTCTAAATTTAAAAAGTGAGATAAGCTTGATTGGTTCTATAGAAATACGAGATTTAAGACTATCTATAATGGCTCACAAAAACGAAAAAGGAAGTTTTTATATAGAAAGCTTATGGAATAATATAGATTATAAAAAGTATGTTTTTAAATATCAGAACAACGAAAAAGAAATTAATACTAATAACTTATATCTTATTCTTAATTCTGAGGCATACCTTTCAGATGATATAAATTTTGATGAAATGAAAGAAATCTTTACAGATTATAGTTTAAGAGATGGTGAATATGAACTGCTAAATGCGCAAGTATTGGAAATAATAAAAGCATATGATTATAATAAAAATTCAAATTTATTATCATACGCAAAGTTTTTGATAAATATTTTACTAGAAAAAGATTCTGATTCGCATGATATATATTATATAAACTTGTGTCAGATTTTAAAGCGTGAAAACAAGCTAACAGATGAAGAAATAAAAGAACTAATGAACATTAAAACTAATAATTCTAATGTAGAAATACAGTTGTGTTGCAGTTTATTAATGGATAGTAAAGTTGAAGCCAGTATCTTAATAAAAGATATTGATTATCAAACTATAGAGTCTTTTAAAAAATATCCAATATCAATATATTTATAACAAAATATTTATAACAAAAAAGTTAAATATAAAATTAATGAGTATCTACGTGTTGAGAAAAAGCAAGACCAGAATACAATTGTATATTACAGATATGATTTAATAATTAAGACATTCTTTGTAAATCACTATGTTAGTTCAGCCTTAGATATAGAATATATTTATGTGTTGTGCTATAATTTAATAAAGATATGAGGTGTTCTAATTGGAAAAAATAGTTTATTTAATAAGACATTCTGGTCCATTTGTTGAGTATGATAATCAAGAAAATATGTCATGGTATGAATATAATAAAAATATGATATTATCTGTTCAAGGAGAAGAAAAAGCTCAAAAACTATGTGAGATAGAAGAATTAAAGAATATTAAAAATATATATTCAAGTAATTCTTTTCGTGCTATAGCAACTGCTAAATATTTAAGTGAATCAAATAAAACAAAAATAAAACTAGATGATAGAATAAATGAAAGAGAATTTGGAATAAAATTTCTAAATGAACTTCCTAGTGATTTTACAGTGCATTCATTTAAAGATAAAAATTTTAAAGTTAATAATGGAGAATCTTTGAATGATATAGACTTGAGATTTGATAGTTTCATAGAAGATATTTTGCAAAATAATGAAAAATCAATTGTAGTTATTCATGGAATAATGCTTTTATCATTCTTACAAAATCATTGTGATTTTAAATTTGTTAATGAGAAGATTTATATAAAATATAACAAAAAAGTAATTGTTTATGAAAAGCCAAAAAGTCCAGGCGTGTATAAAATTATATTTAAGGATAACAAAGTTATTGATATAGATTGTATTAATTAAATTTTAAATGAAGATAAAGGAGGTAAATATGGAAAATAAACCAAGTGTATTATATAGAGGGATAAAAATTGATTATAATAAGTTACAATCTTTTAAATTTTCTGGTGTTGATTTAAAAGTTAATTATGCTCCTATTATTGATCAGTATGGTAGAAAGACTGTTACTGATGGAAATGAATATGGTGTTTATATGTCTGACAATTTGAGTATGGTAACATCAGCATATGGTGATTTACACCATGATGGAATACCGATTCATAATAATCTATCAATTTATAACGAACGAATAATAATACCATCTGTTGCAGTAATATATCAAATTAATACAGATGGATTAAATGTAAGAAAACCTTTTATTTCAGATCAATTGAGGGGGCATTATAATAATGGATTTCAAGGTGACGAATGGATAACGGATTTTGTTCCTGCTGATAATTATACATTATATCGAGTTAGAATTGGTGCGGATATTTTACATGATGCAGAGGATATTGATTTATCAAAAATAGATGATATTTCAGAACAAGTAAAACAAAAATTAGAAATGCGTAAATATAGACTAGAAATATTTGCTAATGCTATGGAAAGAATGTTGCCAATGAAAAGAAATGCTATTGGTAGAGATGAATTAAATATTTTAAAATCTATTTATGGCAAAAATGGTTTAAAGTATATTAATGAAGATAGTTTAATTACAAGCAATGTAGATGGTATGTTAAGATATTTAGTGGCAAAGACATTTAAACAAAATGAATCAGATATAGATTTTCAAACAATAAGATACATAAATGGTTTAAAAGGACAAGCAATAAATATTGATTCAATTATTGAAATCTTAAAAAATGATAAAATAAAAAATATGCAAGATAAAGTTGCATTTGAAGAAAGAAAAAAGCAAGAAGGAGTTCCTTATGTAACAAGTAAGTTTGATAAGAAAGAAAAAAGATTAGATGGTCTTATGTCTATGGTATTTCTTCGTCGAAAGAAAGATAATCAATATAAAAAAGAACAGGCACAAGTAAATACTTCTATTAATGAAAATAAAACGAGAGAAGATCAAGAATGGGAAATGATTAAAGAAAAATATGACTATGATGAATTAGAGCCAGAAAGACAGCAAATTGTAGAACAGCAATTCCGTGAAATGATTTATAAAAGAAGAATGAGTGAAATTGGTATTGATGATAATTTGTTTGATGACATCACAGAAGAAACTGAAATAGCTGAAAATGTTGAACGTAGTGGAAAAAGGATGATGTAATTTATCTTAAAAAAAAACTATACTAATCTTAAATAATTACATTATATAGAAAAGAGAAAAAAATGGGAAATAATAGAACAAAAAAATGAGGTGAATTAAATGCAAACAAATCTATTAGGCAATAGAAAAATAGATATAAGATATATGGCACAAGATTTTGATATTTTTGGAGTTGAATTCAATAATTTCACCATTGAACAATTAGATAAAAAAATGGAGAAAAAAATTGAAAAATTACAAAATTGGCTTAAAAATGCAAAATATACTGATCATTTTATAGGTGAATTTCAAACACAGCCACAAGCAGATCAGGCAACACATCTTTTTAGTCAACCTAAAATTATTTCAAATTTTAAAACATTATTATATGAATATCGTACGTTAAGGAATTGGTTTATTTATAAAAAAACCCCAATATTAGATTTACAAAAAAATGATAGAGAATCATTTGGTGATAAAAACGATGAAATAAAGATGAGCGAATGTAATTATTCTGTTAATCCAATTCAATATAAAATAGAGCATAAATTGCAAGAATGGTTTACAGAACTCTCAAATCCAATAAGACCTTTTGTAATGACAAAATTTAAAGAATATGCAGAAAATGACTTGTTTTATATAAAAATAGGTACCCCTTTTCGTGGAAGACCTTGGTTTATGGACTTTGGAACTTATGAAGAAATGGAAAAATTTTTAGTAGAATATAGTTCTCCATGTACTGCGGAAGATTTGCAAAAAAAACTTGATTTGTTAATTCAAAATAATACCGTAAAAATCCAAGATACTGGGAATCAATTTTTAAATTTACTTTCATTTGATATTGAAAGATTAAAAAGAATGAGTGATATTAATTCATTAAGAATGTTTATTGATTTAATAAAACAGAAAAAGATTAAACCATCAAAAAAAGATATTTCATATAAAAGTTCTATGCGTACAATAGCAACAGATCAACAAATTGATTTTGAAATAAAAAAGAAAAGTGCAATTGATTACCTAGAGTCAATTAAACCTAGTAATACTAAAATATCGGATTACTATAAAAATGATTTATTTGATAAATATAATGATGCATACAACACTGGAGGATTGAGAGAAGCAATTACAGAAGCTTTCATAAGTAAGTATACACTTATTAATAGTGGAATTCAAAATGGAAGAATGGATAAACTTAGTCAAATATGTAATGAAATAGAGATTTATTATAGAGATTTTAATCATTTTTTAGAACAAATTGATATATTAAATGAATTAATTGCTAATAATGGAAAAGGAATTGATAACATTGATGGTAGTGAAATTTATAGACGTATTGATATAATCATGAATTCTTTTATAGATATAGAAGATATTGATTTAGTTGATAGAATAAGAAAAGAAATTCAAAATGCTGGTTTAACTATATCTTTGACTAAATGGTCTGATAAAGAACCAACAATTTTTCAAATAATGGAATTAAAAGATATTGATGAGTTGAGATGTGAAAAAGGTAAAGTTGTAGATTATATAATTAATTTAGATAATAATGATATTGATTTTAGTATTGCATTGCCTTTAATTGAAAAAATATATAGTAAATATGAAATGGTAAGAGGTAGTTATGATTATGTAAATGACATTAATAAAAGTGATGAAATCTATAATAATATTTCAAGAAAAGGAATATAGGGTAAAGAATAATGAAAGTATATTATTGGCAAATGGTGGTAAACATGTTAAATAAAGGAGAGAGAAAAATGGAAAATGATAGAACAAAACAAATAATTGATGCTTTATCTAATAAGGATCAAGATAAATTAAAAGAATTAAAAGTAACAAATGAAGAAGTGGAAAGTATTTTGAAAAGTATTGATAACAAAACAAAAAAGTTAGACTCTGAAATATTACAATATATAAACAATGTTGAAAAAAAAATTAATTACACATTTGTAGAAGATTATAAAAAATACTTGTTAAATAATTCAACTTTAAAACCTGAAAAAAATATTTTAGGATTATCAAATGGAACGGAAAAATTAGTTAGATATTTCTATTCTATGGATCCTAATAGTAAAACTTATATTCTAAAATTTCAAAGTTTTGATTCAGAATTAAAAAACAAAATTGTACCTTTTGCAGAATTAGAATTTGGTGATACTTTATGTTTTGAAAGAGGAACAAATAAAATAGTAATTTATAATCATGAAACAGATACTTTTGATGTAATTACTGATGATTGGAATACTTTTATAAAAGAATTATATGATGATTCAATCTATAAAACAAAAAATGGATTTGAATATAAGTATAAAGGATTAAAAGTCATTATTACAGCTGACGAAGTTAAAGAAGAACTTACTGATTATGCTGATCAAATAATAGAATATTATTTTAAAAATAAATATGAAGTAATAAATCATCTATTTGAAAAATTCAAAAAGGATGAATGGTATGTTAAAAATCATACAAGAGATGAAATTATTGAAAAAATAGGAAAGCCAACTATTTATGTTAGTAAAGTTAATTGTGGCGAGCTAACCTACTTAAATAACGAATTGGACGAACATTTAATTACTATTGAATTATATGGATTAGAACTATCACACGTTACTATAGATGGTTAAAAGAAAGGATATATAAATATGAATGAATTAAATAATAATCAAAGAAAGATAGTAGAAAATGCAATGAAAAAGAAAAACATATTAAAATGTCCTAATTGTAATGAACCGCTTACGTATTTAATGCCTAGTGGTAAAATATTACATTGTAATAAATGTAAAAGATATTATAAAAATGATAATGGTAATGTTGGTGAAGAAACTATTTCGCCATATACTAGAAAAGACTTTTTATATTAAATTGTATTTATCAATTTTATCAGTAATGAATAAATATTTTTTTGTAAAATGAAAAATAAATGTTTATTATTGGTAAAAAGATGATATAATCAATTTAGTGATTGATTTATATATTAATTGCCTTTGATAAAAGTTGTAGATAACTTTATCAAAGGCACCAGATTGATATCAAACTCGAACTTTTATATTTTGAGTTTTAATATATTTTAAAATATGATAAAATTGTTATAGAAGGCAAATTGATTTTTGTCAAATTAGAAACACACTTGTACATTGACAATATCAATAGATAGTGATGAGAAAGGTGGTTTTATGAAATCTATCCAATTACCATTAGGATATGGACAAGAGATTTATTTTGATATTGATGCAGGTTTTTTTTATATTAAACCAGAATGGATAAATCAAGAATTACATTGTATAAATTTACCTGATGTTCCAATTAGTCAAAGTAATCCTGTTTATGAAGCATATAAAGAATTATTTAAATATTTGTTCGAGAATGGCTATAAAGTTGTGACAGATAGTAGTATGGTTGGAAATGACGCATTTTTTTTAACCCCTTGTTTAGATAAACACATTAATAATACTAAAGAAGATTATGCTTTTAAGAAAAAAAATAAAATTGACTTTTATCTGAACAGTGAAGGAATAACAGAGCCATTTAGTATTTCATTCCCTACTGATTCATTTCCAGAAATATTACCAAGTTTACCATTTGTTCTTAAAAATGAAGAAGGCCAGGGTGGAACAGAAAAATTTATATTAAGAACACCTGAACAAATAGCTATACTAAAAAGATTCTATAATGAAATAAATTTTTATGACCGTCAAAAAAGAATAGAAATAGTGAAACGTCAGTGGTCATGTTTTCCTGATTTAGAATTTGATGAAAATGGGCGTTCTAATAGAGGAATAAGTATTGATTTCGTAGATTATAAAAAAGAGTTTCATCAAAATATGAGAATACAAAAATTTATTAAAACACCAACTAAATATAATACATCTCTAAGGGTTCTTACATCATCATCTGGCGATATTTTAGCATCAAGTCTTAAGTATTCGGAATCTTCTACCAATACTAAAGAAAAATATTATGGACTTTTTGATAGGTATTTATCTGATCCATCGTCCCCATATTTTTTAAGCAGTGAAAGTATTGTTTCAAATACAATTGCTGGTGGAAATAGTATATTACTTGAAAAGGATAGCTATTCTGAATTAGAACAAGAAATTTTAAGGGCACATGGTATTAATCCAAACAATGCTATTGTTCCTCCAGATGTAATGAACGCATGTGTAAAGATAGCAAGTAATTGTAGTCGTGAGATTGGAGCAATTTGTGGCTTAGATTTTATTTATGATGCAGAGGAGAAAAATTGGAAATATCTTGAAGAACATGAATATCCAATGCTCTATTCCTATGCAGAAAAATATAATTTACCATATGATTGTAATGCGGATGATTTTTATACTACTAATCAATTACTTGATTTGAGGGCAAGATTACATGCTTTAGTTTTAACGATGAAAAAGAAACAATTATTTATTCCAGAAAATCAAAAGCATAAATTTAGATGATCAAATTAAAAACAAAAGAATTACATTTTGATGAAGAACTAAAGAAAAAATAGATTTTATATGCGATTTCTGTAATATGAAACCTACAATAATAAATGGTAGTATCAAAAACATAGAACATACAAGTTTAAATTATATAGAACCACACAGGGTTATTATTAAAGGTATTACTTTTTAAGTTTCAAAGATAAAGATGCTGATTTTAACCTATATAGATAGTAAATAAAACCAAAATATCATATAAATGGATATGAAATGAGAAATCATATAGATAATAGTATTCAATTTAAAATTTTTGAAAAGGAAAAAATATGAATGAAAGAATAACATTAATATCACATTTTGATAAAAATTCAACAATTAAGATTAATGAAAGAATAAATAAATTAGGCGAAAATAAAAATATATGTAAAGTTCCTTTTGGTAAAAATGTTGATAATCGTGAAGAAGTAGATACATTACCAATTCATTTTACCATGTGTGCTTGGAATATTGCTGATGAAGAAAATATAATTTTAAAGTTAAAGCAAATAAAGTTTTCTAAATTAAAGATAAAAGTTATAGGTTTAAATATTATGAAGGGAAAAGAAAATAGTTATTGTTTATATTTTGAGTTAGAAAAAAATATAGAATTAGAAAAATTACAAGGAGAGATTTATAATTTATGCCCTAGTGAGAGATATAATCCAGATAATTTCACTTTTCATATAACTATTCATATAGATAAAAACTATGAAAAAATAATTAAAATGAAAAATATATTAGAAAAAGATTTCAAAGAGCTAGAATTAGTTGTTGAAAATTTTGGATTATATGAAATATATCCTGCAAAATTGGTTGAAATATTTTAGTTAGTAGGACAAATAGAATGAATAATAGAGAATTTGCAGTTGTAGTTAGTAATAATAAAGATGTTAGTGTAATTGAAACAATAAATTCAATTCAAAATGCAAGATTTAAAAATGTTTTTATACAATGGTATAATAAATAATGAAGTGAATAAAATTAATGCTTTAGATAGAAATGAAAAACATGATTGGTATTAAAAATTTATATTTTATGTTATATGCCTAATAAATTATATTTGTCTAAAATTAAAAATTAAGAATTTTTGTATATTTTTGTATTAAATATTATGTTTAATAATAATTTTTTAAAATTTATACGTAATAAAGAAAGAGTTTACGATTGACTCTTTTTCTTTAATTTGAGTTTCATAGTATTATTTGTATTATATTAAAAGATTTTGATTTAAAATTTTATAGATTGTAGTATAATAATACAAAAAATGAAAGAAATAAAATAGAGTGTGAGGGTGAATTTATAGTGAAAGAGATAATAATAATTAATGGTACCGGTGGAAGCGGTAAAGATACTTTTGTAGAATATGTTTCTAAATACGCAAAAGTATATAATTTTTCTTCTGTGGATAAGGTAAAGGAAGTAGCAAAGTTAATAGGGTGGTCTGGGACTAAAACAGATAAAGATCGCAAATTTTTAAGTGATTTAAAAAAACTTACTACAGAGTATAATGATATGTCGTTTAATAGTATTAAAAATGCTGTGGAAAAATTTGAAAAATCTAATGATGAGATTATGTTTATACACATAAGAGAACCAGAAGAAATAAGTCGTGCAGTAAATAAGTTTAATGCCAAAACTTTGTTGGTTAAAAGAGAAGGCTTAGATTTAATTACAACTAATTATTCTGATGCTAGTGTTGAAAACTATAATTATGATTTTGTAATTAAAAATACTACTTTAAATGAATTAGATAACTCTGCAGAAAGATTAGTTGATAAATTAAGATAAAAAAATACATAAGTAGTAATGATTTAATTGAAGATACTCTCAAAAAAATATAAATTTAATCTTGGCTATGAAAATAAATATAAAAGGAATAACTTATTTAAGAAAAGTAAAAAATTTTAAATTATTAAAATATATATATTTATTATAAGATAATATAAAAAGTTATAAATGTTTAAAAATGTAAGAATTTATAAAACAATTATAACTTTTTATTTTTTTTACATAATAATAAATGGTGATAATATGATAATAAGACTAGGTTATGTTGCTATTAGCAAAACTTTAAATAATATTACTTCATCAAGCACATTAACATATACTAATTTTTCTAAAAATAATGATTATAAAAAACTTGATGAAATGATAAAATCTAATTTCGATGCTTTAGAAAAAATATTAATTTATAATGTTAAAAACAATATTCATTTTTATAGATTAACGTCAAAATTGATTCCTTTAGCTACTCACAAAAATGTAGATTTTGAATATATAGAAAGATATAAAAAATATTATGAAGAAATATCAAAATTAATAGAAAAAAGCAAAATGAGGATAGATGTACACCCGGATCAGTTTTGTGTACTTAATAGTGTAAATAAAGAAGTGCTAGAAAATACATTTAGAATATTAGATTATCATATTAATATATTAAAAGCTTTTAAAATTAAAAATCCAATAATAGTTCTTCATGTAGGTAGTAGTACATTTGGTAAAGAAAAGTCAATTAGTAGATTTATAAATAATTTTAAAAAATTACCGAAAAATATACAAAATGCAATTGCACTTGAAAATGACGATAAAATATATAATCCAGATGATGTGCTTAAAATATGTAAAAAACTAAATATACCGTTTGTTTTAGATTATCATCATCAAGTTTGTAATCCTTGTAAAGATATAGATAATATTTTAATAGATATATTTAATACATGGAAAAATATAAGACCAAAGGTACATTTTTCATCACCAAAAAATAAAACAAAAAAAGATTATAGATCTCATAATGATTATATAGTATGTGATGACTTTATTTTGTTCTTAGAAAAAGTAAAAAAGTATAATATAAATTTGGATATAATGCTTGAAGCAAAAGAAAAAGATAATGCATTATTTAAGTTAGTAAGAGAGATTAAATATAAAACAGATTATCAATTTATTGATGAAACTAGTTTTTACATATAAAAAACTCTTTATTTAGAGTTTATTGTAATTCATTTAAACATTGTGATAGTTTATTATATTCTTCATTTATTTTAGTTTGTTCTGCTTTTTCAAGAGTATACCATCCTTTTCTAAATGCAAGTTCAAATAAATCTCTTTGCGAGTTTTTAATTTGTACGAATAATTCATATATTTTGTTATATAAAGTTTCATTACTTGCTTCATTTAAAGCAATAGTCATATTTACACTCATATTTTTTTCAGTTTCCAATATATCGTTAAGATAATTTTCATCGTTCATTTCGATAGTACTAGGAACCTCTGTTTTTGTATTTTGTACTTTATTGTTGTTCATAGTTATTACCTCCATTAGTTAAAATATTTAGTAATTCAGAAGAAATATTTTTATGCATTTCGTATATATTTTCAAGTTCTTTTTTTATTTCTTCATCAGTTACCTCGTTACTATAATGCATAGATTTTTTACTAGCAGTAAAATTCCAGTGAAACATATCACATATGTAAGATAAATCCTTAGTTGATATAATGTTAGGTACATTATTCATAAAATCATTCCTTTCTCATTATTATTATGGATATTTATTAAAAATTTATCCATATTTTGATATAATAATATTAGGTGATATGATGAAAGAGAAAATATTACAATTTTTTTTTATAGTACTTATATTATTTATGGGAATAACAAATGTACATGCCGATACTTTGGATGATATATCATCTAAGAATATAATTTTAATAAATTTAAACGATAATAAAGTTATATATGAAAAAAATTCTGAACAAGTAGTTAATATAGCAAGTTTAACTAAAATTATGACAACAATAGTGGCAATAGAAAATATTGATGATTTAAATAAAGAAGTAATAATTAGTAAGGATGTAATAAATAATCTTGAATATGATTTATCTGTAGTTGGATTTGAAATTGGTGAAGTTGTAACTTATAATGATTTATTATATGGAACAATTTTAAAATCGGGAGCAGATGCTACAAATACCCTTGCAGTTAATATAAGTGGCTCAATAGATAATTTTGTTAAGTTAATGAATGATAAAGCAAAAGAAATTGGCATGAAAAATACAAGTTTTTCAAATACTATAGGAATAGAAGCAGAAAATCATCATTCAACAGCAAAAGATATATCAATTCTTTTAAAATATGCATTGACAAATGAAACATTTAAAGAAGTGTTTACAAGTGAAAGTTATATATCAACCAATAAAAATTATGAAATGGAAGGGCCGTTAAAACGTTTTAAAGATCTCGGTGTAAATTATGTTTTGGGTGCAAAAACAGGATATACTGAAGCAGCAGGGTTATGTTTAGCAAGTGTTGCAACTTATGATGGTGTTGATTATATGCTTGTAACAATAGGAGCAGATTATCAAAATAGAAGACAAAATTTTATTGATCAAAAACAAATTTATGAGTATTTTTTTAGTAACTATGAATATAAAATAGTTCTTTCAAAAGAAGAAGAAATAATAACACTTAAAACAATATATGATGATGAGTACATTATAAATAGTTTAGAAGAAGTAAATTTATATTTAAATAATTCTATAACTAGAGATGATTTAACTTATGAGTATGATGGAATAAGCCTTTTAGATAATAAAATAGAGAAAGGAGACTTTTTAGGGACATATTATATTAAATATAATGGTGATGTTTTATATTCAGTAGATATATTATCTCCTGTTGCAGTAAATATGACTTTACAATATTTTATAAAAAATAATATTGTATACATAGTATCATTTATATTAATTGTAATTTTGTTAATAATTTTATTTGTGAATAAAAAAAGAAATAATTATAAATAATAATATTAAGATTAGAGATAGGTGATTTTAATGTATTATTATTTAAATTATTTTTTTGTTTTTTCAATATTAGGTCATTTAATTGAAACAATTATGTTTAAAATTTTTGATTGGGATTTAGAAAGTGGTTTCTTGTATGGATATTGGACGCCAGTTTATGGTATAGGTGTAGTATTAATTTTACTTATATCAAAAAAAATATTTGAAAAGGTAAAATTAAACAAATTTGTTGAAATAATTATATTTTTGATAGTAATAACTGCGGTTTTAACATTAACTGAATTTATTGGAGGAAATTTATTAGAATTATTATTTAAAAGAGAATTTTGGAACTATTCTGATCACAAATATCATTTTGGTAAATATATAGCACTTGATATATCAGTTGTTTGGATGATAAGTTCACTTGTATTTTTATATTTAATAAGACCATGGATGGATAAAATAATTAATAAGATACCTAAAATAGTAACTTATATTTTTGTAGTTTTATTCGTAATTGATTTAATGTTTACACTAATATTTAAAATAAACTAGTAAAGTAACTTTATTTTGTTCAATTTTGTTTCAATAAAGCCTTCGTTTTTTAGGTTTTTTAATTCTCTCATAAGAGCACTTCTATCTACACCAAGATAATCTGCAAGTTCTGTATAATTGAGTTTTAAATAAAATGTTTTAGAAATGTTTTCTTTTTCTTGAATTGAAAAATATTCTAGTAATTTTTCTCTGATTGTTTTTTTTGTTAGTACATCTATTCTATTATTCATAACAGATACTTTTTTAGCAAGTATTTGAAGCATATTATTTATTACTTCGTTATGATGTGGGCATGATTTTTTACACCTTTTTATGATATGTTCATAGTCAAATGTAATTACAGAACAATCTTCTGTTGCAATAACTGATAATTCATCTGAATATGATGAAAAAACTTCTCCGAAAATAGATCCTTTTTCTAATTTTTCTAAAACGATTCTATTTCCGTTGTAATCATTTCTAATTAGATTAGCATTACCACTTATGATTATGCCTATAATATTAGTATTAGCAAGATTTGATATTATTGTAGTATCTTTCTTATAACTTATTGTTTTAGCTTGAAAACATTTAAGCATATATTTGACATTTTGTTCGTCAATACCTTTAAAAATACCTATTTCGTTCATTTATAAGGCCTCCCAACAGTTTTGATATTTTTATAAATTAATTAATTTAATTATATTTTAAAATTGTTGCAAATGCAACACCTATTTAAAAAAAAGTTTGATATAATGAATTTGTAAAAATAGGAGAGGTAAGGTAGTATGAAAGTAATTAAGAGAGATGGAAAAATAGTAGATTATGACAGAAATAAAATTAAAGTAGCAATTGAGAAAGCTAACGCTGAAGTAGAAGCAAAAGAGAAAGTATCAGATAAACAAATAGAGAATATTATTAAACATATAGAAGACATGAAAAAGAAAAGGATGTTAGTTGAGGATATTCAAGATGAAATTGAGAAAAAATTAATGGAATATAAAAAATTTGTTTTAGCAAAAGAATATATTGTTTATAGATATAATAGAGCATTGATAAGAAAAGCAAATACAACTGATGAATCAATTTTAAGATTAATAAGAAATGAAAACAAAGAATTGGCAGAAGAAAATTCTAATAAAAATACAGTCTATGCTTCTACACAAAGAGATTATATTGCTGGAGAAGTATCAAGAGATTTAACAAGAAGAATTTTGTTGCCAGAAAAAATATCAAAAGCACATGATGAGGGAATATTACACTTTCATGATATGGATTATTTTGTACAACCAATATTTAACTGTTGTTTAATAAATATTTCGGATATGCTTGATAATGGAACAGTTATGAATGGAAAATTAATAGAAAGTCCAAAATCATTTCAAGTAGCATGCACTGTTACTACACAAATAATTGCCGCAGTGGCATCTAATCAATATGGTGGACAATCTGTTGATATGAGACATTTAGGTAAATATTTAAGAAAAAGTTATGAAAAATTTGTAAAGAAAATAACAGAAAAACATGGGAAAGAATTTTCTAAAAAGCAAATAGAAGACTTAGCAAAAGATAGATTGAAAGATGAATTGTCTTCAGGAGTTCAAACTATTCAATATCAAATTAATACTTTGATGACTACAAACGGACAATCTCCTTTTGTAACATTATTCTTACGCTTAGATGATAACGATCCATATATAGAAGAAAATGCAATGATTATAGAAGAAATATTAAAACAAAGATTACAAGGAATAAAAAATGAAAAAGGTGTATATGTTACGCCAGCTTTTCCTAAACTTGTATATGTCTTGGATGAAAACAATTGTTTAAAAGGTGGTAAATATGATTATTTAACAAAACTTGCTTGTAAATGTTCTGCAAAAAGAATGTATCCTGATTATATTTCAGCAAAAAAAATGAAAGAAATATATGAAGGAAATGTATTTAGTCCAATGGGATGCAGAAGTTTCTTATCTCCATGGAAAGATGAAAAAGGAGATTATAAATGGGAAGGCAGATTCAATCAAGGTGTTGTATCAATTAATTTACCTCAAATTGGTATTTTGTCTGAGGGAAATGAAGAAAAATTCTTTAAATTGTTAGATGAAAGATTGGAATTATGTAAAGAAGCACTTATGTGTAGACATCATGCACTTCTTGGTATAACTTCTGATATATCTCCAGTACACTGGCAATATGGGGCAATCGCAAGACTTGAAAAAGGAGAAAAAATAGATAAATTATTAAAAGGCGGATATTCAACATTATCTCTTGGATATATAGGTATATATGAGACAACTAAACTTGTAAAAGGCGTTTCTCATACTACTGAAGAAGGAGAAAAATTTGCTCTTAAGTTAATGAAATATTTAAGAAAAGCATGTGATACATGGAAAAAAGAAACAGGTCTTGGGTTTGCATTATATGGAACTCCAGCAGAAAGCTTATGTTATAGATTTGCAAGAATTGATAAAGAAAAATTTGGAAGCATTAAAGATGTTACCGATAAAGGTTATTATACTAATTCATATCATGTTGATGTTAGAGAAAAAATTGATGCATTCGACAAATTAAAATTTGAAAGTCAATTTAAACCAATATCATCAGGCGGATGTATTTCATATGTTGAAATTCCTAATATGGAAAAGAATCTTAAAGCATTAGAAGAATTAATTAAATTTATTTATGAAAATATTCAATATGCAGAATTTAATACAAAATCAGATTATTGTCATGTATGCGGTTTTGATGGCGAAATAATAATAAACGAAGATAACGAATGGGAGTGTCCAAATTGTGGAAATAAAGATCATTCAAAGATGAATGTTACAAGAAGAACATGTGGGTATTTAGGTGAAAACTTCTGGAATGTTGGAAAAACAAAAGAAATTAAAGCAAGGGTAACTCATCTATAATGTATTTCGCAGATATAAAAAAAGTAGATGTCGCTAATGGTCCAGGGGTAAGAATATCTTTGTTTGTAAGTGGATGTACACATCATTGCAAAGGATGCTTTAATGAAGAGGCATGGGATTTTAAATATGGTAAAGAGTTCACTAAAGAAGATGAAGATTATATAATTGAATTATTAAAACCAGCTCATATTGACGGAATTACTATTTTAGGTGGGGAACCTTTTGAGTATGTGAATCAAAAAGGAATACTGCCTTTGATAAGAAGAATAAAAAAAGAAATGCCTGAAAAAAGTATATGGTGTTTTTCTGGATATACTTTTGATAAAGATATTTTAGATGATATGTGTCAAAAATGGGATGAAACAAAAGAATTAATATCATATATAGATGTTATAGTAGATGGCAAATTTGAACTAGAAAATAAGAATATTAAATTAAAATTCAGAGGATCTTCTAATCAAAGAATTATAGACGTTAAAGAAAGTCTTAAAAAAAATAAGGTAATAACTATAGATAAATACATGAATTAAAGAGTTTATTAACTCTTTTTTTGTAATTTGGTTGAAAAAAAATATAAATAATGATAGAATGTATTTAGAATAAAAGGGAGAGATAAGAATGAGTCAATTTTTTGAAAAAATAATGATATTTATAAATGAAAATACATTTCTTTTAATTGGAATTTGTGTTTTTCTAATACTTGTGCTAATAGGATATCTTATAGATAATAGTGTTAAGTCAAAAAGAGTTCGAAAAGATATCAAAAATAAAGATCAGGTACCAGAAAATATTAAAAATGAAATAATAAAAGAAGCAATGAATGAAAATGTTATGGAAAATCATTTCAATGATGAATCAAAAGAGTCAATTGAAGAAATAAAGAATGAAGATAATAATTTGAATTTTCAGGACGTATCAAAGACTGAGTTAAATTTAAATGAAGAACCAGAAAAAGAAGATTTAAATGCATCCCTTAATTTAGATAATACAGATATATCAGCGCCTTTCTCGTTAGATTTTAATGAAAAATTAAATGATGATAATAATAGTGTTCTTAATGAACCGTTAGTTCTTGATTTAAACGAGGTAGAAAAAAATACTACTATGGATTTAGATAAAAAAGAAGATAATAAAGAAACATCTGAATCGACATTAATGTCTGAAAATGATTTGCTTGATTTGAATGTAAATAAAAATGAAAATCAAGATAATTTAAATATTGATACGCCAATAAACGTTGATTTAAATTATATTGATCCAGATATAGATATAATGAATAAAAATCGAGAAAATATAAAATACAAGAATGATAAAAAATTATCTGAAATACTATTAAATGTTGATAAAGAAAGAGTAAATAACACTAGCAAAGAAAATTCTACAATATTTAAAGAGACAGAACCAAATATAGAAGTTAATACTGATGTTGAAAAGTCTAAAATAGAGATAGAAAACGATGATTCTTCTGACGAATTAGAAAAGATTATGAAAAAACTTTCATCTATGAATAATGATGATGAAAACAACTATACAAATATTTTTTAAATAAAAGGTTTATAAACCTTTTTATTTTTTTCTAATATCTATATATAAAAAAAATTAATTTTATGATATAATTTATATTATTTGTATGTGAATTATGAAAAAGTTAAAAATATTTATAATTTTTATTTTTTTACTTATCCTTTCTGGTTGTTCTGTAGAGTATAATCTTACAATAAATGAAGATAATACGGTAAATGAAAAAGTTGTAGCAGAAGAGAAAACAAAAAGGATGGAAGCATTAACTAGATTGAAAGGGAATCAAGCTGTAACTTATTTATATAATATTTTTAAAAGAGAAGATGAAGATATAAAAATAAGTTCTAGAGAAGACGAAGATAATACATATGCAACTGCGATCACATCTCATGATAATATAAATGATTATGTAAGTAAATTTAGTAGTGATGTTTTTGAAAATATAAATATAGAGAAAGATAATGATGTAATTAATTTTACTGCTTCGCAGTCTAATTTATTAGGAGGAAATTCTAGTTATGGACTTATATATGATGATATTACTGTAAATATAACTATTCCTTTTGAAGTTATAGATAATAATGCGGATAGTATAAAAGGAAATATTTATACATGGAAAATAAATAAAAGTAAAGAATATAAAACTATAAAACTTTCTTATAAAGAAGGAAATAAAAAAGATATGATAAATGTAAAAGTTAATAATAATACATATAATATAAGTTATGGAATAATAGTTGTAGGTGCGATCATATTAATAATAGCATTCATTGTATTATTTGTTTATATAAAAAATAAAAAGAATAATGTTGTATAGGAGGATTTATGAATTTCGATAATTTTTTGACAATATTAAAGAAAGTAATTGACATATGTCTAGTATGGTTAGTACTATATTATGTATTAAAAAATGTAAGAAAAAACGTTAAATTTTCATTGTTATTTAAAGGAATTTTGGCTATTGTATTTATTAAAGTTTTAAGTGACTACTTTGGTCTTACAACGATAGGTTTATTATTTGAATATTTGATATCTTGGGGGCCTCTTGCACTTATAATAATATTTCAACCTGAAATTAGAAATGTTTTAGAGCAATTAGGTAAAACTCAATTATTAGGAAGGCATAAAGTATTATCTGTAACAGAAAGAGAAAAAATAGTTTCAGAATTAGGAATAGCAATTGATTATTTAAGAAAAAATAGAATTGGTGCATTAATAGTAATTGAAAGAGATACATCATTATCTGAGTATATTGAAAGAAGTAAAAAATTATATGCAGAAATATCTAATGAGTTATTAGAAGCAATATTTTTCCCGGATAATCCGCTTCATGATGGAGGGGTAATAATACAAGGAGATAAAATAACTTGTGCAGGTGCAGTATTTCCAACAACTGTGGATATGAAATTTAGTAAAAGATTAGGTACAAGACATAGAGCAGCAATAGGAATATCAGAAGAGTCTGATTGTTTAGCGATTGTCGTGTCAGAGGAAACTGGTAGAGTATCTTTAGCAGTTGGAGGTAAATTAAATTATAATTTATCTATTGATGAACTTAAACTAATGATATTAGATGAATTAATGCCAAAATCAGAAACTTTTGTTGTAGAAAGTGATGAGGAGGAAGATATAGATGAGATTAATTAAGAAAATAATTAGGTTTATAGATAAAAAAATAATAGTACCAATAACTAAGTTTTTTGTTACTATTGGTGAAAAAATTAAAATTACAGATAAGCCTATAGAAAAAGCTCTTGCAAAGAAAAGTAGTATGATAATTTTATCATTGGTTCTTGCAGTTATAGTTTTTTTGATAGTTGATAAACAAAATACAACTCTATTGGAAAAGAATGCAGAAGTTATATATAATAGACCATTAACAGCAACATATAACGATGAAGAATATGTTATTGAGGGATTACCTGAAACTGTGGATATAACATTAATAGGAACTAAAGCTAATTTATATTTAGCAAAACAGTTGCCTACACAAGATGTAACTGTAGATTTAAGTGATTTAAAACCGGGAGTACACAAAGTTAATTTAAGATATAAACAATCAATAACATCTGTAGAATATAAACTTGATCCATCTGTAGTAACCGTTGTAGTAAGTTCTAAACAATCAGAAACAAGAGAAATAGAAGCAGATGTAATTAACATAGATAAACTTGATTCAAAGCTTGCAATTAGTGATTTAAAACTTGATTATGATGAAGTAATAATAAAAGGAACAAATGAAAGTATATCAAATGTATCTACAATAAAAGCTTTAGTAAATGTTAGCAATATGGTAGATCCAAAAGAAGGAACAAATACATTAAGAGATGTTGAATTAGTTGCTTATGATGAAAATGGTGACAAAATGAATGTAGAGATGGTTCCATCGAAAGTAACTGCAACAATTGAAATTGAATCACCAAGTAAAAAAGTTCCAATTGAAGTAGTAACAACTGGTAAAGTCGTATTCGGTAAAGCAATAAAGAATATAACTACTAGTGTTCAAAGCGTAACTATTTATGGAGATTCTGAAACATTAGAAAATACTAATAGTGTAAAAGTAAATGTAGATGTAGATAACTTAAAATCAAATAAAGATTATACAATAAATATTAAGAAACCTTCAGGAATAAGAGAAATATCAGAAAAAACAGTTAATGTAACAATTGAACTCGGTGATGAAGCAACAACAGAATTATCTGGAGTTAGACTTGGATATATTAATTTGAATTCGAATTATACTGCGCAAGCAACAAACGAAAATGAAACACAAGTATCTGTTATATTAAAAGGTGTAGAAGAAATAATTACAGATATTGATTCGACTGAAGTAGAAGCTTATGTGGATTTAGAAGGCCTTGGTGTTGGTGAACATGAAGTTGAAATAAAAGTAAGAGGAAATGATTCAAGAGTAGAATATTCATCAAAGGTTACTAAAATAACAATAAAAATCGCTCAAAAATAGCGATTTTTTTCTTGTATTTTGTTGACATAGTATATATTTTTTAGTAAAATTTAAATTGGTACATTTATTAACCCACATATAGGTTAACTGTGGGAAGGTTAATCTATCAAGGAAAGGGAAATATATATGAAAACATTTATGGCAAAACCAGCCGAAATTAAGCGTGATTGGTATGTTATTGATGCAGCAGGAATAAGTTTAGGTCGTGTTGCAACAAAAGCAGCAGCTGTATTACGTGGTAAACACAAAGCAATTTATACACCAAATGTTGATTGTGGAGATTATGTAATAGTAATCAATGCTGATAAGGTAAAACTTACAGGAAATAAACTTGATCAAAAAGTTTATTATAATCATAGTGGTTATACTGGTGGATTGAGAGAAAGAACAGCTAAAGTAATGCTAGAAAAATATCCGGAAGAAATGATGGAAAGAGCTATTAAAGGAATGCTTCCTCATAATAGACTTGGCCGTAAGATTGGTAAAAAGTTATTTGTTTACAAGGGTAGTGAACATAAACATATTGCTCAACAACCAAAAGAAATGAAAGTAGACTAGGGAGGAAAATTATGGCAAATAAAATTTATTATGGTACAGGTCATCGTAAAGCATCAATTGCTAAAGTAAGAATGACTTCTGGTAAAGGTAGCATTACTATCAATGGTAGAGATGTTAATGAATATTTACCATTTCCAACATTAGTTATGGATTTAAAACAACCGCTTGAAGCAACTAATACATTAGATAAATTTGATATCAATGTTGAAGTTAAAGGCGGAGGTTTTTCTGGACAAACAGGAGCAATTCGTTTAGGAATTACAAAAGCATTATTAGAATATGATAAGAATACTGATCCATCAAGTGAAACATCTTTTAGAAGGATATTAAAGGCTAAAGGCTTTATTACAAGAGATTCTAGAGTTAAAGAACGTAAGAAACCAGGTCTTAAAAAAGCACGTAAAGCACCACAATTCAGTAAAAGATAAGTTGCAAAAAACATCCTTCAAAAAGGGTGTTTTTTTTTAGTTATCAAGTTTATTTTTATTTATATACCCAATTACAATTCCGTTAGAAACAAAATATAATTTATCATTAATATTTAGATTATGAATATTTATAAATTTTCTGCACTCTTCTTTTATTTTGTTTTCTTTTTCTTCTTTAGTATGTATATCACTTGCAAATTCATAATTATTATCTAAAAACAAATATAAGTAATTGTTATTTAATATTCTATAGCCATTAAACATAATATCACCATTAATATAATGGTATTTAAACTTAAAATTATTCTTAATATTCAAAATATTTATTTTTAGTTTTATCATTACAATTTTTTCCACTTGAAAAAGATAAATTTAAAAAAACTTTATCTAAAATCTTCATATTTTTATTGTTGTATAAAACATCATTAACATTATTTATAATATTAACTGCGAGTTTTAATGCATTATTGTATAAATCAATTACTGAATAAGTATATACTTCTTCCTTATATTTTGCATGATTCCATTTATTATGATTTAAATTTAAATAATAATCATTATTATTTAAATTATAAGCAAAACTTATTGGATATGTTTTTTTTATTCCTTTAGTAGAAATTTTGTCAAAGGTCTTATATAGATATTTTTTAATTTTATATGGATCATATCTAAGCAATCTATATAATATTTTCGTATTAAAAATGCCTTGTTTATAATAAAATGAAATATGTTTTAAATTATATGTTTCTTCATATATGTAATCAATCATAGTTGATAAAGTGTGTGATACTTTAGTATTGAAACAAAATTTATGTATTTTAAATTTGTTTGGTTCAATATTTTCTTTTTTATTAATCATATATGCATCAATATAACTTTCCATATCACTATGTTTAGAATTATATTTATATGTTTCTTTGTTTCCTTTTTTAAATATACCACATTTATATGTTACATATGGATGTATGGTTAAATCTAAACTATAATGACAAATATATCCGTATAAATAAGCCATTATTTCATAATTATTTTGTAATTTATTATTATGAATATATTTAATCATATTAATAAAAAAATTTTTAGTTTCGTTTTTATGAAAATAATTTCCTATATTTTTTTGTTTAGTAAAATTAGTGCAAAAGAAAAATAAATCATGTCCTTGGCCATAAGTTTTTAAGTTTTCTTTATATTTATATAGATTTTTTTTAGTTTTATTATCTAATTTATCATATACATCTAATACAAAATATGCATGTGTAATTGTTCCAGCCATATATAATCACCATAATAATTATATCAAATTTTAATTAATATATTTATGAAAATAAAAAAATATTGTATAATAATAATGATAATAGGAGAAGTTTTTATGAATAATATGAATAAAAAAAGAGATAGAGTAATAGTATTAATAATATTATTAATAATGATAATAGGATTATTATCAGGTAATCATTATAATATGACAAACCCAACAAAATTAAATAAGATAATAGCAAATAACTTAGGAACACCTGCGAATAATGCATTTACAGATCAAACCTTTTATAATTGTGTAATAGATGCGTATAATGAAATAGCTGGTGAAAAAGTATCATATACAACAAATTTAACAAATACACAACTAGAAGGAATAAAAATATTAAGGTGCAGAAATAATTCAATGACATCAACATCAGGACTAGAGCTTATGACAAACTTAACATTATTAGAATTAAATAGTGATAACCTAACAAGCCTAGATGTAAGTAAAAATGTAAATTTGACAGAATTATATTTGGGGTATGAATCAATCGTAGGAAGCACTCAATTAACAAGTTTAGATATAAGTAAAAATGTAAATTTAACAAGTTTATCAGTATCTAAAAACCAATTAACAAATCTAGATGTAAGTAAAAATGTAAATTTAGAATATTTAGATGTATCTGAAAACCAACTAAAAAATATAGATGTAAACAATAATCCAAACTTACTATCACTAAAATTAGGAAGGAATAACATAACAAGTCTAGATATAAGTAATAATCCTAAATTATCTTATTTAGATGTAGGATATAATAAATTAACAAGCCTAGATGTAAGTAATAATGAAAATTTATCTTATTTAGATGTAGGCGGTGATTCCTTTAATGAAAGTAATAGTTTAACCAATATAGATGTAAGTAAAAATGTAAATTTAAAATCTTTAGATGTATCTGAAAACCAATTAACAAATTTAAATGTAAGTAAAAATGTAAATTTGAAAAATTTAAATGTATCTAATAATAACTTAACAAGTATAGATGTAAGCAACAATTCAAATTTAGAAGATTTAGATATATCTCGCAACAATTTAAAAAATATAGATATAAATAATAATGTAAAAATAACATATTTAGATGCACAATTGAACAATTTAACCAATATAGATGTAAGTAAAAATGTAAATTTGAAAAATTTATTGCTATATGGAAATAGTCTAACAAATATAGATGTAAGTAAAAATGTAAATTTAACAAATTTAAATGTAACTAGAAATGAATTAAAAAATATAGATGTAAGTAACAATTCAAATTTAGTTGATTTGTCTATAAGAAGAAATCAATTATCAAGTCTAGATATAAGTAAAAATGAAAAATTAACAAGTTTGTCAGTAGAAGAAAATAATTTAACAAGTCTAGATGTAAGTAATAATCCAAATTTAACAACACTACACTCTTATTCTAATCCTTTTGATTTAGGTGAAAGTATAGTTTATAAAAATGATAAAATAGATTTATCAAAAAAAATAGATTCAGATAATTATAAATTAAATTCTAATTTTACTAAAGAATATAATTATTCTTATCTAGACGATGAAAAAGTAGAAAACTTAGAAATTACATGTTCAGAATCAGGAGAATATAATTATAAATTATATTTTAAAGGAGATTCTTCAAGTAATTTAGTATCTGGTTTATATAAAGTATACGTAACAGAGTTAACAAGTGATAAATATATAGTAAATAATGATGAAGAGAGTATATTTGTAGGTTCAGAATCAGATGAAAAAATAATATTAAGTAATTTAGGTACTACATATGGTACATTAGAAATAAATGATAATAAAGTGCAAATAAAAAATGGTAATGTACTAATAAAAGAATTTCAAATATTAAGATTAACAACTAATAAATATGTAATAAATGATGAAGAAGAATATATATTTGTAGGATCAGATTATGATAAAGAAGAAATATTAAGCAATTTAAATATTGAATATGGAGCAATAGAAATAAGTGATAATAAACTGCAAATAAAAAATGGTAATGAGGTTGTAAAAGAATTTAAGATATTAAATATATCAAGTGATAAATATAAATTAGAAAGTAAATATATATATACAAATATAGAAGAATTAGATTTAAAAAGTATAAATACAGAATGTGAATTAAACATAAAAGATAATAATTTAGAGATAAGCTATAATGGGAAAACATTAGATACGTATAAAATAGTAAGAATAATAAGTAATGAATATAAAGTAACAAAAGAGTATATATATTTAACAGAAGAATTAGACGAAAGCAAAATAACTGTAATAAATGGGGGTATAAATGAAAAAGAAGATACTTTAGAAATAATATATAATGATGAAAAAATAGACAGTTTAGAAAAATTGGAAATATCATTTGGAGATTTACATGTAGTAAATAATAAGATAATAATAAAAGAAGAAATAGATTATAAAGAATTTATAGGTAATATCTCATCAGAAAAATTAGCATATGATGTATATTATAATGAAAATAAAGTAACAGATAGTATAGTAAAAAGTGGAATGACTTTAAAGGTAACCAGTGATAAATATGGAGAGATAGAAAACTATGAAATAACAACAGAATATATAAATATAAGTAATTTAAATATAAATGAAAATAATATAATACTAGGATTTAAAATAAATGATACATATGAAGAAATATTAAAGAAAATAGAAACAACGGGGGAGATAACAGTAACGGATAATAAAGGGGAAGAATTAACAAAAGAAGATATAGTAAGAACAGGAAGTAAAATAAAAATAGAAATAAACACAGAAGTAAAAGAGTATACTGTAAGTGTTATAGGTGATGTAACAGGTACAGGAAAAGTAACAATCGCAGATGTAATGAAGACAGCAAATTATATATTAGATAATAGTGTAATAGAAGAAGAATGTTATAAAATAGCCGCAGATGTAACCGAAGATGGGAATATAAAAATAAGTGATGTAATGCAATTAGCAAATTATATATTGAAAGGAAGTTTTTGATATGAAGAATAAAATAGGAGTATTGGTTTTACTAGGAATTATCATTGTTTTACCTATCAAGGTAAGTGCTGCAGGTTTTAGTGTAAATATAAGTTGTCCTAGTACAAGTAGTGCAGGAGCACAAGTGCAGTGTACAATAAGTGCAACACCATCTGGTGTTACATTAAATGGGGTATCAGCACATTATAATTTTAGTGAAGAAATAACATATAATGGATTTACTGTTTCAAATAATTTTTCTAATTATACTCCAGGAAGTAATTTAGGTTTTGTTTTAGGAAATTTAAATGGTTTTGCATCAACAACAACATTAGGAACACTAACTGTAACACTTCCTAGTAATGCAACATCAAATCAAACATATACAGTAGGACTTAGAGATATAGAAGCATCAGATACATCATATAATAGTTATAATGCGGGCAATGTTAATGCTAGTATAAGAATAAGATCAAATGAAAATAGATTATCTTCATTATCTATTAGCGGAGGAAGTATTAATTTTAATTCTAATACATTAAATTATACAACTACAATTAATAGTAACAGTGCTGTAATAAGTGCAACTAAAATGGATTCAAATTCAACTTTAACTGGGAATATAGGTAATGTTTCATTAAACTATGGGACAAATATATTTAGAATAAATGTAACTAGTGAAACTGGAGAGACGAGAACGTATACAATTAATGTAACAAGACCTGATAATAGAAGTAAAAATAATAATCTATCATCACTTATTGTTACTAATACTGATATTTCATTTGATAAAAATAAAACAACATATAATTTGACTACAACTGAATCAGAAACACAAATAAGCGCCACTAAAGATGATACAAAAGCTTCTGTTTCTGGATCATTAGGTAAATTTAATTTAAATTATGGGTTAAATACATTTAGAATAAATGTAACCGCAGAAGATGGTAGCGTAAAAACATATACAATAAATATTACAAGACAAGATGTCAGAAGTGATAATAATTATTTGAAATCATTATCAATAAGTAATGGGAAAATAAATTTTAGTAAAAATACAACAACATATAATGTAGATGTAGAAAATGATGTTGAAAGTGTAACGATATCTGCAACTCTTGATGATAATAAAGCTAGTTTTGTAAATGGGACAGGACCAAGGACTGTAAATTTATCTTTAGGTAATAATACTGTTTATATACAAGTACAAAATGAAAAAGGAGAACTTAGAACATATACATTAAATATTAATAGAAAAGATGGAAGAGATAGTGATTCTACTCTAAAAGAAATAAATTTAAGTACTGGTAAGATAGATTTTGATCCTGAAACATTAGAATATAAAGTAAATGTTGAGTATGATGTTGAAACTTTTAAAATAGAAGCAATACCTAATGTAGATAAGTCTAAAGTTACAATTACTGGAGATGAAAATTTAAAAATTGGTGAAAATATATTCACAATAACAGTAGAAGCAGAAAATGGTAAAAAAAGTGAATATAAGATAACTGTTGTTAGAAAAAACGAAGGGGAAAAATTATCAACAAACAATTTTATAAAATCATTGACAATTAAAAATCATAGTATAGATTTTGCTAAAAATGTATATAGATATACAGTAAAAACAAAAGAAGATGAACTTAATTTAAGTATAGTGCTTGATGATGAAACTGCAGAATATAAAATAACTGGTAATGAAAATTTAAAAGATGGAAGTAAGATAACAATAAAAGTAACTGCTGAAAATGGGGACATAAGAACATATATTATAGATATAGAAAAATCAAACAATATATTAATAATAATGATAATAATTTTGTTAACGTTAATAACAGCAGGAATAGTTACAATAATTTTATTAAAGAGAAAGAAAAAAATTAGTAATATAGACAAAGTGTTATCAAAAAAACAGGAAGATAAACTTAATAATTTTCAAGGAAAAAATTATGAAGAAGTAAAAAATGATAGAGAAGTTAAAAGTGATGATGAAGATTTTACTAGTTTAGAATAAAGAATTTATTATGCATAAATTCTTTTTATATTTTTTTATCATAAGTTATTTAAAAAAAGTCTAAATTCTGATAAAATATAATATAGCAGTAAAGATTAAGGAAGTGTTTAAGATGGGTAAAATAATATCATTAGTAAATCAAAAAGGTGGTGTAGGTAAAACAACTACAAGTATTAATTTGGCAGCATCTCTAGGGTTATTAGGGAAAAAGGTATTATTAGTCGATTTAGATCCTCAAGGTAATACAACTACTGGAGTAGGGATTGAAAAAGGTGATTTAAATGCTAGTATATATGAAGCTTTAATTGGAGAAGTAAAACCAATAAATTCAGTAAAGAAATCAAAATTTAAAAATTTGGATGTTATACCATCAACGATAACACTTGCAGGTGTTGAGATAGAACTTATTGAAAAAACAAAAGAAAATCCTAATTTTTCAAAGGGATCTCAATTAAAAAGAGTTTTATATGAGTTAAGAGATAATTATGATTATATATTAATAGATTGTCCTCCATCACTTGGAATACTTACAATAAATGCATTAACTGCAAGTGATTCAGTCCTTATTCCAGTTCAATGTGAATATTTTGCACTTGAAGGTATAATGCAATTATTAAATACAATAACACAAGCAAGAAAAAGTTTAAACCCAACACTTGAAATTGAAGGGGTAGTTTTAACTATGCTTGATTCAAGAACAAATTTAGGTCTTGAAGTTGTTGAAAATGTAAGGGGGTTTTTTAGAGAAAGAGTGTATGATACTATAATACCAAGGTTAATAAGATTGACAGAAGCACCATCTCATGGCAAACCAATTGCAAATTATGATCCTACAAGTAGAGGAACAGAAGCATATATAAATTTAGCAAAGGAGGTTATTGCTAGAAATGAATGAAAAAAGAAAAGCATTAGGAAAGGGTTTAGAACAATTGTTTAGTGAAGGAGGATTAAGTAGTTTTCAAGATTTAGAAGAAAATATTGTAGAAGATGCTAAAAATAATAATTTGATTGAAGAAATACCAATATCTGAGCTTAGAGCAAATCCATATCAGCCAAGAAAAGTATTTGAAGAAGAAGCATTAAATGAACTTGCAGAATCTATTAGAGTTCATGGGGTATTTCAACCAATAATAGTTAAAAAAAGTATAAAAGGATACGAAATAATCGCAGGAGAAAGAAGATTTAGAGCATCTAAAATTGCAGGACTTAAAACTATTCCAGCAATTGTTAAAGATTTTTCTGATGATGAAATGATGCAAATTGCACTTCTTGAGAACTTACAACGAGAAAATCTAACTGCTATAGAAGAAGCAAAGGCATATAAAGAAATAATTGAATCAATGAATATAACTCAAGATGAACTTGCCAAAAAAGTGGGTAAAAGCAGGAGTCATGTTACAAATATTTTAGGGCTTTTAAAATTACCTGCTTCAGTTCAAGATATGGTACTTTATAATAAAATTTCAATGGGACATGCTAGGGTACTTAGTAAACTCGATGATCCACAAAGGCAAGAAGATTTAGCTCAAAAAGTAATAGATGAGGATTTAAGTGTTAGAAATCTTGAAAATATGCTTTCTAAAAACTTTGAAAAAGAAGAAAGGCATGTTAAAAAAACCCAAAATAATGAATATAAATATATCGAAACATATTTAAAAGAAAAACTAGGTACGGGTGTTAAAATAACAAATGATAAAATATCAATTAAATTTTCTTCAGTACATGATTTAAATAGAATTCTAGAAATAATGAATATGGATATTAATGAATAATATAGGAGGTTTTAATGAATATATTAGGAATAGAAATATCTGAGAAAATATATTTACCTGTCTTAATAATAATTTTCGCAATTATATTAGATATTATAATTAATGCTCTTTTAAATAGTAGAATAAAATTTAAAACTAATTTAACTAAACATGAACAAAGAAGTAGAGAAACAGGTTTGTTATTATTTAAAAATATAATAAAGTCAATAATAATTTTTATTGCAATACTTAATATTTTAAAAGTGTTTAGTATAAATAAAAGTGCACTTGTTGCAGGAGTTGGTGCAGCAAGTGTAATAATAGGTCTTGCTTTTCAGGATTTACTTAAAGATTTATTAGTTGGTGCTGCAATTATATTAGAAAGTCAGTTCGCTATAGGTGAAATCGTAGAAATAAATGGGTTTAAGGGAGAAGTAATAGCTCTTAGCTTAAAATCAACAAGGTTAAAAGCTTATACAGGAGAAGTTAGGATAATATCAAATAGAACTATAAGTGAAGTTACTAATTATAGTTTGGGGAATGTTGTTGTTAAAATAATTGTATCCGTTTCATATGAAGATGATATTGAAAAAGTAAAAAAAGCGTTAGAAAAATTATTTTTAGAATTAAATGCTTCAATGAAAGAATTAAAAGAAAAAATTGTTATAGAAGGTGTTGAATCATTATCATCTTCATCAGTAGATTTTTTAATAACTACTAAATCATCAGTAAAAGATGAATCAGTAATAAAAAGAAAATTAACTGAGAAAATAAAACTTACACTTGATGAAAATAATATAAAAATACCATATCCTCAAATAGAGGTGCATTATGAAAAATAATTATGAAGTAGGAAGCAAAGTGATAATGAAAAAAAGTCATCCTTGTGGGACTAATTTATGGATAGTTTCCCGTATAGGAGTTGATATAAAAATTAAATGTGTTAATTGTGGTAGAATAATAATGATTCCTAGAGTAGAATTTAATAAAAAATTAAAAAAAGTAGTGGAGGAATAATATGGATAAAGAAAATAAAATAAAATTACATCCTATTTGGTTTTTTGTAATATTAATATTAATAACTATAGTATTAAGTGCAATTTTATCTATTTTTAATTTTCAAGGAACTCAAACCGATGTATCACTTGGTTCTTCATCTACATCGGTGTTAACGGTAGAATCATTATTAAGTGGTGATGGTATTAAATTTATGATATCAGAGTGTGTAAATAATTTCATTAAATTTGCTCCACTAGGTACATTAATTATAGGGTTAATAGGCGTAGGCCTTATGATAAAGGTTGGTTTGTTTAAATCTATATTTAGTAAATGTACTAAATTTATTCCTAGGAAAACAATGTTTTTTATATTTTCTCTTTTATGTATAATAATGGGATTTAGTATTGATTTAGCTTTTATAATTATGATTCCAATATCAGCAGTATTATTTACAGAATATAAAAGAAGTCAGGTTGTTGGAATGACCATGGCATTTGTAAGTGTTGCGGCAGGTGCGAATATAAATATTTTTATAACTTCCATAGATTATAGTTTAATAGAACTTGCAAAATCTTCAGTAAGTTTAATAGATCCAAATTATACATATGGGTACACTGGTAATTTATTTTTTATTGTTATATCAAGTTTATTACTTGCTTTATCAATATCGATATTAACAGAAATACTTAGTAGAAAAAGACCGGTTAGAATTAGTAATGAAGAAGTTAAGATTAATGAAAATTTAGACAAAAAAGGTTTAAGAAGAGCCTTTGTTGCTCTTGGAATAATGATAGTTATTTTTGTTTACTCAATAATACCAGGATTACCTTTATCTGGATTTTTACTAGATTCTAGCCAAAGTTTATATGTAAATAAATTATTTAGTGCAAATGCCCCATTTGTAGATGGGATATTAGTTATTGTTTCATTTGCATTTATAGTATGTGCTATAATATATGGTATTACTACGAAGCAGATTAAATCTCAAAAAGATATTTCAAAATGTTTAGCAGGAAGTTTAAATGGAATTGGTGAAATGTTACTTTTAATATTTGTGGCATCACAATTTGTTTCTTTATTTAGATATACTAATATTGGAAATGTTATAGTTGTAAATATATTTAATTTAATATCAGATTCTAATGCATCTTTTGTTATACTTATATTATTAAGTTTTTTAGGTATTGGTATTTCAAATATATTTGTCACATCATTATCAACAAAATGGACGTTATTTGCACCTAAATTAATTCCATTATTTATGAGATCAAATATTACTCCAGAATTTACAGGAGCAATATTTAGACTTGCTGCTTCAACAACTAATTTAATTACGCCGTTATTACCATATTTTGTTGTATTTGTAGGATTTATTGGACTTTATAGTAGAAATGATTTTAGTATTAAGAAGTGTTATAAATTAATAATGCCATATTTTGTTATGGTTATAGTACTATGGTTATTTATTATTTTGGGATGGTATGTATTAAAAGCTCCAATTGGGCCTTCAGTATATCCAACAATTTAAAACAACTTATGTTGTTTTTTCTTTTAAAAAGATAATTATTATGTTATACTATTTAAAGTAATGAGAGGTGTTTAATATGGGTTTAACTGCTGGAATAGTGGGACTTCCTAATGTTGGAAAATCAACATTATTTAATGCAATAACAAAAAAGAATATATTGGCTGCAAATTATCCTTTTGCGACAATAGACCCTAATGTTGGCGTAGTTGTTGTTCCTGATAAAAGACTTGCTAAATTAGAAGAAATGGTAATGCCAGAAAACGTTGTACCAACTTCATTTGAATTTATTGATATCGCAGGCCTTGTAAAAGGTGCATCTAAAGGAGAAGGATTAGGTAATAAATTCTTATCTCATATAAGAGAAGTTGATGCTATATGTGAGGTAGTAAGATGTTTTGATGATGAAAATATAACACATGTTGAAGGAAGTACTGATCCAATAAGGGATATTGAAATAATTAATTTAGAATTAATATTTTCAGATTTAGAGGTTATAAATTCTAGAATAGGCAGAATAGAGAAAAAAGCAATATCTACTAAAGATAAAGATGCACTATTTGAAGTAGAATTAATGAAAAAAATAAAAAACGCATTAGAAAGCAATATTCCTGCAAGAAGATTAGAATATACTATAGACGAAGAAAAAGTTTTAAAATCTTTTAATTTATTAACTAAGAAACCACTAATTTATGTGGCCAATGTAAGTGAAGATGATATCAATAATGGAAATAAATATGTTGATAAAGTAAAAGATTATGCTAAGAAAGAAAATTCAGAAGTTATAATTGTGTCTGCTAAAATGGAAAGTGAGCTTAGTGAGTTAAATGAAGAAGATAAAATATTGTTTTTACAAGAATTAGGAATTGATGATAGTGGTTTAAATAAATTAATAAATGCTACATATTCTATGTTAGGTCTTGCTACATACTTCACTGCTGGACCCAAAGAAGTAAAAGCATGGACATTTAAAAAAGGAATGAAAGCTCCTGAATGTGCTGGTATTATTCACAGTGATTTTGAAAAAGGATTCATAAAAGCGGAAGTAATATCTTATGATGATTATGTAAAGTATAATGGTGAAAAAGGTGCAAAAGAAAATGGTAAAGTAAGACTTGAAGGAAAAGAATATGAAATGCAAGATGGAGATATTTGTCTATTTAGATTTAATGTATAAAAAAAGAGATTTTTAAAAATCTTCTTTTTTCTTAATGTATAACCAAACACCACAAGAAATTATTAATAAAGAAAATATGCTTAAATATGCGAATGTACTGCTATTTTTTATTTGATGTTCAAAAGAGTCATCATCAAAATTTTCAACATCCATACTATTATAATGATTTTGTGATGATGCATCAAAACCCTGACCATCAGTACTAATAGATATAATTATACTAATTATTAAAGGTAAAATTAATAAAAAAATTGTATATTTTACTGCTTTCTTTTTCATATTAACATAACCTTTCGACATTTAAAAGTATAACACTAACTATAATAAAAATCAATAAAAATAAAGTATATTTTTATTTACAAAATAATAGGTATTTGTTATAATACATTTGCGAGTATTAATTTACTCTCTGCCTATTTAGTAGGCCATTAGTCCAAAGGGAGGTGTAAACTTATGAAATATGAAATTTTATTCATAGTTAGACCAGATCTAGAAGAAAACAAATTAAAAGATGTTTACAAAAAATTCGAAACAGTTTTAACTGATAATGGAGCAAAAATATTAAGCTCTAAAGATCTTGGTCAAAAAGAATTAGCATACGAAATAAAAAATCATAAAAGTGGATATTATTTCTTAATTAATGTTGAATCAAATGTAGATGCAATTAATGAATTTGATAGAGTGGCATTAATTAGTGAAGAAGTAATTCGTCACTTAATTATAAAATTAGATAAATAAGAAAAGTAGGTGCATTATGAATAAAGTACTGTTAATTGGAAGAATAACGAGAGATCCTGAACTTAGATATACAAGTTCAAACATACCTAGTGTAAGATTTACATTAGCAGTTAATAGACCATTTGAAAATCAAAATGGTGAAAGGGAAACAGATTTTATAAATATTGTTGTTTGGAGAAAACAAGCAGAAAATGTTAAAAAATATGTTTCTAAGGGTAGTTTAGTTGCAGTTGAAGGTAGAATTCAAACAGGTAGTTACGAAAAAGATGGGCAAAGAATTTATACTACTGATGTAGTAGCGGATAATGTTCAATTTTTAGAATCAAAAGCACAATCACAAAATAGAATGCAAGAAAATGTAACACCATCAGATTTTGCTTTCGATAATAATAGCAATCAAACAACTGATGTAAGTGAAGAAGTATTTGCTGATTTTGGAGATTCAATCGAAATTAGTGATGACGATATAGCATTTTAATATAGAATAGGAGGAATAACCTTGGCAGAATTTAGAAAAAAAAGAAAAAAAGTATGTCAATTATGCGCAGGTAAAGAATTAGATTATAAAAACGCTGAAGATTTACGTAAATATATAAATGACAAAGGTAAAATATTACCAAGAAGAGTTACTGGTACATGCGCTAAACATCAAAGAATAGTTGCAACTCAAATTAAAAGAGCGCGTATGATGGCAATTTTACCATTTACTAAATAGAACTTTATTAGTTCTATTTTCTTTTACTAAAAAATGTTGTATAATATATATGCATAATTAAATCGAAAGAAGGTGCCTATTAATGAAAGTTATATTTTTAAAAGATGTAAAGGGACAAGGAAAAAAAGACGAAATAAAAGATGTTAAAGATGGTTATGCAGAAAATTTTTTGATTAAAAATGGATATGCAATTAAATATACAAATAGAAGTGGAGAAATATTAAATAAACAAATACAAACTAGAGAAAAAAATGAAGAAGAATTAATTAAAAAATGTGAAAAAATAAAAAAAGAATTAGAAAATATTGAGATAGTATTTAAAGTTAAAACAGGTAGAGAAGATAAAGTGTTTGGAACTATTTCAAGCAAACAAATATCAGAAGAATTAAATAAAAAAGGATATAAAATAGATAAGAAAAAAATATTAATTGATAGTCCAATTAATACTCTTGGTACTACAATTGCTACAATTGCATTACATCAAAAAGTATTGTGCAAGTTAAAAATAAAATTAATTAAGGAGTAACATATGGATAAAAGAAATATGCCATTTAGTTTAGAAGCAGAACAATCAGTGCTTGGATCAGCTTTTTTATCAAAGTATGCACTTCAAAAAATATGTGATGAATTAAATCGTGATGATTTTTATTTAGAATCACATTCAAAAATATATGATGCTTTATCAGAACTAAATGAGGAAGGAAAACCAATAGATATTACTATTGTAACTGATAAATTAGAAAAAAATAAAACATTATCTAGTATAGGAAATATAGAATATTTACTTGAAGTTATTAATTCGGTTCCAAGTGCATCAAATATAGATTACTATATAAATATAGTTCATGAAAAAGCAATACTTAGAAGATTAATTAGTGTTTCTAATGATATTGCAGAGGATGCCTATTTAGAAGATGGTAATGCTAATGAAATATTAGATAGTGCAGAGATGAAAATATTAAATGTAGTTAAGACAAGAAAATCTTCTGAATTTCATAAAATACAAGATGTAGTATTTAAAGCACAAGAAAATTTGGAAAAATTATGTAATCAAAAAGGTGAAATTACTGGGCTTGCAACTGGTTTTTATGAAATAGACAAATTAACAAGTGGACTACACGAAAATGAACTTATAATAATAGCAGCAAGACCTGCAATGGGTAAAACAGCTTTTGCTCTTAATGTTGCAACAAATATAGCAAAAACTATAAGTAAAGCAGTTGCAATATTTAACTTAGAAATGAATGCAGAACAATTAGTAACGCGTATGTTTTCATCAACTGCTCAAGTAGAAGGTAATAAACTAAGATCAGGGAAACTTGATAATAATGATTGGGCAAAACTTAGTGAAGGAATAAGTCAACTAGCAGATACTAATATTTATATTGATGATACTCCTGGTATTAGTATAGGCGATATAAGAAGTAAATGTAGACGACTTGCAGCATCAAAGGAAGGACTTGGCATTGTTTTAATAGATTATCTTCAACTTATTTCAGGAAGTAACAAATATGCTGGAAATAGACAACAGGAAGTATCTGAAATATCAAGAGGATTAAAGACAATGGCTTTAGAACTTGGTGTTCCTGTAGTTGCTCTTGCACAACTTTCGCGTGCTGTTGAAGGACGAGATGATAAAAGACCTCTTATGAGTGATTTAAGAGAATCTGGTTCTATAGAACAAGATGCAGATATAGTGGCATTCCTTTATAGAGATGATTATTATAATAAAGAAGCAAGAATGGATGGCAATATAAGTATTAGTGAATTTATTGTGGCTAAACATCGTAATGGACCGACTGCTACAATAGAATTATTGTTTAAGAAGAATACTAGTACTTTTGCGAATTATAGTAAAGAAGAAGTATAGGAGGTAAAAAGTGAGTAATTTTAAAAAGAATATTCCAATTATAATTTCTTTAACAATATCTTTTGTTATAATTTTTGTTATTGGTATTACTAACTTAGAAGAAGATAAAGTAAAAGAAGTTTATAATGTTTATTTAGATGGTGAATTACTTGGTACTGTCAATTCTAAAAAATCATTGGAAAAATATATTGATGATGATCAAAAAGAATTAAAAGAAGAATTTGGTGTTGATAAAGTATATGTTCCTAATGGAATTGATATAGAAAAATGTGTTACTCATAGTTCTGAAATTTCATCAGAAAAAGAAATTTATGAAAAGATAAAAGAAAATAAAAGTTTTACTATAAAAGGATATGTAGTTAGTATAAAAGATTCTGATAATAATGAAACAAAGATTAATGTTTTAGATAAAGATTTGTTTGATGAAGCTGTAAATAGAGTACTTAGGGTATTTGTCAGTGATGAAGACGTAAATAATTATGAGAATGATACACAAAAGGAGATAGAAACAACAGGATCTATTATAGAAAATATTTCTATAGACGAAAAAATAACAATAACAGAGACATTTATTTCTACTGATGAAGTAATTTTTACAGATTTAACTACATTGGCGCAATATTTGTTATTTGGTTCTCTTGATAAAGAACAAGAATATACAGTACAACCTGGGGATACAATAGAAACAGTTGCGTTTAATAATAAACTTGGTGTAGAAGAATTTTTAATAGTTAATCCGGAGTTTACTAGTAGTAATAATTTATTAAGTGTTGGACAAAAAGTTAGTGTTGCACTTATTGATCCTATTTTAAGTATTGTAGTAGATAAACATATAGTTGAAGATATGGATAAACCTTATCAAGTTATTGAAAAGGAAGATTCAAGTTTATATGTTGGTACTAGTAAAGTTCAAACTGAGGGCGTAAATGGGACTCAAAGAGTTACATCTAAAATTAAATATGTAAATGGAGAGGCACAACCGGCATATATTACAAATTATGATGTTTTAGTAGAACCTATAAATAAAGTAGTTTTAAAAGGAACTAAACAGTATGAATCTGGTTATTCAGGAGGAGGGACACCTGCTACAGTTTCGGGAGATTGGGGATGGCCTACAATTTCTCCGTACATAATAACTAGTTATTATGGATATAGGTGGGGTAGATTACATGCAGGTATAGATATATCTGGATGTGGATTTGGGTCACCAATATATTCTATTGGTAATGGAGTAGTAACATCTGTTACTAATGGTTGTGCTGATAGAGGATATTATGGAAGTTCTTGTGGTGGTGGATATGGTAATGCCATAAGAATACAATATTCAGGATTTGAGGTAATATATTCACATATAATGGGAAGTAATATTAGAGTTTCAGTGGGCCAAAGAGTTTCAAAAGGTCAAATTGTGGGTTATATGGGAAATAGTGGTAGTTCAACAGGTACACATTTACACTTCCAAGTTAATACAAATTCAGGTTCAATAAATCCATTAACACTATATCGATGAAAACGTGCGTATTATCAAGTGGCAGTAAAGGAAATTCATGCCTAATTGTCACAGATAAAGTAAAATTATTAATCGATATTGGAACCACTTGTGCATATGTTGAAAAAACACTAAACGGATTAGATATAAATCCTAATGAAATAACTCATATATTAATAACACATAACCACGCGGATCATATTAAAGGTTTAAAAGTCTTTATAAAAAAATATAACCCAATTATACATGTTACTGAGAAACTGTTAAATGTTTTAATAAAAGAAGTAGGAACATTTAGATATGAATTATATTATGATAAAAAAACAAAAATTGAGGATTTAGAAGTTAATATTATAAAAACTTCTCATGATGCAGAAGATTCAATAGGTTTTATAATTAAGAATGAATCTTCATCAATGGTATATATAACTGATACAGGTTATATAAATAGTAGATATTATGATATTTTATCAAATAATAATTTATATATACTTGAAAGTAATCATGATGTAAAAATGCTTAGAGAAGGACCTTATCCTTATTACTTACAACAAAGAGTAATAAGTGATAAAGGACACTTATCTAATAAACAGGCAAGTGATTATTTATGTAAATTTATTGGAAATAATACTAAAAGAATTATTTTTGCTCATATAAGTGAACATAATAATACTGAAGAAAAGGTAATAGAAACATTTAATGAAATTACTAGAAAAAATAACATAAATTTTAATAATGTTTCTGTTGCAAGACAAAATGAAGCAACGGAGTTAATTGAAGTATGATAAAAATAATATGTGTGGGAAAAATAAAAGAAAAATATTTGAATGAAGCAATTAAAGAATATTTAAAAAGACTTAGTAAATATACTAAAATTAATATAATAGAAGTTCCAGATGAGAATTATGATATTATTAAGATTTTAGAAAAAGAAAGAGATAATATTTTAAAACATATTTCTGAAAAAGATTATATAATAACTATGGAAATAGAAGGAAATATTATATCTAGTACTCAGTTTGCAAATAAACTAAATAATATTTTTATTCATAATAGTGATATATGTTTTATAATTGGAGGGTCATATGGGCTACATAATGACATAAAAGAGTTAAGTAATTATAAGTTATCATTTTCTAAAATGACTTTTACTCATCAAATGTTTAGAGTTATGCTTCTAGAACAAATATATAGGGCATATAAAATAAATAATAATGAATCATATCATAAGTAAAGAAATTAGTTTATACTAATTTCTTTTTATTTCTCTAGACTGCTATTTTGTAATAAATTAATAGAATATTTAAAATTGAATAAGTAATATGGTATAATTAAATAGGTGATATAAATGTTATTATTCAATAATGATTGGGATATAGTATTAGATGAAGAAATTCATAAAGAGTATTTTTTAAGAATACTATATGAACTTAGAGAACTTTATAAAATTAAGGAAATTTATCCTCCTAAAAAAGATATTTTTAATGCTTTTAAACTTCCATATAAAGATGTTAAAGTAGTAATTTTAGGACAAGATCCATATCATGGTGAAGGAGAAGCACACGGTTATGCTTTTTCTACTCGCGCTAAAAAATTACCACCATCACTTAAGAATATTTATAAAGAGTTATATGATGATTTAGGTATAGAAAAAGATTATAATAATGGAGATTTAACAAATTGGCAAAAACAAGGTGTAATGCTTTTAAACACAGGTTTAACTGTGGAAAAAGATAAACCAAATTCTCATAAAAACATAGGATGGCATAAATTTACTGATGTAGTTATCCAAAAATTAAATGAAAAAGATACACCAGTAGTATTTATTTTTTGGGGAAATAATGCTAGAGAAAAGAAAAAATATATAACAAATCCTAAACATTTAGTTATAGAGTCAACGCATCCATCTCCATTTTCTGCGAATAATGGTTTCTTTGGTTCAAAACCTTTTTCGAAAACAAATGATTTTCTAGAAAAAAATAATTTAAATAAAATAAATTGGTAAATTTACTCAAATAGTTTTAATTTCTTCATATTATATAATGGAGTGAGCACTATGAAAAGTATTAAAATAAAAGACTTAAAACCAGAGTATAATATAATTGATATAAGAAGTAAAAATAGATACATTAAATCTCATATATATAATGCTAAAAACATTGATGAAAATAACTTAATAGATATGCCATATATGTATTTAGATAAAAATACTACATATTATATTTATTGTTCCTCTGGGATAAAAAGTAAAAGATGTTGCAAATTATTGGAGGTTCAGGGATATAATGTTGTAAACGTGGAGGATGGTTTTTAAGAATATAAATAAAAAAGTGCATTTTTTGCACTTTTTATAATTTAAAATCTTTTATATCATCATCGTTCATATTTTTGCCATCGAAAAAGGTTTTTTCTTTATATTTTAAAATTTTTCCTATTATATTGTAAGGAAATAATCTAATTAGTTTGTTATAATTAGTTATTGTTTCATTATAAAATTTTTTAAATGCTTTTAATGATTCATCTATATCTTCAATTTGATATGTTAATTTTATTATTTCTTCATTTGAATCAACTTCATCATATTTACTTTTTACAAAATTTACTTTATTAATGGCTTCAACTAATTTTCTATCTATTTCAAAACTACTAATATTTTCATCTCTTATTTTCGATATATCATCTACTAAAGTTTTATTTGTTTTGATAATTTCTTTTATAACATTGTTAAGTTTTAAAATTATATCAAATTTTTCTCTTAATGAATCATCTATTTTACTTTCAACCTCATTAATTTTTATAATATAATCTTGAAATTTGTTATATGTTATACTGCATACTATAAAAAGTGCAAATAAAAAAATAATAATTAAAATAATAATAAAATGAATTGTCACTTTTAATCACCTTCTACTATAATAAAATTATAGCAAAATAAAAAGAATATTACAATCCTTTTAAAGTGAAATCGGGACTATAATTAATATTCTCTTCAAATTCAACATAATTTAAATATATCATTAAAATTAAATACCATTTTCCCGTTGAAGGATCGCTAATTATTAAGTGATCTCTTCCTGCTTGTTCTACAATTCCAGTAAAAATTTTATCTTTCCACTCAATTGAGTCCGGAAAGGAAACGTAAAATTTTCCATATTTTCCTTTGTTTAATCTTAGAATATTTTCAACATAAGATTGTTCTAGTGGAAATTCTGTAGTACTTACGGTAGGAGCATATTGTTGATTTGGGTATCCTGATGGTGTTTGATAATTATTCATGTTTTGATAATATCCATTGTTCATATAATTCATCCTTTCAATAAAATATATTCATTTTATCATATATTATTCGAAATAATAAAATATTATAAAAATTTCAAATAAACTAATGAATTAAAATAAAAAATAGTGTATAATTATAATAGTCCTAATAAGGATGTAAGGAGGTATAATTTATGGAACTAAAAGGAACTAAAACAGAAGCAAATTTACTTGCAGCTTTCGCAGGAGAAAGTCAAGCAAGAAACAAATATACTTATTATGCTTCAAAGGCTAAAAAGGAAGGATATGAGCAAATAGGAGCACTTTTTGAAGAAACTGCAGGTAATGAAAAAGAACATGCTAAAATGTGGTTTAAAGAACTACATGGTGGGGATATTCCTTCAACATTAGAAAACTTAAAAGATGCGGCCGCAGGTGAAAATTATGAATGGACAGATATGTATGCAACTTTTGCTAAAGAAGCTAGAGAAGAAGGATTTGACAGAATTGCATATCTTTTTGAAGAAGTTGGTAAAATAGAAAAACATCACGAAGAAAGATATATGAAATTAATTGGAAATATTGAAGATGATATGGTATTTAAAAAAGGAGAAGAAACTGTATGGATTTGTCGTAACTGCGGTTATGTATACGTAGGTGAAGAAGCTCCAAAGGTATGTCCAGTATGCGCACATCCTCAAGCTTATTTTGAAAAAAAAGCACAAAACTATTAAAATGAATAATATAGTATTATTTGAACCAGAAATTCCTGGAAATACTGGAAATATAATGAGAACATGTGTTGCAACAGGGACTAAATTACATCTTATAAAACCTCTTGGTTTTTCTCTTGAAGAAAAGTATTTAAAGAGAAGTTCTGCTAATTATTTAGATAAATTAGATTATGAAGTATATGAAAATTTTGATGACTTTAAATCTAAAAATAAAGGAACTTATTACTATTTTACAAGATATGGAAAAAAACCACATACTTCTTTTGATTATAGTAATACTAACGAAAATATATATTTGATTTTTGGAAAAGAAAGTACTGGAATTCCAAAAGAAATATTAAGAAATGATTTAGATAAATGTATGAGAATACCAATGACTAAAAATGTTCGTGCACTTAATTTATCTAATTGTGCTGCAATTGTAATTTATGAAGTTTTAAGGCAACAAAATTACAGAAATTTATTATTTACAGAACCACATAAGAGTGAAAATTACATAATAGAATAGGTGTTATTATGAATATGAAAAGAATATTAGGTATTATTTTAATAATTATAGGTTTATTTGTTGTAGGATTATTGATATTTTATCTTACTAAAGATTTAAGATTATCAAAAGAGGAAAAAATAGTTAGAGATTTAACTTCAATGGGTGAAAACTTATATTCAGAATATTATTATTTACAAATTTCAAATGGTAAAACAAACGAAGAAGTAGCAGAATTTTTGAAAAAATATGAAACTACTGGATTAAAGTTTAATCTTACTGAAATGGAAAAATATAGTGATGAATATAAAGAAAAAATATCTAATTTTAAAAGTAAAAATAAATCTTGTGATAAAGAAAATACAATGATTATAATATATCCAAAAAGCCCATATACCAAAACAGATTTTTTTTCAGAAATAAAACTCGATTGTGGATTTTAAAAAAAATAGCTTAATTTTTAAGCTATTTTTTTTAAAATATTATAAAAGTTATTAGTCCTACAATAAAGCAGTATATTGAAAAGTAAATTAATTTACCTTTTTTCATGACATTAATAAATAATTTTGCAGCATAATAAGTAACTATTCCTGCGGCTATCATACTTACCAAATATGGAATTAATAATTCATTTAAAGATCCAGAATTTAATAAATCGCTAACTCCTAAAAACATACTTGCAATACTTATTGGTATATATAACATAAAAGAGTAATTTAATGCTGTTTCTCTAGTTAAATTAGATTTCATTCCTCCAACTACAGTTGCGCCACTTCTACTTATCCCAGGTAATAGAGCAACTACTTGAAATAAACCTATTTTTAATGCATCTAAAATAGTCATATCTTTTTTTTCTTTTTTACCTTTTATATCTTTAATCATAAATAAAAGTATTGAAGTAATAATAAGCATTAGACCTACTAGTTTGGCAGTAAAATAAGTTTCTATAAAATCTTTTACAAACAATCCAAGAATTCCCGCAGGGATTGTTCCAATAACTATTAACCATGCATATTTAAAATTGATTTTATATTTTTCTTCTTTAGTTTTTATATAACAAAAAAAGTCTTTTATAATATTAGTTATCTCTTTTCTATATAATATTAATATGGCAACTAAAGAACCAAAGTTAACAATAATTTCAAAATTCATATCACTTAATACTTCACTATTAAAAAGCGATTTAAATATTCTAAGGTGTCCGCTAGAAGATATTGGAAGTGGTTCTGTAAATCCTTGAATTATTCCTAAAATTAAATATTTTAATAATAACATTTTATCACCTCTACTAATAATTATATAATAATTACACTAAAAAATAAATAAAATTATGTAGGTGATGATTTTGTCTTTACGTTTTTTGATATTCTTATTTGGTTTTGGATTAACTGTAATCGGACTTAGTTATATAATTATTTATTTAAATTTACTTAGTCTCGGGTATAATTTTTTAGAATATGTAAATTTTATTATTAGACGTATTGAATGTTTGAATTTTATTTTTGGAGTAATATTAATGAGTTTAGTTATGTTTATTAAAGGAGGAAAAAATGAATTATATTTATGATATAACATTAAATTTTAGTAAAAATACTTTATATGAATTTTATGAATGGAGAGAAGATGATGATCCAGAATTTATTTTAAAAATACCATTATATAAAGTTGATATAGAAACTTTTGAAAATTTAAAAAATGATGAAATTTTAATTAATAAAAAATTTCTTGAATTAATTGAAGATAAAACCGAGGTATATACACCAAATTCAATAAATTTAGTTAGATATGCATGTGTATTTGTATCTGATTATTCTGCGATTGCAATTGAATTTGATTCTGAAGGAAATAGTTATATGAAAAGTAATTTAAGTATTGATGAAGAAATCGAGATATTAGATTCTTCTAAAAATATTAAATATTCAATTATTGACTATAAATTAAAAAGTAAAAATAAAATAAAGGAAAAATATATAACTAGGAAAGAAGAAGAAATAGAAAAATATATAATATTAAAACTTGACAATATGAAAAAAAATAATGAACAAACAAAATTAAAATATATATTTTATGAAATATATAATGAGAAACTAGATGATACAGATAAAATATATAGTAAACTTATAAATGTTGCAAAAAATGATAATAATAAATTTTATAAATTAAAGGAAATATTAAATTTAATGGAAAATAAAAGAATCATGAGTAATAATTCATAATATAAATTAAAAAATAAAGTATAAAACTTTATTTTTTTAGTATAAATGAGTTATAATATTATTGGAGGCTACAATGGAGACGATAATAAATCAAGCAATCGATTTTATAACAAACTCGGTAGGTAATTTCGGATTTATAGTGGGATTTTTATTAATAATATTAGAATCAATGATTCCTATATTACCACTTGCAGTATTTATTGCACTTAATGTAATTACATTAGGTTCTGTTTTTGGTTTTATTTTATCTTGGATTGCAACTGTTATAGGGTGCATGATTTCATTTTTCTTATGTAGAAAGTTAAAAAATAAGTTTGAAAAAAAATATACAAATAATAAAGTTATAGTAAAATTCAAAAAATATATTAATAAACTATCATATAGTAATTTAGTTATATTACTTGCAGTGCCTTTTACACCGGCATTTGCAATAAATATTGGCGCAGGATTATCTGATATAGATACAAAAAGATATTTCAGTGCGCTCATAATTGGGAAGTTTCCTATGGTTTATTTCTGGGGATTTATCGGGAAAAGTTTACTTGAAAGTATATCTGATCCATATACAATCGCACAAATAACTGTAATGTTAATACTTGCGTATTTTGTAAGTAAAGTAGTAAATAAGTTTGTAAAATAGGAGGAGTAAATGGAGTATATAATTATAGGAATTCTAATTCTATTAGTAGTGTTAGTAACAATTAGTTTATTTAAAAATATCAATGAGGGAAATATAACAGAAAGACTAGGCAAATTAGAAACAAATTTAACTAAAGAACTTGGTGAATTTAAAATTGATATTAATAAAAATATGAATGAAGATATAAATAAATTGAATGAAAAGATTGAAATTAGACTTAATATGATTAATGACAGAGTAAATGAAAGATTAGATGAAAATTTTGAGAAAACAAATAAAACTTTTTCTTCTGTCTTAGAAAGATTAAGCAAAATTGATGAAGCGCAAAAGAAGATAGATAATTTATCAAGTGATATAGTATCACTTCAATCTATACTTACTGATAAGAAGAGTAGAGGTATATATGGTGAAGTGAATTTAAAGCATATACTTTCTAGTGTGTTTGGAGAGAAGAATGATAATATATATAAACTTCAATATTCTTTTCCAAATGGAACAATTGCAGATGCAGTACTTTTTGCACCTGAACCACTAGGAGTAGTTGCAATAGATTCTAAATTTCCACTCGAAAATTATAGAATAATGGTTGATAAAAGATATAGTCAATCTGATAGAGAATTAGCTGCAAAATCATTTAAAGGTGATGTAAAAAAACATATAGATGCAATTGCAAATAAATATATAATTGATGGAGTAACAAGTAATCAAGCTATAATGTTTTTACCTGCAGAAGCAATATTTGCAGAATTAAATGCATATCATAGCGATATAATAGAATATGCTTATAAAAAAAGAGTATGGATTACATCACCCACAACTCTTATAAGTACATTAACAACAATTCAAGTTATAATTAAAAATATAGAAAGAGATAAGTATGCAAAAGTTATAGGACAAGAATTAAGTAAATTATCTATAGAATTTTCTAGATATAAAGAACGTTGGGATAAATTATCTAGAAGTATACAAACAGTAAGTAGAGATGTTGAGGATATTCATACAACAACAGAAAAAATAACTAAAAGATTTAATAGTATAAACAGTGTTGAAATAGATGAATCAAAATATATAGAAAATGATAATTAATATTTGTTAATTTTAATATAAAAATTTTATTAATGATATTATGAAATGTTATTATCAATTAATTTAATTATATTGACAATATTATTTATATATTATACAATTTTGTTAACAATAATATAGTGATGTGAATACATTTTTATAAAGACATTAAGTAGAGATTGGGGTATAAAGATAAAAATATAGAAAGAAGTGATACTATGGCAAAAAGTAAAAAAGAAAAAACAAAAGAATTTATTGAAAAAGAAAAAAGAAATAAGCTAATTTTGATTGGCTCAATCGCCCTTGGTCTTATAATTGTATTTATTGTTATATTTTGTATAGCTAATAGAAATAATAAAACTTTAGAAGAAAAATTAAGTGAAAAACTTACAAAAATGGGAGAAGAATTTTACACAAATTTTTATTATGATGAATTTACAAAAGATAAATCAGAAGAAGAAATTGCAGAAAGTTTATCTAAATTTGAAGAAATTGGAGTAAAAATTAATTTAGATAATTTATTACGATATGATAATGGAAAAAATCAAAATGAAGCAGATACATTTAAAAATGAAGAAGGCGAAGCATGTAACTTAAATAATACAAAAGCTATTATTTATCCAAAAAGTCCATATGGTAAAAGAGATTATACTATAGAAGTTCAATTAGATTGTGGATTTAAAGATGTGACTGAAACAGAATAAAAACATGTTTATAAACATGTTTTTTAATTTGATCTAAAATCTTCATACCATTCTTTTACTTTTTCTTTAGTATTTTCATATGTATCTGATACGGTATCTATAACACTATCTTTTATTTCTTTTATTTTTTCATAATTGTTTTCTCCAATTGCTTCTTTTATTTTATCAAGTACATAAAAATAAGATTTTTTAGTGAAGTCTTTAACTATAGTATATTTTTCAGAAATATTTTCTTTATAATTTGGAAAATATACTACTACTAATTCATCTATATAACAAAAAGTAGTATATATATCTTCTTTTGCTTCATCTGATAATTCTTTAAAAGTAACACCATTTATTTCACTATCATAAAATATAAAATCAACACATTTTATAAAGAATGCTTTTGATTTTTCTCCTAACATAGTCATATTAATAGGATCTTCAGATAAATAATATTCTATTTCTTCTTTATCTGAGTCTATATTTGTTATAACTATATCATCATTATTTATTGATTGTTCTGTAGTAGACTCTGTAGTTATAATATTTTCTATAGTAGACTCTGTAGTTATAATATCTTCCGTAGTGGATTCAGTTGTAGGTATTTGAGTTGTTGTTTCATCTTGAATAGTTTCAGTAATACTTTCAGTTGTTGTCTGTGTATTTATGTTAGAATTATTATTTTTACAAGCAGATGCATTAAGTAGTGAAAGCATAAGCATTAATAATAAACTTTTTTTGGTTAATTTATTTTTCATAATTTATCCCTCTTTGCTTACATATTATATCAGTAAAATATTTTTTTGTAAAATCTATAAATAATAAGTTATAATATACATGTGTGGAGGATTAATATGAAAAAAGTTGGGATAATATTTGCAATGAATGAAGAACTTTTAGAATTAAAGAAATACTTAATTATAAAAAAAGAATATACTATATTTGATTTGACTTTTTATGAAGCATTTATTAATAATATTTATGTTGTTATGGTAGAAAGTGGTGTAGGAAAAGTAAATGCTGCAAGATGTACTCAAATATTAATTGATAATATAAAGGTTGATTATATATTTAATATAGGTGTGGCGGGTAGTGTGTCAGATAAATTAAATGTTGGGGATATAGTAATAGGCGAAAAATTAGTACAACATGATTTTGATATTACTGCTTTTGATCATGAAAAAGGATATATTCCAGGTGTAGGAGTATATATAGATTCTGATGAATATCTGGTAAAATTGGCAAAATCAATATCTTTTAATAATGTTAATGTAGTCAGTGGAGTAATTGCATCAGGAGATATATTTTGTACAGATTATATAATGGGTAAAAAAATAAATAATAAATTTAATGCATTATGTGTTGAAATGGAAGGTGCTTCTATTGCACAAGTATGTTATTTAAGCAATATTCCTTTTTTAGTAATTAGAAGTATATCAGATACACCTAATAATAATAATGTAATCACTTATGAAGACTTCTTAGCAGATAGTTCTAAAAAAATTGCAAATGTTATGCTTGAATTGTTAAACAAATTAAATTAATAGAATTTATTTATAATAGTTTTAAAAAAATATATGGATTTTAGAACTAAAATTATTATATGTATCGTCAATTTTTAATTCTTATGATAATTTATATTAAAACACTAAATATAAAATTTTAGATTTATTGGGTAAAAATTATAATTTTTTTATGTAATTAATAGCAAAAATAGACATTTATCATAAAATACTTTGAGGAGGATTTTATGAATAATAATGTAAAAATAGTTATTGATGCTGGGCATGGGGGAAGCGATCCAGGTGCTAGTGGCAATGGTATTGTTGAGAAAGAATATGCTTTAAAAATAGCAGAGTATTTAAATAATCGCTTTAAAGAATTAGGAGTTAATTCTACCTTAATTAGACAAGTTGATGAAACATTAACTCCAAATGAAAGAGTTAATAGAATATTAAGTGCTTATGGTAACTCACCTGATGTACTAGTAATATCTAACCACTTGAATGCAGGAGGTGCTGAATGCTCTTGCCTCGGCTAACATGATTGAAGTTAAGTAAAACTAGTAGAAAACTAGTTTTTTTGTACATTTGTATATTATTTTTATTTGTTTTATAGTGAATATGGAGTTGATACTATGATTTATATTACTGGTGACACCCATGGAGATTTCTCGAGATTAAATAATTTAAAAATTTCAAAAGATGATATGCTTATTATTCTCGGGGATGCAGGAGTTAATTACTTTTTAAACGAACATGACAATCGCTTAAAGGAATTTTTAAGTTTGTATAGTCTAAAAATCTTTTTTATTCAAGGGAATCATGAGGAAAGACCAGAAAATATAAGTAATTATCATGAAACTAAAATGTTTGGAGGAAACGTTTATATTGAAGATAAATATCCTAATTTAATATTTGCAAAAAATGGTGAGTTATATAACATTGATAATAAAAGCGTTTTAGTAGTTGGAGGAGCTTATTCTGTTGATAAAAATTATAGGATTACACATGGATATAAATGGTTTAAAGATGAGCAGCTAAAAGAAGAAGAAAAAGATTATATAATAAAGAAATATAAAGGAAAACATGTCGATATTATATTATCTCATACTTGTCCATTAAAATATGAACCACAAGATAACTTTATATATGCCTTTAATCAATTAAAAATTGATAAGAAAATGGAAATATTTTTAAATCAATTAGAGGAAATAATAAATTACGATAAATGGTATTGTGGACATTGGCATATAGAAAAACAAATTGATAAATTAGAGTTTATTTTCAAAAGTATTAAAAAATTTGAAAGGTGATAACATGAATGCTAAAGTACTATTTAATGCAGGATATATAGAATATGATGTTCCTAAAGTTGAACCATATGCTAATAGATATTTCCAAAAAAAAATTAGTGATAAAAAAGGAATTAAATATTATATTGATGTTTACGAATATGAATTATATGATAGAAATAATTATGAGTTTCTTATTAGAACACAGAAAAATAATTATTGGATAAAAATTCATATGTATGCAATTGAAAATATGAGTTTAGATGAAATAGAAAATGAATTTGAATCCATATGGGAAAAATCTGATTTTAATTATTATAAATAATTTATTAGCACGATTAAAGTGCTTTTTTTTTTTAATTTTTTTATTAAAAAATGGGTGGATAAGTGGGAAATATAAAGAAAGGAGGTGAAATGATGCCGAAATGTGAAGTTATTGCTATTGCTAATCAAAAAGGAGGAGTAGGAAAAACAACAACAACTTTTAGTTTAGGAGTGGCACTTGCTAATAAAGGTAAGAGGGTGCTATTGATTGATGCAGATCCGCAAGGTGATTTGACAACTTATATGGGATGGCACAATACGGATGAAATACCTATTACAATTGCAACTCTTATGGAAAGAACGGTTTCTGATAGAGAAGTAAAAGCTGATGAAGCTATACTGCATCATGCTGAAGGATTAGATGTTATTCCAGCAAATCTAGAATTATCTTCTATGGAAGTTAGTCTAGTAAATGCAATGAGTAGAGAATATACGATGAAAAACTCAATAAGTTCTCTAAAAGATAAGTACGATTATATTTTAATTGATTGTATGCCTTCACTTGGTATGGTTACGATAAATGCCTTAGCTTGCTCAGATAAAGTAATAATTCCTGTTCAATCTCAATTTCTTGCTACAAAGGGTATGGGACATTTACTACAAACCGTATTAAAAGTTAGAAAACAGATAAATCCTGATTTAAAAGTAGGTGGTATTTTATTAACATTAGTTGATGAAAGAACAAACTTAGCCAAAAATATTAGAAAAGAATTATCTGAAACATATGGTAATGTATTTAAATTATTTAATACACAAATTCCTAGAGCAATTAAAGTTGCAGAATCAACTTCTCAAGGAGAAAGTATTCTATCATATGATAAAAATAGTAAAGTATCTTTAGCTTATAATAATTTTGCAAAAGAGGTATTAGAAGATGGACAAAAAGAGCAACATAGATCGTCCCAATTTCAATCTAGATGATTTCTTTACTACACAAGAGCAACGTGATGATAAACAAAAAGAAAAGATAGAAAATATTGATCTATCTATGATTGATTGTTTTCCAAATCATCCGTTTAAAGTGATAGAAAATGATGAACTTAGGAAATTGGAAGAGAGTATTAATGCTAATGGTGTACTAGAACCTATTATTGTAAGAGAAAAAGGTGAACGTTATGAAATAATATCTGGTCATAGAAGAAAAAGAGCTTCAGAACTTATTGGAAACAAATCAATACCATGTATTGTTAGAAATATGTCAGATGACGAAGCAATTATTTATATGGTTGATTCAAATATGCATCGTGAATTCATTTTACCAAGTGAAAAAGCAAAAGCATATAAAATGAAACTTGATGCCATAAAACATCAAGGTAGTCGTCAAGATTTAACTTCTTCCCCAGTGGGAAATAAGTTGTCATCTGAATTAATAGGCGCAGAAGCTGGGGAAAGTAAAAACCAAGTATATAGATATATTAGGTTAAATGAACTTATTCCAGAATTATTGCAAATGGTAGATAATTCTGTTTTAGGAGAATCACCATCTATAGCTCTAAGACCAGCTGTAGAATTATCATATTTAAAGAAGGATGAACAATTGTTAGTTTTGGATTCTATTGGATATACTGAATCAACTCCCAGTCATGCCCAAACAATTGAATTTAGAAAATTAAGTGATTCTAATAATCTTAATGAAGAAAAAATACGAGAAATTATGGAACAAGAAAAACCTAATCAAGTCCCCAAAATCAAATTGAGTGAAGACAAAATTCGCAGTGTTGTACCCAAAAATATTAGGATAAATAATTATGAGGACTTTGTTATAAAAGCGTGCGAATTTTATGGTAGGCATCTAAAAGAACGTGATAAGTGTGAAAGATAGAGCTGTGGCAAGCTCTTTTTTTGATTGGAGGTATAAAAATGAACAACAAAACAGAATTTCAAATAAAGAGAAGTAATAATTTTACGATTGTTAACAATCAGATATTACGTGATAAAAATCTTTCATTAAAATCAATTGGATTATTATGTAAAATGATAAGTTTACCTCCAAATTGGGATTATTCATTTAACGGTTTAGTATCCATATGTAAGGAAAGTTATTCGGCTATAAGAACAGCAATAAATGAATTAAAAAATGCTGGATATATTGAAATAATAAAACAAAAAGATAATAAAGGATTATTTACTTATAAATATATAGTATATGATCTTCCTAAAAGTTTGTATTTGAGTCAAAACAATCCAACATGTGATTTTCCACCTATGGATAGTCCAACATTGGAAAATCAACAACAATTAAATACTAATATAATAAATACTAATAAATTAATAGATAAAATAGATAAAACATCACATAGTGATGAATATTCAATATTTACAAAAGAATTAATAAAAAATGGATATGTAAATAGTAATGAGTATAATCTAAATTATTATGATAATTTATTTAGTGACTACTTGAATAGAGGTTATACTAGAGAACAGTTATTCATGTCAATTCATTATATTGTTAATAAAGTAAAAAGTAATAAATTTAAAGATGAAGATGGTAATGAAATTGTAAATAAATATGGATATTTTAAGTCGGCTTTAGATTTAAATTTTAAAAAATTTGAAAATGATTCTCCACTTTATGATGATGACTATGATTGGTTAAATGATGATAAATATTGGAATGATAATCTTAAAACTTTTAATAACATGAAAAAAGATGATCGAGAAAGATAATCACATATTTTTAATTTATAAATTATTATGCTATATAATTTAAAAAGGAGTGGAAATATGAAGAAGGTTATTATAATGATTTTAGTTATCTTGGTAATAATTGTTAGCTGTTTTATATATGTCTTTTATTTAAAGGATAATAAAAGTAATATATCTGATTTGACAATTAATGAAAAACCTAGTAAAGAAATAATTAAAGCTGATGAAGATAAAGAAAATAATTTAAATGATAATCAAAACAATGACAAAGATATTAATATTAAAGAAAATGAAAATAATGATTCTATACAAGAGCAGCCTAGTACTAACAAAAATGATAAAATAATAAATAAAAGTGAAAAAAATGAAAATATTTCTTCAAATAGTATTTCAGAGGATGTTACAACACCTTCAAAAGAATTAAAAGAGTGGGAAAAATTGGGAATATCAGAATATGATTATTATAATTCCCCAGCATGGAAATGGCAAACAGTAGATTTTGGTATTAATTTAGATGAAAGTAAATATTGTTCAAACGAAAATGACTGTTTATTAAAATGCCAAGAATACGGTAATGAATATTTGCAAACACACAGTGGAGGTTTTAAATGTAACAATGTAGTAAGTTACTCAGGAAAATATTTAGGAGAAGATTTTGAGTTTTTTGAATTACAACCCTAAGGGGTTCTTTTTTTTAGAGAAATTTAAGGAGGGTTTATGAAAAAGAAATTAATGTTTTTATTTTCAGTTATTTTAACTGGATTTATAGCACTAACTGGTATGACTACAGTTAATGCGGAACAATATATTGGTCAAGCAATATGGCCAAGTGAATATATTCCAAATATTTATATTAATAAGGTAGAACCAAATGGGAAAGTTCATTACCAACAAGGACGATTTCTAAGACGTAGTGAAGATAATGCGTTTGTTTATTGTTTGCAACCTTTTGTAAACATTGATAATAATTATGTTTATAATGTAGCTAGGGATGACTACGAATTGGTTTTAAACATGTCAAAAGAGCAATGGGATAGAATTAGTTTGTTGGCTTATTATGGCTATTCATATGGAAATCATAATGATGCAAAATGGTATTATATCACGCAAATATTAATTTGGAGAACAGCAGAGCCAAATGGAGATTTTTATTTCACAAATGGGTTAAATGGAACAAGAAATGATGGGTTATATGCTTCGGAAATCGCTGAAATTGAAAGCTTAGTAGCTAATCATTATAAAGCACCTAATTTTAATACATCTAATATTACTATTCCAATTGGAAATACAATTACTTTAAACGACAGTAACGGTGTATTAAATAATTTTAAAGTTTCTAATCAATCTAATGTAAATGCGAGTATTAGTGATAATTCATTAAGCATTAAAGCAACTGGTGTAGGAAATGGTCAGATAACTTTAACAAAATCTGATACAAAATATAGTACACCTCCAGTTGTGTATTTTAAAGAAAACACTCAAAATGTTATGCGTGTTGGTTCTTATGATCCAATAAGTTATAAAATCAATTTAAAAGTAGTGGGCGGTAAAGTGGAAATTATAAAAAAAGATGTCGATAATGGAACAGTAAAGCCTCAAGGAGAGGCAACATTAAAAGGAGCGATATATGGGGTATATGATGCCTCAAGTGATGAATTGATTACTACTTTGACAACAGATGAGAATTCTTATGCAATAAGCGATTATTTACCTAAATTAGGTAAGTTCTATCTAAGAGAAATAACACCGAGTTTAGGTTATACACTAGATACACAAAAATATAATTTTACAATTGATGAAAATCATTTATTAGTTAATGTTGACGTCTTTGAGGAAGTAATAAAGAGAAGTTTTGAATTTACAAAGGTTTATGCGACTGATAAAACTGAAATTATGACTCCAGAAGTAGGCGCTAAATTTGCTATATATGATTCTAGTGGAGAAAAAGTTTTTGAAGATATAACTGATGAAGAAGGAAAGTTATATTTTACATTGCCATATGGAAGTTATGTTTTAAAACAATTAACTACTACATCTGGATACGAAATGATTGAAGATTATCACTTTGAAGTTCGTGAAGAAGGTAAAACTATTAATAAGGTTTTCTCTAATGCAGAAATCACTGCAAAATTAAAATTAGTGAAAGTTGATGAGGATTCTGGACTTTCTATTCCTTTTAAAGGGGTTACTTTTAAAATTAAAAATTTAAAAACAAATGATTATGTTTGTCAAAATGTTACATATCCAGATAAAGAAACAATTTGTGAATTTAAAACAGATGAAAATGGAGAGTTTATTACAGCTTATCCTTTAAATAGTGGTAGTTATAAAATTGAAGAACTAACAACTCCTGATGGTTATGTTATTAATACAGATGGAGTTATTTTTAATATTGATGAAAACTCAAATATAGTTGATGATGACGATTTTGGTCAATATATTGAAGTTAAATTTTCTAATAAAAAAATAAAGGGTAAAATTGAAATAGAAAAAACTGGTGAAACATTTATAATTGAAGATAATAGTTTTCATTATGATAATAATTTAAAATTAGAAAATATAGAATTTTCGTTATATGCTGATGAAGATATAATTACTTTAGATGGTGTTCTTCATTATAAAAAGGGAGATTTAATTCAAACAGTTGTTACAAATAAAGACGGTAAAGCCATTTTTAATGACTTGTTCTTAGGCAGATACGTAGTAAAAGAAACAAAAACTATCGATGGATATGTTATTGATTTAGAAGAACATAAAATTGAATTAACTGAAATTGATAACAAAACAGAAATTGTGACTGAATCATTAAATCTAACTAACAAACTTAAAAAAGGTATATTAGAATTTACAAAAACTGATATTTCAACAGGAGAACCATTACCTAATACATTAGTTGAAGTATATACCGATAATGATAAACTAATATTTAGTGGTAAAACAGATGAAAATGGTAAAGTAATAATTGAAGATTTAAAATATGGTAAGTACTATATCATAGAAAAAGAAGCCCCAGAGGGTTATCTTTTAAATCCTGAAAAAATGTACTTTGAAATTAAAGAAGATGGTGAAATTATTAAATCAAATATGACTGATGAAATAATTAAAGGTACATTAGAATTTACAAAGTTAGATTTTTCAACAGGGAACCCACTACCAAACACATTAATCGAAATATATACTGAAAATAATGAATTAGTGTTTAGTGGTAGAACTGATGAGAAAGGTAAAATCGTAATTGAAAATTTAAAATATGGTAAGTACTATATCATAGAAAAAGAAGCCCCAGAGGGCTATACTTTGAATACTGAAAAAATGCCTTTTGAAATTAAAGAAAATGGTGAAGTAATTAAAGCGACCATGCTTAATGAATTAAAAGTAGAAGTTCCTAATACTGAATCTAATAAAAGTATTTTTGATTTTATATATGTAATTGGCATTGTTTGTGGAATTGGAATCTTAGGTTATGGAATATATGAAACTATTAAAAATAAAAAGAAAAAATAAATTAATTATTGGAATAGGACTTCTACTAATTGTTGGGAGTCTTTTTTTATGGATTAATAAACAAGAATCTGAAAAAAATTTGCTTCTTGAAGAAGAAAATGCAATTGAAGTTTTTTTTGAAGAAGAAAAAGAACAAATAAATAACATAGAAACAAAACAGGAAGTAGGAAAAACACCAACAGTTACATACATTGCAGTCTTAGAAATACCAAAAATTAACTTTAAAAGAGGATTGGTTGATATAACTGATCCTCTTAATAATGTTAAATACAATGTAGAAATCTTAGATGAAACTATTTTTCCAAATAGTAGTAGCAATAGTCATGTAATTTTAGCAGGACACTCTGGTAACGCAAGTAATGCTTATTTTAATAAATTACATAAATTAGGTATGAAAGATAAAATATTTTTTTACTATAACAATGTTAAATATATTTATGAAATAACTAATATTTACGAGGTAGATAAAACTGGGAATATTAGCTTAAAACTAACAAATGAATCCGATATATCATTGATAACTTGTATATCGGGAACAAATAAACAAGTTGTATTCATAGCAACTTTAATTGAAAAAAAAGATTTTTAAAGAAAGGATATAAAAATGGAAAAAGAGAGAAAAGTTCCAACTATACGATTAATAGTGGATAAAAATTATTTTAATAAACTAGTAAATCTTACAGATTGTAAAGATGATTTTCAAGAAGAAGATATTAACTCAAATAACTTATATAATAAATTAATAAAATATACATACTTAAAAGACGATGGAAGTGCTGAATTAAGATTATTTCCATTTGAGGCATCACAACTTATTTTCTTATTATTATGTAATATTGAAGAAAAAGAAATACAAAAAAATTATTATGAAGAATTGATTCAAAATAGAAAAAAATATATAAAAAAGGAGAGTGATTAAATATGTTGAATCAAACAGTATTAGTAGGAAGATTAACTTCAAATCCTGAAGTTAATGAGTTAGAAAGTGGGAAAAAAGTAACAAATATAACTCTAGCTATTCCTAGAAATTATAAGAATGCAGACGGTGTATATGAAACAGATTTTATAAAATGTACATTATGGAATGGTATTGCTGAAAACACAGCAGAATATTGTAAAAAAGGCGACATAATTGGAGTAAAAGGAAGAGTTGAAACTGATACTTACGAAAAAGATGGAGAAAGAAAAAATTCTATGGTGATTGTAGCTGAAAAAGTAACATTTTTGTCAAGTCGTACCCAAGAAAAAGATAATTCAGATAGAGATGATAGATAATATCATCTCTATTAATTAATAAAATATGAGAGAAAAATTATATGAAAAGATATCTAAAGAATATGAAGCATATATTAATAATTTAAAAAAACAAACACCTACTTATATTATTGATAAATCTTATGAAACAACTATAAAAGAAGAAATTACATATCTTTTTGATCCTAATTCAAGATATTTTAGTGATGAACAAATTAAGAAATTAAATAAATGTGAATATCCTTTAGATACTTTGTATGATGATTGGTTAAAAAATGATTTGGGTATTAATGATGACATAAGAGAATCTGTAAATGAGTATTTATCAACTTTAACTTATGAAAGAAAAAATAAAAATAAATTAGAAAGATGAGGTTTTTATATGAACAAATATTTAGTTAAATTAATATCTAAAAATGTTAATGAATTTGTTTTAGAAGCAGAAAATAATTTGGAAGTGATGGAACTTGCAATGGATTTTTTATTAGATGAAATTGATGACAGCATAGTAGAAATTAGTTTTGAAATAAAAAATATTAATGAAGATTAAATATTTAGGGTGTAATATTATGTTTTCTTGTTTTATAGCAAGCAATGGAAAAGTATAGCACACAAAAAAGTGTGCATATTTTCCTAATATGGGGTTTCACCCCAATCCCCTTAAATAAATTTGAAAGAAAGAAGGTAATTATATGAGTGAATTGCTATTTTTTATAATTGGATTATTTATAGGTGTCCTATTTGGAGTTTTTATAATGTGTCTTTGTGTTGTAAGTAAAAGAAACATGGTGGAGATATCAGAAGTGAATTATGAATCAAGTGAAGACAAGACAAATTAATTTTAGATTAAGCTATGAACAATTACAAAAATTAAGAAAAAAGAGTGATGATTTAGGAATAACTCCATCTGAATTTTTAAGAGGTATGATTGATGGATATATTCCAAATGTTAGACTTAATCTAAAATTATCTCATCTAATTAATGAAATGCGACGAATAGGAGTTAATATTAATCAGATAGCAAAAATTGCAAATCAAACAGGATATATTAATCAAAAATATTTAAATAGTTATAAAGACGAATTAGATAAAAACATTTTAGAAATAAATAAGTTAATTAAGTTAGAAAAAGTTGGTGATATATATAGCAGTAACAAAATTATGGAAAATTAATTCTAACTTAAAATCTACTATGGAATACGTCAAAAATAAAGATAAAACATTTAACAGCTTACAATCGACAATCAATTATGCAACTAATACAGATAAAACAGAAAAGTCTTTTTTTGTAACAGGAATTAACTGCGATGAAAAATATGCTTTTGAACAAATGAATCGAACTAAAAAGAGTTTTAATAAAACAGGTGGTGTATTAGGATATCATGGATATCAATCATTTAAAGAAGGAGAAGTTAGTCCTAGCCAAGCCCATGAAATTGGCATTCAACTTGCAAATGAAATGTGGGGTGATAAGTATGAAGTGATTGTTACAACGCATTTAAATACGAAATGTTTGCATAATCATTTTGTTGTTAATTCTGTTTCATTTGTTGATGGTAAAAAGTTTAATAGTTGTAGACAAACCACAGCTCAGTTAAGATATTTGAACGATTCAATTTGTAATGAACATGGATTATCACATTTAGATGAAAAACCATCAACTAAATCCGGTATAGACTTCAGTTATTATTTAAAAAGGGATCGAGAATATAAAGGTAATTATTATATAAATACAAAAAATGATATTGATCTAGCTATAAAAAAGGCTAATTCTTATCAAGAATTCCTTATGATATTAAAACGAATGAATTATGAAGTTACTAATAGATATGAAAAATTATCTGTAAGAAATTTAAATTATAGAAGAAACATTAGAATTGAAAGAAAATTTGGTGAAGAATATACCATCGAAAACATTAAACAAAGAATTATTGAAGAACGTGAAAATTTTAGCATTATTCAAGATGAAAAAGTTGAATTAAATAATTTTAAGTATAACAGGAATAAAGTAAAAACACATGGAATAGTAGCTTTATATAGATATTATTGCTATTTGCTAAAAATTTATCCTACAAAAAATAATGGACACAAGTTAACAAAAAGCATGTATGAGGATCTTGGAAAGATGAATTACTATAATAATATAATTCAATTGTTTGATCGTGAAAAAATTGTTTCGGCTAATGATTTTAAGATGTATGATGAAAGGATAAATAGTATGTATGATGAATTAATAATACAAAGAAGACATTTAAGAAACCAATATAAACGAATAAAAAATGAATCTGAAAAAAATAGAATCTTAGAAAAAATAAAAGAAATAAACTTAAAAATAAATGATTTGAAAAAAAATATATCAATTTGTAGTCAAGTAAAAATTAATGAAAAAGAAATAAGAAGTAAAGTTAAAGAATATGAAGAAAATAAAATGGCTATGGATAAAGTTTTGGGGAAATAATTACAGAATAATTAAAGATGGTAATGTAATACAAGAAGTATTATTTTATCATCATAAAATTTATATTTTGAAAGACTACAATAAATAAAAAGGAGGAATATATGAATCAATCAAGTGATGCTGCGGAGCAAATCGTAAGAATGTCATTGGAAGGCTTTGAAGTAGCTGCTAAAGTTACAGGTTCAGGAGCTAAAAATGTTGCAGTCTTACTATATACCGTTATGAAAAATAAAGAACAAACTAGTGGAAAAGCAAAATTATCAAATATGTTAAAAAGTGGTAAGCCTTTAACAGTATTTTCAATAAAAACTGATAATTTAAAAAAATTTCAAGAAGAGGCAAAAAGATATGGAATTCTCTATTGTGCATTGCTAGAAAAAAAGCAAAAGGCACCAGATGGCTTAGTAGATATAGTTGTTAGAAAAGAGGATGCTGGAAGAATTAATCGTATAGTTGAAAGATTTAATTTAGCTTCTTATAATAAAGCTGAAATAATTTCTAATATAGAGAAAACAAGAAAACAAAAAAATAATAAGGGGAGAGAATCTTCAAACCCCCATTTGGCAAAGACAGAAAAAAGCCCTCTGTCAAATCCTATCTCAGAAACGCAAAAGAGTTCAATTCGTGAGGGTGACATATTAGATAAAAAACCTTCTGTAAAGGAAAAATTAAAAGGATATAAGGAAAAATCAGAATCTAGTATGAATAAACGAAATGAAAAGAATAAAAGTAAAATTAAATCAAATCTTAATGTGATAAATAATCCTAAAAAAAATAAGGAGCGAACTTAATGAAAGATGTAAAAGTGCTAGAGTTAGATAAATATGAATTAGGTATTATAATAAATGCTTTAAATGAATTTAGAAATAAATTGATATATGAAGAAAAGGATTCTGAAGCAGTAGATGAAGTTTTATTAAAAGTATTAGAAGCACCTCAAAAGAAAAGGATGTTCCCAAGAAAGTATGTTGAAGAAAGATAATAATGATAAATTATTCATTATTTTAGGAATTATACCTGTAATATGGTTAGCTTTATTAATTGCACCTATTTCTTCTGATGGACTAATAGGAATTATAAAAGAGTTTAGTAATGTGATAAGTAACCCTTTTATAATTACATTATGTGAAAATACATTAAAATATATAGCTATATTTATTGTGGCATATGTTTTGGCAATTGGCATATATTTATCTACAAGAAAAAATTATAGAAAAAAGGAAGAACATGGTTCTGCAAAATGGGGAGATATTGATAGAATAAACAAAAAATATATTCAACAGCCCATTGAAAATAATAAGATATTAACCCAAAATTGTTCTATTGGATTTGATGGAAAAAAACATAGGAGAAATTTAAATACAGTTGTGATTGGAGGTAGTGGAGCAGGTAAAACAAGATTTTTTGCAAAACCTAATGTTATGCAAGCAAATACAAGTTTTGTAATTTTAGATCCGAAGGGAGAAATAGTAAGAGATGAGGGGAGTCTTTTAGAACAAGAAGGATATGAGATAAGAATACTTGATCTAATTAATATGGAATGTTCACATTGCTATAATCCATTTGTGTATATACAAAACGATAATGATGTTCAAAAATTAGTTACAAATTTATTTAAAGCGACTACTCCTAAAGGAAGCTCGTCACAAGACCCTTTTTGGGATACAGCTGCAAGTATGTTATTATTGGCATTAATGTTTTATTTAAAATACGAAGCCCCTGAAGATGAGCAAAATTTTCCAATGGTAATGGAAATGCTTCGGGCAGGAGAAGTGCATGAAGATGATGACTATTATGTAAGCCCATTAGATATGTTATTTAATGAATTAGAAAGAACAAATCCAGAACATATCGCACTTAAATATTATAGAGATTATCACTCTGGTTCAGCTAAAACTTTGAAGTCCATTCAAATAACTTTGGCTAGTCGTTTAGAAAAATTTAATTTAGAATCTTTAGCCAATCTAACTCAAACTGATGAGTTAGATTTATTTGATATTGGACAAAAAAAAGTTGCTTTATTTGCAATTATTCCAGATAATGATACTTCTTTTAATTTTTTAGTAAGTATATTATATACACAATTATTTCAACAATTATTTTATCAAGCTGATCATAATTATCATGGGAGTTTACCCATTCACGTTCATTTTTTAATGGATGAATTTGCTAATGTTAGTTTACCAGATGATTTTGAAAAAATATTGTCTACAATGAGAAGTAGAAATGTTTCTGTATCAATTATTTTACAAAATCTTGCACAGTTAAAATCACTTTTTGAAAAACAATGGGAATCAATAATTGGTAATTGTGATGAATTTTTATATTTAGGTGGAAATGAACAAAGTACACATAAATATGTAAGCGAATTACTAGGAAAAGAAACAATAGATACAAATACATTTGGTAAGAGTTCAGGACACTCTGGTAATTATTCCACTAATTATCAAATTATGGGACGTGAATTGTTAACTCCTGATGAAGTGAGAATGCTTGATAATTCTGATTGTATTCTATTTATAAGGGGAGAGAGACCTATTATTGATAAAAAATATGATATTTTAAAACATCCAAAGATAAAACTCACTCCGGATGGTGGTGGAAAAATTTATGATCATAGCAAAAATAATAATGCTATTGCTGAATTAGTAATAGATACTAACTTAGATTACAATTTTAATGATTTGGAAAAATTAAAAAATAATTATGAAATCATCTATTCAGAAGATATAGATGATTTTTTAGAAGGGAAAGGTAAATATGAAAGAAAAAGAAATATTAAAAAAAATAAAGAAGACTGAAAAAGTTTTAAAAATATGTTATTTAGCACTAATATTATTTTTTAGTGCAACTACTGTATATGCTGCTGATGACCCACTAACTGTGGTTAACAATTTATCCGATTTTATATTTGGTCTTATAAGAGCAATAGGTATGATAATGTTAGGCTTTGGTGTTGTACAGATAGGTTTATCATTTAAAAGCAATGATCCATCTCAAAGAGCTAATGGTTTTTTAACGTTAGCTGGTGGAATCATTATTACATTCTCAAAAGAAATATTAAATACCATTGTGGGATAAAGTTTTTTAACCATGAGTGATAACTGGATAGTTCAAAATTTACAAAATGCTTTGAGTACATGGAATGATAAACTAGCTGAAATTTGGACACTTATTACACAAACACCAGAAACTTTTAAAGATGGAACAATATGGAATGTTATAAAAAATATATATGGTTCAATGCAGGCAATTGGTTTAGCTTTATTAGTGTTGTTTTTTGTCGTAGGTGTAGTTAAAACTTGTGGCTCATTTACAGAAATAAAAAAACCTGAGCATGCTTTAAAGCTATTTATAAGATTCTCTGTTGCTAAAATTGTTGTTACTTACGGAATGGATTTGATGTTATCTATATTTAAAATATCCCAAGGAATTATATCTAAGATCATGTCAACAGCTAACATAACTAGTTCAGCTAAAAGTACTTTACCACAAGGAATAATAGATGCAATAGAATCTTGTGGGTTCCTTGAATCTATACCTTTATGGGCAGTAACTCTTATCGGTGGATTAGTTGTCACTGTTCTAGCGTTTATTATGATTATGACTGTGTATGGACGATTTTTTAAATTATACTTATATACAGCCATAGCTCCAATTCCATTGTCTGCAATGGCGGGTGAACCGACACAGAATGTTACAAAAAGTTTTTTAAAAAGTTATGCTGCGGTATGTTTGGAAGGTGCAATAATAATACTTTCATGTATAATATTTAGTTTATTTGCATCTAGTCCGCCAGTAGTTGATACAAGTGCTGCAGCCGTTACTCAAGTTTGGAAATACATAGGTGAATTAATATTTAATATGCTCGTATTAGTTGGTACAATTAAAATTTCTGATAGAATTGTTAGAGAAATGATGGGATTATAAGATCAATATGTGGGCTATTGAAAAAGAAAATAAATTATGATATGATTGTTATGCGATGAGATTATATCCTTTCTCATTGTTAAACCATTTTACTTTACTAATCATACACCTCACTTCCGAGATAGATTAGTAAATTTTTGTAGATAGTCGCTAGTAGAGGACTATTTTTTTTGTGACCAAAATGATATAATAATCTCAGCAATAAATAGTAATTTGTAGAGGAGATATTTATGGAAGATAAACAAGTATTATTTAATAATATAGATAAAGTTCACACT